>NZ_JALHLF010000099.1 GCF_022832435.1 Novosphingobium organovorum | reverse complement strand
GGGCACGGCCGAACGTCCCGCGCCCGAGGCCCCCGTGCGCGGGCGCGCGGCGGGTGCGGCCGAGGGGAGGACATGGATGGCGACCTCTCCGATCGAACGCACCAGCCGGTCGACCACCGAACCGTGCCGCCATTCGAACCACCAGCTGCGCTGCGTCTTGCCCAGGATGACCTGCGTCGCGCGCGCCTCGCGGGCGAAGGCGACCAGCCCTTCAGCGACGCCCGAGGCCGGAATGCTCGCCGTCGTGGCGCCCAGCCGCGAGGCGAGCGCCAGCGTTTCGGACAGGTGATGGCGGTCCTCGTCGCGCAGCGCCGTGTCGCGCTGGGTCGCGATATGGACCACGCTCCAGGGGGCCTTGAGCGCATCGGCCATGCGCTTGCCCGCGCGCACCAGACCCGCCGCCTGGGGGTGTTCGCTGACCGCCACGACGATCCGCTCGCCCACCGCGAAGCTGCCCGCCAGCGCGTGCGCGCGAACGTGTTCGAGCATCTGCGCATCGACCGCCTGCGCCGCGCGGCGCAGCGCCAGCTCGCGCAAGGCGGTGAGGTTGGACTTGGAGAAGAAGTGCCCGAGCGCGCGGGTCGCTTCGTGCGGGATATAGACCTTGCCCGCGCGGAGCCGCTCGATCAGTTCGTCGGGGGGAATGTCGACGACCTCGATCTCGGCCTGCTCGAGGATCGAATCGGGAACCGTCTCGCGCACCCGCACCCGCGTGAACGAGGCGACCACGTCGTTGAGGCTTTCGACATGCTGGATGTTGAGCGTCGAAAACACGTCGATACCCTCATCGAGCAATTCCTCGACGTCCTGGTAGCGCTTGGGGTGGCGGCTGCCGGGGGCGTTGGTGTGTGCCAGTTCGTCGACCAGCACCAGCGCGGGGCGCCGCTCGAGGATCGCGTCGATGTCCATTTCGCCAAGGCTGTGGCCGGCGTGATCGACGGTGCGCCGGGCAATGACTTCGTGCCCCTCGACGAGCGCCTCGGTCTCGCGCCGGCCATGCGTCTCGACCACGCCGACCACCACGTCGACGCCGCGCGCCCGGCGCTGGTGCCCCTGCGTGAGCATGGCCCAGGTCTTGCCGACCCCCGGAGCGGCGCCCAGGAAGATCTTGAGGCGGCCACGGCCCTCCTGCGCGGCGGCGCGCAAAAGGGCTTCGGGCAAGGGACGATCCGGTTCGCTCACGCCGCAGGCTTAGCGGGAAGTGCGTCCAGCCGTCGATTGAGTTCGAACACATTTACGTGGGCTTCCCCGATAAATCCCAGCAGGGGCCGCTCGATCGCCGCTTCGACGAGGCCGCGCACCAGCGCCGGATTCATCGCGCGGGCCTTCGCCACGCGCGCGACCTGATAGCGGGCCGCTTCGGGCGAGATGTCGGGATCGAGCCCCGATCCCGAGGCAGTGACCAGATCCACCGGGATGGGCTGGCCCGGCTGCGCTTGCTCCAGCGCCGCAACCTGGCCCGCGACACGTTGGTGCAGCGCCTTGGACGCCGGGCCCAGGTTCGACCCGCCCGAGGCCAGGCCATCATACCCCTCCCCCGGAGCCGAAGGGCGGGGGTGGAAATAGCCGCTTGCGGTAAACGCCTGTCCGACCAGCCTCGAGCCGATCACCGTGCCGTTCGCGCGCACCAGGCTTCCGTCGGCCTGCACCGGAAACAGCGTCTGGCCAAGGCCGGTCATGGCCAGCGGATAGGCCAGGCCCAGCAGCAGCGCGAAGAGCACGGTCATGACCAGAGCCGGGCGCAGCGACGAGAGAATGTCGTTCTTCATGATGCCTTCTCCTCAGGCAAGACCCAGGCCGCTGACGGCAAGGTCGATGAGCTTGATGCCGGCGAACGGGGCGAGCAGGCCGCCGAGCCCGTAGATCGTCAGATTGCGCGCCAGCAGCGGCCCGGCCGCCATCGGCTTGCAGGCCACCCCCCGCAGCGCGAGCGGCACGAGGCAGGGGATGATCAGCGCGTTGAAGACGATCGCCGAGAGGATCGCGCTCTCGGGGCTGGCCAGCCGCATCACGTCGAGCACGCCAAGCCCCGGATAGAGCGCGACGAACATCGCCGGGATGATCGCGAAGTACTTGGCCACGTCGTTGGCGACCGAAAACGTGGTCAGCGCACCGCGCGTCATGAGCAGTTGCTTACCCAGCCCGACGACCTCGATCAGCTTGGTCGGATCGCTGTCGAGATCGACCATGTTGCCCGCCTCGCGCGCGGCCTGCGTGCCCGTGTTCATCGCCACCCCGACATCGGCCTGCGCCAGCGCGGGGGCATCGTTGGTGCCGTCCCCGCACATCGCCACCAGGCGCCCGCCCTGCTGCTCCTTGCGGATGAGCGCGAGCTTGTCCTCCGGGGTCGCCTCGGCGAGGAAATCGTCCACCCCCGCTTCCGCCGCGATCGCCGCGGCGGTGAGCGGGTTGTCGCCGGTGATCATCACCGTGCGGATGCCCATGGCGCGCAGTTCGCCAAAGCGCTCGCGAATGCCCGCCTTGACGATATCCTTGAGGAAGATCGCGCCGAGCAGGCGGCCGTCGACGGCCACCGCCAGCGGGGTGCCGCCGGCCCGTCCGATCTCCTCGGTCACGCGCGCCAGCTCGGTCGCCGCAGCCGTTTCGCTGGCCTGCGGGTTGGCCTTGAGAATCGCCTGGACGGCCCCCTTCTGGATCACGCGCGCGCCGACCCTGACCCCGGAGATGCGCGTCTGCGCGGTAAAGGGAATGACCTGCGCCCCTTCGGGCAGCGCGCGCGCGGTCTGCCCGAAGGCCTCCCGCGCGAGCACCACGATCGAGCGCCCTTCGGGGGTTTCGTCGGCCAGACTGGCCACCAGCGCGGCCTCGGCCAGTTCGTCCGGCGATACGCCGCTCACGGGGCGAAATTCGCTCGCCTGGCGATCGCCCACGGTGATCGTGCCGGTCTTGTCGAGCAGAAGCACGTCGATGTCGCCCGCCGCCTCGACCGCGCGGCCCGACTTGGCGAGCACGTTGAAGCGCACCAGGCGGTCCATGCCCGCAATGCCGATCGCGGAAAGCAGCGCGGCGATGGTCGTCGGGATGAGCGTGATGAGCAGCGCGGCGAGGATCGCGACGGGAATGCTCCCGTTGGCGTAGCGCGCAAAGCCCGGTATCGTCGCGACGGCGATCAGGAAGATGATGGTAAGGCCGGTGAGCAGCAGGGTCAGCGCGATCTCGTTCGGGGTCTTGTGCCGTTCGGCGCCTTCGACCAGCGCGATCATGCGGTCGAGAAAGCCCTGCCCCGGATGGGCCGTCACCCGCACCGCGATCTCGTCCGAGATGACCCGCGTACCGGCGGTCACCGCCGAACGGTCCCCGCCCGCCTCGCGGATCACCGGCGCGCTTTCGCCGGTGATCGCGGCCTCGTTGACCGAGGCGACACCGGCGATCACCTCGCCGTCGGCCGGGATGAGATCGCCGGTCTGCACCAGCACGAGGTCCCCCTGCCTGAGCGTCGCGGCCGCGACCGCTTCCCAGGCCGCCCCCTCGCCCATCAGGCGCTTGGCGGTCAGTTTCGCCTTGGCCGCGCGCAGGCTGGCCGCCTGCGCCTTGCCCCGCCCTTCGGCCAGCGCTTCGGCGAAAGTGCCGAACAGCACCGTCAGCCAGAGCCAGACCACGAGTTGCAGCTTGAAGCCCACCGCGAGGCTGTCGTGCCCGGCGACCAGCAGCACCGTCAGCAGCAGCGCGACCGTCGCCGTGGTGAACATCACCGGATTGCGCACGAGGTCGCGCGGGTGGAGCTTGCGCAAGGCATCGCCGATCGCCGGTGCGATGAGGTCTGCCGTGAACAGCGATTGTTCGTGCTTACGTGCCATGATGAAGGCGCCTTAGAAAAGCTGGCCGCGCACCATCGCCAGATGATCGGCGATGGGACCAAGCGCGAGACCGGGAAGGAACGTCAGGCCGCCCACGATCAGCACGATGCCGATCAGCAGCCCGACCCAGAGCGGGCCGGTGGTCGGGAAACTGCCCGAAGTCGCCGGGGTGTACCGCTTGGCGGCAAGGCTGCCCGCGATCGCCAGCATGGGAATGATGACGAAATAGCGCCCCAGCCACATCGCGACAGCGAACAGGCCGTTGTAGAACGGCGTGCCCGAGGACAGCCCGGCGAAGGCCGAACCGTTGTTGCCCACCGCGCTCGAGAAGCCGTAGAGAATCTCCGAAAAGCCGTGCGGCCCCTTGTTGAGCGGCCCGGCCAGGCCTTCGGGCAGCACCGAGGCCAGCGCCGTTCCACACAGGATCACGAGCGGAAGCACCGCGATCGCCAGCACCGCCAGCTTGACCTCGCGCGCCTCGATCTTCTTGCCGACGTATTCGGGCGTGCGCCCCACCATCAGCCCCGCGACGAACACCGCCAGGAGAGCAAACAGCAGGAACCCGTAGATGCCCGCGCCCACGCCGCCGATCACGACTTCGCCAAGCTGGATGTTGAACATCGCAACCAGTCCGCCGAGCGCGGTGAAACTGTCGTGCATGGCGTTGACCGCCCCGCACGACGCCGCCGTCGTGATGACCGAGAACAGCGCGGAACCCACGATCCCGAAGCGGACTTCCTTGCCCTCCATATTGCCGCCCGAAACGCCGAGCTGGTGGAGGAGCGGGTTGCCCGCCGCTTCCTGCCAGTAGACGATCGCCACCCCGGCAAGGAAGATCGTCAGCATCGCGGCAAGGATCGCCCAGCCCTGCCGGGTGTTGCCCACCGCCTTGCCAAAGCACCAGGTCAGCCCCGCGCCGATCGCGAAGATCGAGAGCATCTGCACCAGATCGGTCAGCGCGCTCGGATTTTCGAAGGGGTGCGCCGAATTGGCGTTGAAGAAGCCGCCCCCGTTGGTGCCGAGCATCTTGATCGCTTCCTGCGAGGCCACCGGGCCCAGCGCGAGCGTCTGGTGCGCGCCTTCGAGCGTGACCACCTGCACCGAGGCGGCCAGGGTCTGCGGCACGCCGCTGGCGATCAGGTAGAGCGCATAGACGACGCAGACCGGCAGCAGGAGATAGAGCGTGACGCGGGTGAGGTCGGCCCAGAAATTGCCGATCCCCGTCGCGCTGCGCCGCGCAAAGCCGCGAAAACAGGCAAAGGCCAGCGCGATGCCGGTCGCCGCCGAGAGGAAGTTCTGGAGCGTCAGCGCGAACATCTGGGTGAAATTGCTCAGCGTCGCTTCGCCCGAATACCACTGCCAGTTGGTGTTGGTGGTGAAGCTGACCGCCGTGTTGAACGCCCCGTCCGCCGCCATGCCGGGATAGGCGAGGCGGTTGATCGGCAGGACGCCCTGAAGCCGCAGGACCAGGTACGTCAGCAGCGCGAGCGCCAGGTTGAACACCAGCATGTGCACCGCGTAGCAGCGCCAGGACTGGTCCTGATCGGGATCGATGCCGCAAAGGGCATAGAACCCGCGCTCGACCCCGCCCAGCACCCGGTGCAGCGGCGTTCGACGCCCCTGGTAGAGCGCGTGGAGCCAGATCCCCATCGGTTTGGTGATGGCGAGCACAAGCCCGAGGAAGGTGGCGATGAACAGCCAGCCCTGCGTGGTCATGGCGCGGATCCTAGAAGCGCTCGGGCCGCGCGAGCACGGCGACGAGATAGATGAGAAGGCCAAGCGCGACGATGCCCGCCAGCCAGAGGTCGAAGGTCATGATCGTGGTCCCCTCAGGCCTTGTCGCACAGCGCGACATAGCCAAGGCTTGCCGCCAGCAAGGCGAGGGTCAGGCCGATCCAGAGGATGTCCTGCATGGGTAAAAGCTCCTGCATGCCCGCATCGCACACGGCGTGACGCGCGGTTTACGCAGCAGCCCCATTAGGCGAGGGCCGCGTTGGAATTCGAGACAGAGGCTCCCCCACGGCCATAGTATTTTCGTATGAATCCCCGCCCGCACCTGCGCCCGCACCCGCAATCGACCCGCATTTTGCTCTGCGGGGACGACGTGGTAGTCCCGCGCCATGTTGACGCTGAGGCAAATCGAGATCTTCCGCGCGGTCATGATCACCAAGACGGTGAGCGGCGCCGCGCGGATGCTGGGCACCTCGCAGCCCGGCCTCAGCCGGATGCTCGCGCACATGGAGGACCGGCTGCGCTTTCGCCTGTTCGACCGCACCCGCGGCCGCCTCGTCCCGACGCAGGAAGCGCGCGCGCTGTTCGAGGAGATCGAACACGTGTTCAAGGGCATCGCCGATCTCGACCACGTCGTCCAGCGCCTGGCCAAGGGCACCGACCGGACCTTCCGCGTCGGCTCCTCGCCCTCGCTCGGCCACTCGATCGTGCCGCAGATGCTCGCCCGGCTGCTGCGCGACTACCCCGAACTGACGCTCCAGTTCGACATCCTCTCGGTCGAGCAGGCGGGCGACTACCTCGCCCTCCAGCGCGGCGACTACGCGCTCACGGTGTTCCCGGTCGACCATCCCAACGTGCTGTCAAGCCGCATCGGCGCGGGGCGGATGCTCTGCGCGGTGCCCGCCGACCACCGCCTCGCCGGGCGTGAACGGATCACGCTCGCCGACATTCGCGGCGAGCGTATCCAGTCGTTCCGCAGCGACACCCCGCACGGGCGGATCATCGCGCAGATGTACGCCGAACAGGGCGAGGAGCTCGACGTCGCGACCTACGTGCGCTTTGCCGAGACGGCGGTCTCGTTCGTGGCCAACGGCATGGGCATCGCGCTCGTCGACAGCTTCACCGCGATGCAGGGACACGGCAACGCGGTGCGCTTTCTGGAATTCGACGCACCCGGCGTGCTGCCGGTCTACATCAGCCGCAACACCATCGCCGCGCGCCCGAGCATCGGCGAGACCTTCGAGGAAATCGCCCGCTCGGTCCTGCTCCACCTGCCCAGAGGATAACCGCGCGCATCGACGGCGCCGGGCAAGGGCCGGCCTATTCGGCGACGGTCTCGGGCTCGCGGTAGCGGCTTTGCGCGGCCAGCCGCACACCCGCGTTGGGCGCGCCGTACCCGGCGTAGCCGGAGCGGCGCTCGACGAATTCGAAGAAGAACAGCTTGTCGAAGGCCCGGCTGTAGAACTGGCGGTAGGCCTGTCCCGCCGCATCCTCGTCGTAAAGAACACCGCAGGCGGCCATTTCGCCCAGCGTTTCCGCATCAAACGCGAATCGCGCGTCGAGATCGTCGTAATAGTTGTCCGGGATCGACAACAGGCTCGCCCCCTTCGCGCGCAGCGTGCGCGCGCTGGCCAGCGCATCGGCGCAGGACAGCGCGACATGCTGGAAGCCCCCGCCCATGCCCTGCGCCAGAAAGCGCGAGGACAGCGTCTCGCGCGCATCGGTGGCGTTGAGGGTCAGACGAAAGCCCCCGTCGGGCGATTGCAGCGCCTGGCTGAGGACCAGCCCCNCGCATCGGTGGCGTTGAGGGTCAGACGAAAGCCCCCGTCGGGCGATTGCAGCGCCTGGCTGAGGACCAGCCCCGAAGGGTCGATCACGTCGTTGGCATCGCGCCCTTCGAGCCCGAACAGCGCGCGCCAATAAAGCTGCCAGGAGAGGAATTCGTCGTTGAGCACGACCGCGGCGAGATGGTCGATCTCCCCCATCCCCGCCGGGTTTTCGGGCGCCGCCGCGGGGTCTTCTGGCGCCGTCGCGGGCAGGGCCTCGAACTCGTCGGCCCAGAGCGCCTGCGAACCATCCTCCTCGACCAGATAGACCAGGCTCCCGCCCACCCCGCGCAGCGCGGGCATCGCGAGACGGCCGGGGCGGCCTTCGGGGCTGTAGGCGCGGATACCGAGCGCGGCGGCGCGGCGCATCACCGCGTCCGCGTCCTTCACCCGCACCCCGATCG
This sequence comes from Novosphingobium organovorum, assembly GCF_022832435.1. Classification (GTDB taxonomy): domain Bacteria; phylum Pseudomonadota; class Alphaproteobacteria; order Sphingomonadales; family Sphingomonadaceae; genus Novosphingobium; species Novosphingobium organovorum. Next base: position 6,187 of record NZ_JALHLF010000099.1, on the reverse strand, counting down.
CGCAGATCGCGGTCCCGTGGACGATACGGTAGGAGCGCGCGAAACCCTTGGGCTCGGCGTTGATGACGAGGTTGACGTTGCCCTGCCGCCAGCGCGTCACCTGCTTGGTGTGGTGGCGGCCGACCTCGTCGAAGCCGAGCGAGGCGAACGTCTCGCCCAGCCGCGCGACATTCGCCCCCTCGGCGGTGAACTCGACGAATTCGGCGCCGAGCGGGGGCTGCGGCGCGGGCATCGTCGTGGCCGTGCCCAGCACGCGCTGCGCGGCGTCGCGCACATATTCGAGCGCGCGGTGCCCGTCTTGCGCCACCAGCCGCGAGGACATCGAGCGAAAACGGTCGTTGAAGATCTCGAGCGAAAGCGGGCCGGTGTAACCGGTGCGCAGGATCTCGGCGACGTAGCGCGCCAGATCGAAGCCGCCCTGCCCCGGCAGGTTGCGGAAGTGGCGGCTCCAGTAGAGCCGGTCCATGTCGAGCAGGGGCGCATCGGCGAGCTGGACGTAGACGATCTTGTCACCCCGGATCGCCGCGATGCTTTCGCTCGGGATCTTGCGCGAAAGCGAGTGGAAGCTGTCGAGGATGATGCCCACGTTGGGATGGTCGACCGCCTCGACGATCGACCAGACCTCGCGGTGGTCGTTGACGTGGCGCCCCCAGGCCAGCGCCTCGTAGCCCACGAGGATGCCGCGCGCCTTGGCCCGCTCGCCCAGTTCGGCGAAGTCCGCGACGATGCGCGCGCGATCGCCCAGCGCGTGGGGCGAACAGTTCGAGCAGACCAGGATGCGGTCGGTGCCCAGTTCGCCCATCAGGTCGAACTTGCGCTCGGCCCGGTCCATCGCGCGCTGGCGCAAATCGCCGGGCATCCCCTCGAAATCACGGAACGGCTGGTAGAGCGAACAGTGAATGCCCAGGTCCGCCATGCGCGCGCGCACTTCGGCCGGGCGCAGCGCGGAGCCGATGAGATCGTTCTCGAAGATCTCGACGCTGTCGAAACCGGCCGCGGCGGCGGCCTCGAGCTTTTCCGCAAGCGTTCCGCGCAGGGAAACCGTGGCAATGGCGTTCGACATGGGCAGGCCTTTCGGTGGACGGGGCGCTTTCGATATTGGCCGCAAGGCGGCGCGGCGAAAGCCCCGCTATCGGCATCATCCATGCCTTCATGTTATGGGCCTTGTCCGTTCGCCGGTGCATGCAAGGAGTCCCCGGCGGGCGTTGAAGGGACCGGGGCGGTGCCCGAAGCGTCTTCGCCGGTGCACCCTCGCCCCCCGGATCAGTCTTCCAGCAAATCGATAGTCGCCCATCCGCGCGATCGATTGGACGCCGCCTTCTACAGCTGTAGAAATTTCGCACGAAGGCGCGGACAAATGCGCCCCGACGGGAGAGAGAAAACCATGTTCCAGACCTTCATGATCCGCCGGCCATCCGCCTCATGAGCACCAACCGCCGAGACGTGCTCGCCGGACTGGGCACCATGGCCTCGCTGCTGGCCAGCACCTCGCTGCGCGCCGTGGCCCGCCCCCCGGCCGTGCGTCCGAACTTCGTCTTCATCATGGCCGACGATCTGGGCTACGCTGATCTGTCCTGCACCGGATCGAGCCATATCAAAACCCCGGCGATCGACAGTCTGGCGCGCGACGGCGTGCAGCTCGACCAGGCCTACGCCAACGCCCCGATCTGTTCGCCCACGCGCACCGCGCTGCTGACCGGCTGCTACCAGTACCGCTTTCCCATCGGCCTCGAGGAACCGCTCGGCCCCGGCGCACCGGCGGGGATCGGTGTCCCCCGCGATCGCCCCACGCTCGCCTCGGTGCTGCGCGATCGCGGCTATGCGACCAAGCTCATCGGCAAGTGGCATCTGGGCGAACCGCCCAAGGAAGGCCCGCTCCAGCACGGCTATGACGAATTCTTCGGCGTCGTCGAAGGCGCGGCGGACTATTTCCGCCACAAGATCGTGGTCGGCGGCAAGGAAGTGGGCATGGGCCTTGCCCGCGGCGACACCCCGGTCACGGTGGACGGCTACGCGACCGACCTGTTCGGCGACGAGGCCGTGCGCACGATCGAGCAGGCGGGCGAGAACGCGGGCAACAGGCCCTTCCTCATCAGCCTGCACTTCACCAGCCCGCACTGGCCCTGGGAAGGCCGCGAGGACGCCGCCCTGGCGCAGAGCCTCGACAGTTCGTTCGACTACGCCGGTGGCAGCCTTGCCAAGTACAAGGAAATGGTCGAGGCGATGGACCAGAACGTCGCCAAAGTGCTCGCCGCGCTCGAACGCACGGGGCAGGCGGACAACACCGTCGTCGTGTTCACCAGCGACAACGGTGGCGAGCGCTTCAGCCAGACCTGGCCCTATGTCGGGCACAAGGGCGAGCTGCTCGAAGGGGGTGTCCGCGTGCCCGTGGTGATGCGCTGGCCGGGCCGGATCGCGCCCGGTTCGACGTGCGACCAGACGATGATGAGCATGGACTACCTGCCCACCTTCCTGACCATGGCGGGCGGCGACGTGGCGCGCGCGGGCCGGTTCGACGGGGTCGACCTCAGCGCCCAGCTGACCGGCGCCGCGCCCAGCTTCGCGCGCACGCTCTACTGGCGCTACAAGGCGAACGACCAGGCCGCGATCCGCCAGGGCAACTGGAAATACCTGCGGCTGGGCGGCAAGGAGCACTTGTTCGATCTGGCCGCCGACGCGCACGAGCAGGCCGATCACGCGCTCGACCAGCCCGCAAGACTGCGCGCCCTGCGGCTCGAATGGGACGCCTGGAACGCGCAGATGCTGCCCTATCCGCTGGGCAGCTACAGCGAGGACCTGCGCCTCCACTACCCCGATCGCTACGCCGATTGATGGCCGCTGTGCCCGGCGTTGTCGCGGCGGTGCCCGCGCCCGATCCGGCTTCCTCGGGCGAGGACCGGCGCGCCGCGATCGCGCGCGCCGCACTCACCATCCTGGGGACGCACGGCAGCCGGGGCCTGACCCACCGCGCGGTGGATCGCCACCTGGGTTACGGCGAAGGCACCAGCTCGGCCTACTTTCGCCGCCGCGCCGATCTGGTCGAGGCCGCCGTGCGCGCGCTCTTTGCCAGCGACCGGGCGCGCTTCGAGACGATGGCCGGGGCCATGCTCGCCGCACCAGGCCCGCTGACGCCGGGCCAGCTGGCGCAATTCTATCTCGGCCTCATTGAGGACGTGGTCACCCGGATGCCGCAAGAGGCCCGGCTTGCCCGCTACGAATGCTTCCTGCTGGCCAGCCGCGACCCGGCGACGGCGCGGCTGCTCGAAGCCTCGTTCGACACGCGCGAGACATTCGATGCCGCGCTGTTCGAAAAGGCTGGCGCGCCCGATCCGCATCAGGCCGCCGTGCGCTTTGGCTATTTCCTGCGCGGCGTGTTCCTGACCCTGGCGATCCTGCCCGGCGCCAGCGCCCGGCACGCGCTGCTCGGTCCAGCGCAGATGCAGCGCCAGATCCTCGCCGCGTTCGGCTGAAACCAAGGCGCGGCCACGCCGGGAAAGGCGCGGTCAGAACAGCGCGCGGATACCGACGACGGCGGTGAGCTGCGCCGGATCTTCGCCCGCGAGGCGGGCATAACGGGCGGTTCCGGCCAGCTTCCTTTCCCAGTTGATCCCCACATAAGGGGCCAGCGCCCGGTTCGCGTCGTAGCGCAGCCGCGCGCCCAGCTCGATCCGCTCGAACCCGGCACCAACGCCGATTTCGGGCACGTCCTGATAGGCGAAGTCGAACTCGGCCTCGGGCTCGAGCACGAGGTTCTGTGTCAGGCGCTGGTCATTGCCGATGGTCGCGCGGGTGTGCACGTCGCCTTGCTCGGAAACCAGCATCTGCGCCTCGATCTCGAACCAGTAAGGCGCCAGACCCTCGATCCCGACAAGGGCGTAAGTGCGCTGCGGACCCGAGCCCGAACCCGTGCGAAAGTCGTGGCGCACGCCCACTTCGAGGTTGTACCAGGGGTCGAGCGCGTGGCGCCAGTAAGTCGCCAGCTCGAGCCGCTCGGCCCGCTCGCCGAACGAACCCTCGCCGGTGCTGTCGAGCACGATGCGGTCGATGTCGCCGCCATACCAGGCCTGCCCTTCCCAGCCGAAGCCGCCCTTCCCGCTTCCGGTCGTGCGGTATTCGAGCCGATCGATCTGGAGCGCGAACGTCGAGAAGCCAGCCCCGCGATAGAGCGCCGCGCGCGAAGCGGCCATCACGTCGGCCGCAAACACCGCATCGGCCGCATGATCGCGCGGAACCGGTGGTGCGGGCGCGGTGCCGGGCTGGTCGGCCACCGCACCATCCCCGGCGTGTTCCGCGTGCCCCGCCATGTCCATCCCGGCCATGTCGTGCTCTGGCGTCGGTACGGCCGGCGTCGCCGCATCCGATGGCGGCATCGGCATCATGGCATGGTCCGCATGATCCTGGTGGTCGGCCGGATCGGAAGCGGCGGTCTCCTGCGCTCCGGCCTGCGGCCCATGCGCGGCCAGAGCGGCCGCCATCACGCCCGCCAGCAGGCGTGCGAACCGGGTGCGGCGCGCGCTCATGCCTCGGCTCCTTCGCGGCGCACGGTCACGATGCGCATCATCCCGGTGTGCATGTGGAGCAGCATGTGGCAGTGGAACGCCCAGTCCCCCTCGGCATCGGCGGTGAGATCGAACGCCACTTTGCCGCCGGGCAGAACGTTGACGGTGTGCTTGCGCGGCCGGTGCCCCGGCTCACCGCTGACCAGTTCGAAGAAGTGGCCGTGCAGGTGGATCGGGTGCGGCATCATGGTATCGTTGATGAGATTGACCCGCACCCGCTCGCCATGGCGGAAGGGGATCGGCGCGGGATTTTCCGAAAACGCCTCCCCGTCCATGGACCACATGTAGCGTTCCATGTTCGCGGTCAGATGCACGTCGATCGCGCGCGAGGGCGTGCGCGGGTCGGGGTTGGGATCGAGCGCGCGCAGCTGGGCATAGGTCAGCACGCGGTGGTCCACCGTCTCGAGCCCGGTCGGCCGGTCGGCCAGCCGGTCGACCGGCATCGGCGAAAGCGTCGCCACCCCCGGCCCCATCGCAACGCCCGGCGCGACCGACGGATCGCGCATCGACATGGAATGGCCCTCCATGCTCGAATTGGCCGGCTTGCTGAGATCGATCTCGCCGCCCTCGCCCATGTCCATGCCCGACATGTCCATGCCCATGTCGCGCATGGTCAGGAGCGGGCGTTCGCGCAGCGCCGGGACGGGGGCGACCAGCCCCGGCTGCTGCGCCAGCGTGGCGCGCACCTGGCCCGAACGGTCGATCGCCTCGGCGATGATGGCGTAACTTTGCGCCGCGCCCGGCTCGATCAGGAAATCGTAGGTTTCGGCGATCGCGATCTGGACCTCGTCGGTTTCAACCGGCTGGACGCGGTTGCCGTCGGCGGCGACCACGGTGAGCGGCAGGCCGGGAATGCGGAAATTGAAATTGGTCATCGCCGAGGCGTTGATGACCCTGAGGCGCACGCGCTCGCCCGGCCGGAACAGCCCGGTCCAGTTCTCCGCCGTGCCATGACCGTTGACGAGATAGCTGTAGGTCGCCCCGGTCACGTCCGAAATGTCGGTCGCGTCCATGCGCATCTCAGCCCAGGCCAGCCGGTCGGCGACCGACTGGTCCTTGCCTGCAAGCAGTCCGGCCAGCGTCTGCTTCTGATGGTTGAAGAAGCCGCCCATCATCTTGAGCCGGCGCAGCTGCTCGTGCGGGTGCAGCGGGCTCCAGTCGGACAGGACGAGAATGTGCTCACGCTCGCTGGAGATCGGATCGGCGCCCGCCGGATCGATCACGATCGGCCCGAACAGCCCCATCGCCTCCTGCATCCCGGAATGGCTGTGATACCAGAACGTGCCCGAATGGCGCAGCGTGAAATCGTAGTGGAAGGTCTCGCCCGGATCGATGCCGGGAAAGCTGACGCCGGGCACCCCGTCCATCTGGAAAGGCACCAGCAGCCCATGCCAGTGGATCGAGCTTTGTTCGGCAAGCGTGTTGGTCACCGCGATGCGCACGCGCTGGCCTTCGCGCAGGCGAAGGAGCGGGGCGGGCAGCGTACCGTTGACGGTGACCGCGTGCGCCGAACGCCCCCCGGTCGCAAAGTGGCTGGTGCCGATCTGCAGCGCGATCGTCTCGCCCGAAAGCGCCGCGCCGGGCACGCCCGTCGCCGGGGCGACCCCGGCCGTCCCCGCCCGCGCCCA
>NZ_JALHLF010000098.1 GCF_022832435.1 Novosphingobium organovorum | reverse complement strand
CGTAATCAAAATGCCTGAAAAGGCATTTTTCAAACGGTCTCTAAGCCGCCATCCGGGCTGGAGCCGGGGCATGATGTCTTCATTCTGCGGCGGGATACGGCGGAACGCGAACGCGCCGTTCCCTGCGATGGCGCAAGGGGCCGCCACGCATTCAGTCCGGGCAGATCGGAACCAGTATCCGGCCGCGCACGGCTCCATCGAGGAAGGCGGGAGCGGTCTCAATCACCTCCTCCAACGGGACTTCGCGGATCATGGATTCCAGCAGCGCCTGGTCCAGTTCGCGCGCGAGGTTTTGCCAAGCCCTTCGGCGGCGCGGCTGTGGGCACATCACACTGTCCACTCCGGCCAGGGTAACGCCGCGCAGGATGAAGGGCGCAACCGAGGTCGGCAGGTCCATACCGCCGGCCAGGCCGCAGGCCGCGACCGTACCCCCATAGCGGGTCATGGAAAGCAGGTTTGCCAGTACCGTACCTCCGACCACATCCACGCCGCCAGCCCAGCGTTCATTACCCAGTGGCCGGATCTTACCGGTCAGTTCCGTCCGCTCGACGATCGCTTTGGCGCCCAGTCTGCGCAGATATTCGGCTTCCTCGACGCGACCGGTAACCGCCGCTACTTCAAAACCGCGCTGCGCCAGCAAATGGACAGCCACGCTGCCTACGCCACCGGTGGCTCCGGTGACCACGATCTCCCCCTGTTCGGGCGCGACGCCATTCTCTTCCAGCGCCATCACGCACAACATCGCAGTATAGCCCGCCGTGCCAATTGCCATGGCCTGGCGAAGACTGATCCCGTCGGGCAGAGGGACAAGCCATTCGCCTTTGAGATGCGCGCGTTCAGCCAGTCCACCCCAATGCTTTTCACCGACGCCAAAGCCGTTGTGGACGACCCGATCGCCCACCGCGAAATCGGGGTGGCGGCTAGCGCTGACAATTCCCGAAAGATCGATTCCGGGCACCATAGGGAAGCGCCGCACGACGGGTGCCGCGCCGGTGATGGCGAGCGCGTCCTTGTAGTTCAAGGTGGAGTAATGAATATCTACCGCAACTTCGCCATCGCCAAGGGGCGGCAGGCTCGTGGTGCCCAGCGTGCAGGTCAGGCTGTCGTTGCTGTTCTCGAGGATGATGGCCTTCATGGCGGGGTCTCCGTTAGCGGGTGATGAGGGTGAGGAAGCTGTCGGCGAAGTCGGAAAGCGGCGTGCCGCTGCGTTGAAGTTTCGCGCGCATCACGGCGCCTTCCCAGCCCGTCCAGAAGTGGTGAGCCAGAATTTCCGGATCGAGCGGTTCGTGGATTTCGCCCCGTTGTTTGGCGGTGTTAAGGCATCGGGCCGTCATCGTTTCCCAAACCCCAAGCTCTTGCTCCAGAAGGTCTCGGAAAGCGCTGGGTAATGAGCCGACTTCTTGCGAGAGATTGCCGATAAGGCACCCTCGCCGATACTCGTGACGAGCCATGCTGATGCGGGCGTCTTGCGTGAACGCCATGAGGCAATCGAGCGGTGAAAGGTCGTCGCGATCTAGAAAACGCGAGAGGCGCCGTTGGAAGTAAGCCCCGTAGCTCCGGATCAGTTCAATCCCAAAGTCCGCTTTGCTGGTGAAGTGATGATAGAAGCTGCCCTTCGTGAGGTTCGCCGCGGCGGCGACGGCTTCGACGGAGATCGTCGCGTAGCCCTTTTGCGTCATGTGTATCAGCCCGGCCCTTATCATGGCCTGGCGAGCAGCCTGATCATCGGGAGCTTGGCGCGGGCGGCCGCGCGGCCTGGAGGACGGTGGACTGTCGGGTGAACGTGCCATGTGAATTAGCATACCGATGGGTATGCTAAAAACAATGGTACTCGCGCGCCATGTTGAATTTAATAGGGGTCTATGGGCGCCGCTCTTGCACTGCGAGGGGCGCTCACAAAAGCGGGGTGTGGCGGTGTAATCCCAAGGCGCCAAGATGCTGACACGTCACGCCCTGGATTGGCTGGAGCACCGCACGGGCCTACGCAAGACCCGATGGGGCAACTCTCATCGCGCCTTGGCATAACGTGGCGCGGGCTGCGCGCCGGAGAGGTCGGGATAGAGACGCTCGCGCGCGCGGACAAAGGCTTCGTAAGCGGCCATGTCGGGAAGGGCGGGGATCGTCACGCTCTCGCCCATGTCAAGTCCGGCCAGCGCGGCGTCGACCATTACCTCGGCTTCCATGACGCGGGCCGCAGGCAGACGTGCCAGCTGCGCCTCGCTCCATAGCGCGGTGCGCGTGATGCCAGGTAGAACGGCCTGGACGGCGACGCCGCATGGTCCCAGTTCGGCTTGGAGTGCCTGGGAAAAGGCCAGGACAAAGGCTTTTGTCGCGGGATAGAGTGCCGTCAGCCCCTGAGGGATCAGCGCGGTCACCGATGCGATGTTGATGATTGTTCCGCTTCCCGTCCTGGCAAGGCGCGACGCGATGGCCGCGCTCAGAAGCGTCACGGCGCGCACGTTGAGGTCTATCATCCGCGCCAGATTGCCTGCGTCAGCATCGCGGATACCACCGTCGTTGGCGATCCCGGCGTTGTTGACGAGGCCGCCGATAGCGCTGTCCGAGCGAAGGCGCTGTTCAATGCGGTTGAGATCGTTCGGGCAGGCAAGGTCGGCCGCAAGGCATTCGATCGACACCCCGGCCTGTGCCTGCAACCTGTCGGCAAGTGCGCGCAGCCGGTCGAGGCGGCGCGCGACGAGAACGAGATCGTGGCCTCTGTGCGCGAGGCGATCGGCATAGACTGCGCCAATCCCTGCGGATGCGCCGGTGACAAGATACGTCGTTTTCGGCATGGCGTGACTCGCGGCAGGGGGTGTTGGTCTGTGTGATCGCGCGAGGGCGCAGGCGGGCGCAATCGGTGCCGGAACGCGATGGACCTCCGCAGCGCTGTAACCGGGTTACCATAAGCCTCGTTGCTGCGGAAGAATACCGAAAAATTGCATGAAAGTAGCAGGTTGTGGCGCCTTTGCGTGCTCGTCCCCGGCCCGACGCGGGGGCAGGCGCACGGGGGCAGGCGCACGGGGGATGAGCGGGCGTGGAGCCGGAAAATATGTGCATGCTGCACATATTTATTGACGTGCATGCGTTGTTCGAAATATATGCATAGTACACATAAAGGAGCAATTCATGCCTGATGAAACCACACTCGACGTCCTGATCAGCGGGGCCGGTGCGGCTGGGCTCACCCTGGCGATAGAACTGGCACGCCGCGGCGTGTCCTTCCGTCTCATCGACCGCCTGGCCACCCCCTTCCACGGCTCGCGGGGCAAGGGCATCCAGCCGCGTACGCTCGAGGTTTTCGAGGACATGGGCGTGGTGGATCGCCTCGTCGCCGCGGGCGGCCCCTATCCGATCCAGCGCCACTACGGCGCCGACGGGACCTTTCGCGATTCGCCTTCGACTGACAGCGGCGCACCCACGCCGCAGGAGCCCTATCGTGAGACCCTGATGGTCCCGCAGTTTCTCACCGAAGGCGTACTGCGCGATCGGCTGGCCGAACTGGGGCATCGCCCGCACTACGCCAGCGAACTGACCGGCTTCACCCAGGACGCGAACGGCGTCAGCATTCGGGTTACAAACCCGGCCGGCACGCAGACCTTGCGCGCGCGCTGGCTGGTGGGGGGCGACGGTGGGCGCAGTTTCGTGCGTCACGAACTGGGCACCGCCTTTCCCGGCAAGACGCTGGGCGTGCGGGCCATTGTCGCGGACGTAACGCTCAGCGGCCTCTCGCGCGAGGTATGGCACCGCTACGCAGAAGGCGACATGGAACACCAGGTGGCGATCTGCCCACTGGCCGGAACCGACCTGTTCCAGATTCAGGGGCCGATCCCGTCCGAGGGTGAGATTGACCTGTCCGCCGAGGGGCTGACCCGGCTGCTGGCGGAGCGAACCGGGCGGGCCGATATCGTTGTCGATACGGTGTCCTGGGCGTCGGCCTACGTGATGAACGCGAGGCTGGCGGAGCGCTATCGCACCGGGCGGGTTTTCCTGATGGGCGATGCCGCGCACATCCATCCGCCGACCGGCGGGCAGGGGCTCAACACCAGCGTCCAGGATGCCTACAACCTGGGCTGGAAGCTTGCTGCGGTGCTGCGCGGCGCGCCCGATGCGCTGCTCGACAGTTATGATCGCGAACGCAGGCCCGTCGCGGCGGACATGCTTGGCCTCGCGACGGGGCTGCTGGCCGCGATGAAGCAGGGCGACACGCGCCGCGGGCGCGACGTGCAACAACTCGACATCGGTTACTTCGGCGCCTCCCCCGCGTTGCTTGCCTCGGAGCGCGGCGGTCCCTTACGCGCCGGTGACAGAGCTCCCGACGCGTGTTTGCGCGGCGCCGGCGGCCAGATGCGGCGGCTGTTCGATCTTTACCGCGGCAGCCACTGGACCTTGCTTGCGTTCGAAACCGATGCGGTGCCGCTGCCCGTTCGGGAGGGATTGCATATCCATGCGATCGGCCCGGGTCGCGAACTGAGCGAGGAAGGCGACACGATCCGGCAGGGCTATGGCCTGGATCCGGGCGATTGCGTTCTGGTGCGCCCCGACGGCTACGTGGCGGCCATCGTCGCGCCGGATCAGCGAGCGCAACTGGAGCGGTTTCTTGGTGAGGTCGGTTTGAGCGCGGCNGGCTATGGCCTGGATCCGGGCGATTGCGTTCTGGTGCGCCCCGACGGCTACGTGGCGGCCATCGTCGCGCCGGATCAGCGAGCGCAACTGGAGCGGTTTCTTGGTGAGGTCGGTTTGAGCGCGGCCTGAGAGCCCGTTTGAAAATTCGCGAAATGCGAATTTTGCGGCACCAGCCCACTCCCCCACCCGATCACCCATTGCCAGTATCCTGCGGGTGGTCGGGTGGGGAGTGGGCTTCTGCCGTAATCAAAATGCCTGAAAAGGCATTTTTCAAACGGTCTCTGAGCCCTGGTGGTTCGATTCCGACATTTGAGCGCGCCCCGTCCGACAGGGTGTCGCATGTCCGGATCGACCGCCTAAGGGGCGGTTCGTCCGGGCTCAGCACTATCCGTTCCGTAGGCGCGCAGAAGAGCGTCTACGGCCGTGCGGGCGGCCTCGCCGAGGTCGAGATCGCTTCGGGCGCCCCACAGCAGCGGTTCGAGCAGATCCGCTTCCAGCATTCCCTTGAAGTGGCGCACGATGATCTGGGGGGCGATCGGGCGCAGCAACTGCCTGGCCTGTAGCTGGACAATATATTGATGCACTTCGCCCCAGGCGCGCCGCGGACCGTGTTCGTAAAGCGCAGCGCCTAGCTTGCCGTTGCCGCCTTCCGAAATCGCGGTGCGGGTGATGGCCAGCGTGTCGGCGCGGGTAATCAGCGTGAGGAAGGCCTCGCCGAAGCGGTACAGCACCGCCGCGACATCGTCGTCGGAAGGATCGAGCATGGCGATGATCGCCTGGCCGCTTTCCTCGATCGCATCAAGCATCGACGCCGCGAAAAGATCATCCTTCGATTTGAAATAGTTGTAGAGCGTTGCCTTGGACCCTCCGACGCGCGTGGCGATCTCGGCCATGCTGGCGCGTTCGTACCCCACTTCGCGGAACAGCTCGGTGGCGACGGCCACGATAGCTTCGCGCCGGGCGTCTGTCTTCACTCGCATGGACAACCTCTGATTTAACTGAACCGCCGTGTACACTTTTCGCTTGACGGTGCCAAGAGGGCTCAATACTGAACTGTACAGTTTAGTTATGTGCGGAGTCGTTGATGATCTCGTTACGTCGGCAAGGCTGGCGGCAAGGGGCCGCGCCGGTCGCTCTTTGCGCGGTATTGCTTTTGGGAGGCTGTGCGCTGCCCCCGCCCAAGGCCGATCTGCCCACGCCCGCCGGGGCCGAGGCGTACGCCAGCGCGCAGAGCCTCGCCGGGGAGCAGGGGGCATGGCCCTCGGACGGGTGGTGGCAGGCCTATGGCGACAGCCAGCTCGATGGCCTGATCCACGAAGGCCTGACCGGCGCCACGAACCTGCGCGTCGCGCAGGCGCGTTACGAACAGGCCCGCGCCGCAGCCGGAATGGCGCGCAGCCGCCTGCTACCCTCGGTTAGTGCAGACGCGCAGGGCGGCGTGCTCCAGCAAAGTGACAATTACCAGTTCCCCGAAGGCTTCGCGCCGCGTGGCTGGCCCGATTACGGGCAGGCCTCCCTTGGCCTTCAGTGGGAGATCGACTTCTGGGGCAAGAATCGCGCCGCGTTGGCCGCGGCCAAGTCGGATGCGCTTGCCGCGGGCGCGGAAGCTGCGGCAGCGCGTCTGGCGGTGTCGACAGGCATCGCCAGCGCCTATGCCGATCTTGCCGAGCTTTTTGCGGAGCGCGATGCGGCAAGCGATGCGGTGGCCGTGCGCCGCAAGACCCATGACCTCATGCAAGGGCGAAACCGCGAGGGCCTTGAAAACCAGGGGGCGGTGCAAAGGGCGGCCTCTGCGCTGGCCAGCGCGCAAGGTGAACTGGCCGCGCTCGACGAGGCCATCGGGCTCACGCGGGACCGGATCGCCGCGCTGATGGGCGCGGGGCCCGATCGTGGCCTGACCATTGCCCGGCCCTCACTGCAATTCGCCCGGAGCCAGGGGCTGCCGGAGGATATTCCCGCCGGGCTGCTCGGGCGCAGGCCCGACATCATCGCGGCGCGCCTGCGCGCGCAAGCCTCGGCCAGTCGGATAGAGCAGGCCCACGCGGCTTTCTATCCCAGCGTCAATCTCAGCGCGCTCGTCGGGATGCAGGCGCTGGGCATCGACAACGTGTTCAAGTCGGGATCGGATTTTGGATCGGCAGCTCCCGCCCTAACCCTGCCGATCCTCGACGGCGGCCGCCTGCGCGCACGATATCGCGGGGCAGAATCAGAATATAAGGCCGCCGTCGCCCAATACGATGGCACACTCGTGCAGGCTTTGCACGAGGTTGCCGATGCCGCCACAAGCCAGCGGGCGCTGACGGGTAGGATCGCCCACGCCCAAGCCGCCGAGACGGCGGCGAGCGCTGCGTGGAGGGTTGCCAACAACCGCTATCGTGGCGGCCTTGCGACCTATCTCGACGTGCTGGCCGCCGAAGACGCGCTGATCGCCGCACGGCGTACCGCGGCCGCCCTGCAGACCCGTGCCTTCAGCCTCGACGTCGCGCTTGTCCGCGCGCTCGGCGGCGGTTTTCGTTCCGAAAGGACCCTTCAGCCATGACCACTACAACGCGCGTCATCGAACATGACGTCATCACCACCACCGAGACCGAGAGCGAGCAGGAGGAAAGCGCCCGCAAGGGGCAGCGCAAGTCCCTGTTCGCGGCGCTGGCCTGCGGGGTGTTACTGGCTGCGGGCGGCTATTTCGCCTACGATCATTTCGTGGCCTCGCGCCATGTCGAGACCGATAACGCCTACGTCGGCGCGAACACCGCGCAAGTGACCCCGCTGGTCGGGGGGCCGGTGCGCGATGTCCTGGTCGACGATACGCAGCGGGTCAAACGCGGCGATGTCCTCGTCCGGCTTGACGATACCGATGCCAAGCTCGCCTATGCACGCGCGCAGGCGCAATTCGCGACGGCGCGCCGCAAGGTGGAGGGCCTGATGGCCACCGATCGCGGGCTGGCCGCGCAGATCGCCTCGCGCACGGCCGACCAGATGCGGGCGAAGGCACAACTGGTTGCTGCACGCAGTGATCTCGACAAGGCTAAGATCGACCTCCAGCGGCGCGAGGCGTTGATGTCCTCGGGTTCGGTGTCGGGCGACGAACTGACCATTGCGCGCAACGCTCTGGCCACGGCCCAGGCCAATCTCGCGGCCGCGCGGGCGACCGATGCGCAAATGTCGGCCAACCGCGATACCGCGATTGGTGATCGCGACGCCAGCCAGGCGCTGATCGCGCGCACGACGGTAGAGACCAATCCCGAAGTGCTGGCCGCGCGCGCCGAACTCGATCAGGCGCGTGTCAACCTGGAGCGCACCGTCATCCGGGCGCCGGTAGACGGTATCGTCTCGCGCCGTCAGGTGCAGGTCGGCCAGCGGGTCCAGCCCGGCCAGACGCTGATGGTCGTCGTACCGCTTCAGGCCGCCTACGTCGATGCCAATTTCAAGGAAGTCCAGCTGGCAAAGGTGCGACCGGGCCAGACGGTCACGCTGGTCTCGGATCTCTATGGCGACGCGGTGCGCTACAAGGGGCGGGTAGTCGGCTTTTCGGGCGGGACCGGCGCGGCCTTCGCGGTAGTTCCCGCGCAGAACGCGACTGGCAACTGGATCAAGGTCGTCCAGCGCCTGCCGGTGCGTATCGCGCTCGACCCCAAGCAGCTCGCCGAGCACCCGCTGCAGGTCGGATTGTCGATGACAGCCGACATCGACCTGTCCAACTAGGCGTTCCGGAAAAGGCGACTCGCATGGCCCGTTCCCTCTCATCCCACACAACAGCAGGGGCCGCCGCCCCGCTGACCGGGGGATTGCTCTTCATGGCCGCGATCGCCATTGGCCTGGGCAATTTCCTGGTGGTTCTCGACACCACCATCGCCAATGTTTCGGTGCCCACGATCGCGGGGGCTCTGGGGGTTTCCTCGACACAGGGGACCTGGGTCATCACGTCCTATGCGGTGGCCGAGGCGATTACCGTACCGCTGACCGGCTGGCTGGCCAAGCGGTTCGGGGCGCAGCGGGTGTTCATCACATGCTACCTCGCCTTCGCGGTGGTCTCGCTGCTGTGCGGCCTGGCCACGTCGCTCGGGACGTTGATTGCGGGGCGCGTCCTGCTGGGTTTGTTCGGTGGACCGATCATGCCGCTCTCGCAAATGCTGCTGTTGCGTATCTTCCCGCCCAAAAAGGCGACCGTGGCCACGGTGATCTGGGCGATGACGACACTGATCGGTCCGGTTGCGGGGCCGATCCTGGGCGGTATCATTTGCGATGGCATCGGCTGGTCGTGGATCTTTTTCATCAAGGTCCCGGTGGCCGTGGTGGGTGGCCTTGCGGTTCTCTACTTCCTGCGCGGCCAGCCCGATCCGACGGCGCGGGCGGTGATCGACAAGGTTGGACTGGCGTTGCTGGTGGTATGGGTCGCCGCGCTTCAGATACTGCTCGACGAGGGACGTAATCATGACTGGTTCGCCTCGGCCGAGGTCCGCTGGCTCGCCGCGATCGCGGCGGTCGGGTTCCTCGCCTTCCTGATCTGGGAGCTTACCGAGAAGAACCCGATCGTGGATCTGCACATCTTCCGTCACCGGGGCTTCGTGGCTGCGGCCTCGACGTACGCGGTGGGCTTCGGGGCGTTCTTTGCGGCGATCGTCATCCTTCCACTCTGGCTCCAGCAGAACATGGGCTACACCGCGACCTGGGCTGGCTACGCGACCGGTATCATGGGCATCTTCGCGGTCTTTTCGGCGCCGGGCGTGGGTAAGCTGGTGGAGAAGGTCGATCCGCGCCTGGTCGTCTCGCTCGGGATTGTCGGGCTGGGGCTGACGACCGCCTGGCGCATGGGCTTCAATCCCGAGGTCACCTTCCTGCAGATGGCCTGGCCGACCCTGGCTATGGGCCCGTTCATGGTCATGTTCTTCGTGCCCGTGACCGGACTTGCGATGGCCAGCGTGGCCCCGGACGAGCAGGCCAACGCGGCGGGTCTGTCGAATTTCATGCGCACGCTAGCCGGCGCCTTTGCCACTTCGATCGTCCAGACGGGCTGGTCCAACGCGGCGCGTGAGAACCAGACCGAACTGGCCGGAGCCATGCATTCCGGCCAGGCCGTGCTCGACGCGATGGTCGCCGGCGGCGATTCGCTGCAGGGCGCGACCGCCACGCTAACCCAAATCGTCGAGGGCCAGGGGGTGATGCTGGCGACGCTCAACATGTTTGCGGCGATCACCGTGTGCTTCTTTGTCGCTGCGGCCATCATCTGGATCGCCCCGCGCCCCAAAGGCCCGATCGACACCAGCGGTGCCCACTGAGGCACCGGCACCAGGCCGCACCGATACAGGCTGCGCCGTTCCCGCAGGCCGTTCGTCCCCGCGCTGGGACGGGCGGCCTGTCAATATCGAACGCAGGTGTATTGATTTCTTGTTGTGACTGAATATGATCGCAAACAATCAAGAAGGATCTTCGGATCGAGCTAAAATAGAAAAATAGAGCGAACAGGGGATAGGATGGCCATGCGGCACTCTCATGTGAAAGCCTTATTTTGCGCCCAGGCGCTGCTTGCCCTGGCGCTGCTCGAACCGCGTGCGCACGCTGCGGTGGTCGACGCGCCCAGCGCCGATATCGTTCCCCTCTGGCCACACGGTGCGCCCGATACGCCCGAAGCTTGGAAAGGCCCGGAATTTCGGGGCAACGAATCGATCTCCAACGTGACCGAGCCAACGTTGAGCATTTGGCGGCCCGCGCCCGGCAAGGCCAACGGCACGGCGGTTATCGTGGCCCCCGGGGGCGCCTTCACCGGCCTTGCCTGGAACAAGGAGGGCGCGCCGGTGGCGCAATGGCTCGCCAGTCTGGGTATCACGGCTTTCGTGCTCAAGTACCGTGTGCATCAGGTGCTGCCTTCCGAGCAGCAAAAGGTGGTGTCGCCGGTGCGCTCCGAGCAGACCCAGCATGTCGAGGTCGGTCAGAAGCTGGCGATGGAGGATGGCCTCCAGGCCGTGCGTCTGGTGCGCACCCAGGCCGCGCGCTACGGCATCGATCCGGCGCGGATCGGCTTTCTCGGCTTCTCCGCCGGCGCGATGACCGCGATGAACGTCGTCATGAAGGGCGATGCCGCCGGGCGGCCCGATTTTGTCGCGCCGATATACGGAGCCGCGCCCAAGGTGCCCGTGCCCCAGGATGCCCCGCCGCTGTTCGAGGTCGTGGCGACCGACGATCCGATCATGTTTCCGCGTGCGCTGGGTATCTTCGAGCAGTGGACCGCCGCCGGCAAGTCGGCGGAGTTGCACGTCTACGAAAAGGGCGGACACGGTTTCGGTCTGGGCGATCCAGCCTCGCCGGTCGGCCACTGGCCTGCGGCTTTCGCGGCGTGGATGGCGGATCACGGTTTCCTGCCCCGGACAAAGTAACGGCGGGGCGAAGGCCTCTACGCCTTTCCTGGTGCGCGATCGCACGATGCGGTGGCGGTGAGCTGGCGGTGATGGCCGGCGGAAGTGGATCATCGAATGGTTTTCTCAATCAACGCCGCGCCTTTCGCGATCAGCCGGCGCCGGGCGCTGCAGGGCGCCGTGATGGCCACGAGCGCACTGACGTGGCCCGGCGCCAAGGCGTTGGCGCGGGCAGGCGGGACAGCTGCCGTGTCCACGGCCCATCCGGACGTTACCCCGCCTGACTTTGCGGCCCCGGAAAGCGGCGCGCGCCTTCTCGAGACGGCGTGGCGCTTTCATCGCGGCGATATTCCCATGCCCCAGCTGCGGGGGCACCGCGTGTCCTACGAGGCGACCAAGGCGGGTGGGGCGATCGGTGCGGCGGCGGCGGTCTATGACGACGGCGACTGGCCCTTGGTCGATCTTCCGCATGATTGGGCCGCCGCCTCGGTGCCCGACCCTGCCGAGAACATCGCGCAAGGCTACCGGGCGCGGGGCATCGCCTGGTACCGCCGTGGTTTCCGGCTCGAGGAGAGCCTGCGCGGACGCTACCTGGAGTTGCAGTTCGGCGCGATCGCGACAAAGGCGACGGTCTGGTTCAACGGTATCGAGATGGCGCACAGCTTTTCGGGCTACAGCGCGATCACGCTCGACCTGACCGCCAACGCGTATTTCGGCGAGGCACTCAACAGCCTGGCCGTGCGGGTCGATGCCGAGCAGGCCGAAGGCTGGTGGTACGAGGGCGCGGGGCCCTACCGTCATGTCTGGCTGGTCGATCGGGCACCGGTGCACATCGTGACCGACGGTGTTCACGCCGATCCGCGCCAGAACGCCGACGGCGCCTGGCATGTTCCGGTTGAAGTCACGCTCTATTCGATCGAGGAGCGCGCTGCCCAGGTTCGCGTCGTGGCGCAACTGCTCGATGAGCACGATGCGGTCGTGGCGCAAGGTGCGGTGCTTGTGGAGGTTCCCGTGCTGGAGCGGACCTGCGCGAACTTGACGCTGGAAAATTTCACGCCGCAGCTGTGGTCGCCCGACAGCCCCCGGCTCTACAAGGTTCGAACCTGCGTTGAGCGTGACGGCGCGTGCATCGACGAACGCGTGACGCCTTGCGGCTTTCGCACGCTGCGCTTCGATCCGGCACGCGGGCTGCTTCTCAACGGGGGCGAGGTCAAGCTCAAGGGGGTTTGCGTCCACGAGGGCCACGCCGGGGTTGGCGTCGCGGTGCCCGACGCGCTGATCTGGTGGCGCGTCCTTCGGCTCAAGGCGATGGGGTGCAACGCGCTGCGCTGTGCGCACAATGCGCCGAGCCCAGCCTTGCTCGATGCCTGCGACCGTCTGGGACTGATGGTCATGGACGAGAACCGGTTGTTCAACGTCAGTCCCGACTACATCGCGCAGCTCGAATGGCTTGTCCGACGCGACCGTAACCATCCCAGTGTCATCTTGTGGTCGGTGTTCAACGAAGAGCCGATGGAAGGCACCGCCAACGGCTACGAGATGGTCCGGCGTGCCGCCGCTGCGGTCAAAGCGCTTGACGACAGCCGGCCGGTCACCGCGGCGATGAGCGGCGGGCTGTTCGCACCGGTCAACGTCAGCCAGGCGGTGGACGTGGTCGGCTTCAACTACCACCAGGGCGATTATGACGCCTTCCACCGCGCCCATCCCGACTGGCCGATCACCAGTTCGGAGGACACCAGCGCCTTCATGGTGCGTGGCGAATGGTTCACCGACGAGAAGGCGCACATCAAGTCCAGCGACGATACCGAACACGCGCTTTGGGGAAACAGCCACCGCGGCGCGTGGCAGGAAATCGCCACGCGTCCGTTCGTGGCCGGTTCCTTCGTGTGGACCGGCTTCGACTACTATGGCGAGCCCACCCCCTACACCTGGCCGACCAAGTCGAGCCTGTTTGGCAGCATGGACTTGTGCGGCTTTCCCAAGGCGGCGTTCTACATCCATCAGGCGCAGTGGCTCGATCGCCCCGTCCTCAAGATCCTGCCGCACTGGAACTGGAGCGTGGGCCGGCGCATCAAGGTGCTTGTCGCAACGCGGCTCGACCGCGTGGTGCTTACGCTCAATGGCGCGGTTGTGGCGGACGGGCCGGTCGATCCCTACCAGATGTTCGAGGCGGAGGTGGACTTCGTGCCCGGGCAGCTCGAAGCGGCGGGTTACGCGCAAGGACGGCTCGTCGCGACCGACCGGGTCGAAACCATTGGTGCGCCGGTGCGCTTGCGCCTGAGTGCGGATCGCACCGCCCTGCGTGGGGATGGCGCGGACGCCGTGCCTTGCCGGATCGAGGCGCTCGATGCGAAGGGGCGGGTGGTTCCTAGCGCAGATGCGATGGTTGCACTGGTCGTTGCGGGGGCGCAGTTGATCGGGGTCGGCAATGGCGATCCCAATGCGGGATTTTCCGGCAAGGAGAGCCAGGTGCCTTTGTTCAACGGACTGGGCCAGGCGATTATCCAGACCGAACGCGGTGCGAAGGGGCAGGCGACGCTGATGGCTCGGGCTTCGGGGCTGGCACCGGCCAGGCTGGACTTCGCGGTGGAACCCGCCAGCGTGCCGACCGTCGCGCCCGGCCCCTTGCGCCTGATGATTCAGGGCTGGCGCCAGTCGCCGATCGTGGCCAGCAAGCCGGAACGTCCCGCCAGGCTGGCGGACAACGACATGAACAGCTGGGACAACGTGCGCGCGGGGACGCCGCCGCCATTCTCCGGGGCCAGTGGCTATCAAACGCTGGTCGCCCAGGTCCAGGTGCCCGCATCGGTGACGCGCACGGGCGGCCTGCTGGTCCTGCAGACGGTCAACGGCGCGGGTACCTTGTGGGTCAATGGCGAAGCCCGCGCGGAAAAGTCCTACGTCGAGGCGGGCGGATTGCACACCGCCATCGCACCGGGCCAGACCCGGCTCGACATCGCCCTCATCCTCAGGGTCCTGCCCGATCAGCGCACCGGTCTGCCAGGACTCGTTTTTCTCGAAAGCGAAGCGCCATGACACGAAACAACGGCCCCTGGCCGCAGATCGCGCGCCGCCCGCTGCTCGGTGGCGCGGCGCTGGCGGCG
>NZ_JALHLF010000097.1 GCF_022832435.1 Novosphingobium organovorum | reverse complement strand
CGCGGCATGTCGCCCAGGAACACGAAGACACCGTCGAGGGCTCCGTGCGCCTGCGCAGCGGCCAGCCCCGCGCGCAGCGAGGTGGCGAGCGCGTCACTGGCCAGGCGCACCGGCTCGACCGGCGGCGTGCCGGGCCAGTCTCCGATGGCGAGCGCGCAATGGGCGACGACGATCACCCGTTCGACCGGTGCGAGGCGCGCGGTGCGGATGGCGTGGAACACCAGCGGTTCGCCCTCGAGCGGAGCGCTCAGCTTGTCGCTGCCAAAGCGGCGGGCGGCGCCAGCCGCCAGCACGATGGCGGCGTAGCGCGCGGCCGGGGGAAGGGGGGCGCTCACGCCCGCTCGCGCGTGGGATTGAGCGCCTGCATGATCTCCGCGAGAATGCCCGTTGCCACTTCCCAGGGCGATTTTCCCAGGCCGCTGATGCCGGGGGACAGGCGCAGGCGGGCGAGGTCCTCGGCGCTGGCCCCGGCGGCTTCGAGCGCGGCAAGGCGGGCCGCGCTGCGCGATTTCGCGCCGATCATGCCGACGTAGCCCGCCTGACCGCGCAGCGCGGCAAGGCAACCGCCCAGGTCATGCTGGTCTTCGTGAGTCGCGCCGAGATAGGCCGTCCAGCGATCGACGCCGAGCGTGGCAAGCGCCTGCGCCGGATCACCGCGCAGATAGCGCGCGACCGGGAACGGCGGGGGGGCGCTCGGGCCATCGGGGCGGATCAGGATCGTCTCGAACTGGCCCATCGCGCCCAGTTGCGCGGCCGCCAGCGCGCCCGGATCGCCGCCCGAGACGATCAGCCGTCGAGGCGGATCGAACCGGCGCGCGAGTGCGAACGGGTCGTTTTGCAGCGCCAGCAGCGGTCCCTCGCCCGTTTCCACGCGGCGGCTCTCGCCATCGCTGATCCACAGGCAGGTCTCGCGCCGGTCGGCGTGGTCGATGAGGGCGGTCGCGGCGGGGCAATCGGGCGCGATGCGTTCGAGCAGGACGTGGAGCGCGCCGCCGCAGCGCAGCCGCAGGTCGATCCACGGGCTGCCGGTGCCGTAGTGCAGGCGGCGCGGATGTCCTTCGGCAAGCACCTGCGCGGCGTGGCTGGCGACATCGCCTTCGATGCAGTCGCCCGAAAAGTAGCCGCTGGCTTCGATCCGGCCCGCCGCGTCGGGCACGAAGAGCATCTGCGCACCGGGGCCGCGCGGGGCGCTTCCCTCGACCTTGTAGAGTGTGGCGAGAGCGGCGGGGCGACCCGTCTCGCGGGCGCTCGACAAGGCCTTGCGGATATCGTCGACCCAGCCGAACATCGGCCAGTCCGCATTCGCAATTTCCGCCGTCATCATGCCGTCTATGCGCCCGTCACGCACCGGAACGTCCCTGGCAGGCGCGCCGCGCACGTCGCGCCCTGTGCCCGATGCGCGGTGGTCAGTTTGCCCGGAAGTCCGGCGTCTCTTGTGTCATCGGGGCGATTACCATGCGATGGAGCAACATGGCAACCTGATCGGCGGTGTACTGGCTGCCGCTCTTGAGCCACCAGGTCAGCACACCGATGGTCGCGCTGATCCCGTGCACGAGGCCGAGTTCGGCAGGCAGCCAGTCGAACGGGGTGGTGAAACCGGCCATGCGTGTGCGCCCCTGGCGCACGAATTCGGCGCGCACGATCGAGGAGGCGCCGCCGGTGAGCAGCGCGGTCCAGACACTGCGATGCAGGTTCACGAAGCCGCACAGCTCGTGGGTCAGCGGCAGGCTGTCCTTCGTGGTGAGCACGGGCAGCGTGCGCAGCAGGAGCCCGTCGATCGCCTCCATCGCGAGGTCCGAAAGCAGGGCTTCCTTGGTCGGGAAATGGCGAAAGAAAGTGGCGTAGCCGGTGCCGGCGCGCGCCGTGATTTCGCGAATGGTCAATTCATCGAACGGCTTCTCGAGGAGCAGCGAGAGCAGGGCACTGTTGAGCGACTTGCGCGAGCGCACCTGCCGGGCATCGGTGGGCGCTTCCTGCTTGAGGGCCGAGAGGTTCTTGTCCATGTCCGGCCCGTAACAGTCGTGCTGCGGACTGTCTAACGATCAGTGTTAACAAAATTTAAAATGCCCATAGCGTGGACATTTCGAAACTTCGCGAGGTCTGCAAGCGTTTGTCGTTCAACGAAACTGGTTAATTCAGGATTGACATTCCGCGCGGCGTTAACCTTCGCCGATGCGATCGGCAAAGAGCAGGCGGCCGCCCGAAAGGTGCCACAGCGCCTGGCTGAAATTTTCGTTGCTCATCGCGAAGCACCCTTCGCTGCGGCCCAGTTTGCCCCACTTGTCGATCATGGTTTCGTCCACGTACCAGGCGGGGTGCATCACGATCGCGCGTTCGAGTGCCAGCGAGTTGTCCGGGTCCAGGCCGACGAGCCGGATCGAGGTGCCGTACTTGCCCTTGTACCACTCGCACGTGAGAAAGGCCCCGCGCGAGGTGGCGAACGAGCCGGGCTGGTTGGAGAAGCTTTGCAGCCAGCCGCTGTGCTGGGGGTCGGAGCCGCGCCCGTGGGCAAGCAGGAACGAGCGCACGGTGCCGTCTTCGAGATTGGCGAAGTGGAGCCGTGGTTTCCACGAGGGCAGTGCGAAATCGGCCAGGCCCACCACGTCCTTGCGCCACACCGCGTTGCCGACCCGCTGGGCCTGCCGCGCGGCGACGTCGAGCAGGCGGCGTTCGTAGGCGGACTGGCCCGAGACCGTGGCCGGTGCGCCGGGCAGGGCCGTGCCGGTGAGCGCGCTGGCCGGAACGGTGGCGCCAGCGGGTGCGGCCGTGCCAAGCGGCGTGTCGATGGCCAGGGCCCGTGCGGGCAGCGCCAGAGCCAGCCCGGCGCCCAGGCTGCCATGGAGAAAGTGTCGTCGGCCCAATCGTGGATTCATGCGGGCAAAATACACCCTTTTGAATGCGAAAACCAGTCTGGAAACAGGCGGATGGGCGGCGCGGCGGGGCGTTTCGTCGCCACCCTCCGCCGCGCCCCGTGGCATCCTGCCGGGCGGCGCGCCCGCGTTCGCAACGGGCTTTTGCGCGCCGTCTGCGCCGCCGCGATCAGGCGTTCGTCGCGCGCTTGAGCGTGGCGTGGGTGCGCATCCAGTCTTCCAGTACGGGCGCGATGCGGTTGCGCCATTTGGAGCCGTTGAAGATGCCGTAGTGCCCGACCGATTCGGCCAGGTAGTACTTCTTCTTGGCCGCGGGCAGGTTGGGCGCGAGGTGGAGCGCCGCGCGGGTCTGGCCGATGCCCGAAATGTCGTCGCGCTCCCCCTCGACCGCGAGCAGCGCGGTGTCGCGGATGGCGCCCAGGTCGATCACTTCGCCGCGATGAACGAACTCGCCCTTGGGCAGCGAGTGCTTCTGGAACACGTGCTCAACCGTCTGGAGGTAGAAATCGGCGGTCATGTCGCACACCGCGCGGTATTCGTCGTAGAACGCCTTGGTCGCCGCCGCGCTTTCGCCGTCGCCTTCGACCATGTGCTTGAACATGCCGTAGTGGCTCATCATGTGGCTGCCCAGGTTCATCGCCATGAACCCGGCAAGCTGGAGGAAGCCTGGATAGACCTGGCGGCCCGCGCCGGGGTAGGTCAGCGGGACAGAGGTCACCACGTTGTGTTCGAACCACGACAGCGGCTGGTTCATGGCCACGTCGTTGACGCTGGTGGGCGCCTCGCG
The DNA here is from genome assembly GCF_022832435.1 of Novosphingobium organovorum. Classification (GTDB taxonomy): domain Bacteria; phylum Pseudomonadota; class Alphaproteobacteria; order Sphingomonadales; family Sphingomonadaceae; genus Novosphingobium; species Novosphingobium organovorum. Next base: position 10,883 of record NZ_JALHLF010000097.1, on the reverse strand, counting down.
CGTGTCGATCGGGCCGCCCATCATGGTCAGCGTCACGGGGCGGCAGGGGTTCCTGGTCTTGCCCATCACCGCAGCGGCGGCATAGGCCGGGACGGAAGGCTGGCACACCGCCAGGACGTGCGTGTCGGGGCCGATGAATTCGAGGAAATCGATCAGGTAGTCGATGTAGTCGTCGAGATCGAAGCGCCCTTCGGAGGCGGGGACCAGCTTCGCGTCGGCCCAGTCAGTGATGTAGACCACGCTCGACTCGAGCATCCGCGCGACCGTGCCGCGCAGCAGCGTGGCGTAGTGACCGCTCATCGGGGCGACGATGAGCAGGCGCGGAGCGTCGGCGGGAAGGCCGGCGTGTTCGAAACGCAGCAGGTTGGCGAAGGGACGGTGGCGCACGATCGATTCGGTTACGGGGTATTCCTCGTCCCCGACGACGACCGCCTCGATCCCGAAATCGGGTTTGCCGCGCGGCGCGGTGGCGTGCGCGAAGACGTCCAGCGCCGAGGCCATGACCGGACCAAGGCCCATGTAACCCACGGGCAAGGCGGGATTCGTCAGCAGCTCTGCGCCGACCGATGCCCAGGCCGCAGCCCCGCTCATCATGGTGCGCTGCAATTCGTATGCGTTATACAGCAAGTAAATTCTCCTGGCCGCGACCCGCCGCCGCCGCATTCGTTTGCTAACGTATATCTGGTGGCTAAAGCGTGGCCATGCAATGCGGCAATACCGATAAGTCCAAGGTCTAACGGCGATAAGGATGTTGGGGCGGACGGGCCGAGGCGTAGGGCGTTCCGGGCCGATTTTGCCGCTGGGGATGATTGTCGGGGGCTTTGAAGGAGATGCGCAGAGGCGGGGGCGAGGCTCGGCGTCGCCGCCGAGGGACGAGCCTTCCCTTTCCCTTGGCCGCGTGAAATTGTAAGGCCTGCCGCGACGAAGGCCGCAGCGACCCGGTCCAACCTCCAAGAGCGAAGCGCAGGGCATGACACAAACGACAAGCCACACCGTTTTGGACCAGGCCGATCCGGCCAGGGACGAGGTGCCGCAGACGCGCGCCATGCACGGCGAAACCGGAAGCGGCGAGGATGCCGCCGGTGAGGAGGCGCCGGACGCGGCGGTCTTCGGCGAATTGGCCTCCGGCGAAGCGGCGGCACCGGCGCGCAAGCGCAGCCTGCGCCCCCTGGCGATGGTCTGGCGCGAATTGTTCAATTACCCCGGTCGCATGGCGGTGGCGGGCGTGGCGCTGGTCACCGCGGCGCTGGCGACGCTGGCCATCCCCTACGGTTTTCGCGCGGTGATCGACCGGGGCTTCGCGCAAGGCGCGGACCACGGGGCGATCCGCAACTGGTTCCTGATGCTGCTCGGGGTGGTCGTGGTGCTCGCGGTGGCGAGCGCGGTGCGGTTCTATTCGGTGTCCTGGCTGGGCGAGCGGGTGGTCGCCGACATTCGCCTGCGCGCCCAGCGCCATCTGCTCAGCCTGGCGCCGAGCTTCTTCGAATCGAACAGCCCCAAGGAAATCGCCTCGCGCATGACCGCCGACACCGCGATCATCGAGCAGGTGGTGGGCACCACCGTCTCGATCGCGCTGCGCAACACGATCATGGCGATCGGCGGGGTGATCTTCCTCTTCGTGCTGGCGCCGGGGCTGACCGCCTGGCTGCTCATCGCGATCCCGCTGGTGATCGGCCCGATCACCATCTTCAGCCGCCGCCTGCGCGCGATTTCGCGCACCAGCCAGGACCGCGTGGCGGACATCGGCGCGATGACCGCCGAAGTGCTGGGCGCGCTGCGCGTGGTCCAGGCCTTCAACCAGGAAGGGCGCGAGGGGGCGCGCTTCAGCGATGCGGTCGAGCGCACCTTCGATACCGCCCGCACGCGCATCCTGATCCGCTCGGTGATGACCGCGATCCTGATGTTCCTGATCTTCGGTTCGATCACCGTCATCATGTGGCGCGGGGCGATCGGCGTGGCCGAAGGGGCAATCACCGGAGGCACGATCGCGGCCTTCGTGGTAACCTCGGGGATCGTGGCGGGCGCGTTCAGTTCGCTCACCGAAGTCTACGGCAATCTGGTGCGCGGCGCGGGCGCGGCGAGCCGCCTGGCCGAACTGTTGTCCGAGGAGCCCGCCATCCGCGCGCCCGAGCGGCCGCTGGCGCTGCCGGTCCCCCCGCGTGGCAAGATCGCGTTCGAAAACGTCACGTTCCGTTATCCCACCCGGCCCGAAGTCGCCGCGCTGGCCGATTTTACGCTGACCGTCGAACCGGGCGAGACGGTGGCCATCGTCGGGCCTTCGGGGGCGGGCAAGTCGACCCTGTTCCAGCTGGCCGAGCGGTTCTACGATCCGCAGAGCGGGCGGCTCAAGATCGATGGCGTGCCGCTGTCCTCGGCCGATCCGGCCGAAGTGCGCGACCGCATCGCGCTGGTGCCGCAGGAAGGCGTGCTGTTCGGCGCCTCGGCGCGCGACAACTTGCGCTACGGCAAGCCCGATGCCGACGATGCGGCGATCTGGCAGGCCGCGCGCGCGGCCAACGCCGAAGGGTTCCTGCGCGATCTGCCGCAAGGGCTCGACACCTTCCTGGGCGAGGATGGCGCGCGCCTGTCGGGGGGGCAGCGCCAGCGCATCGCGATTGCGCGTGCGCTGCTGCGCGACGCGCCGATCCTGCTGCTCGACGAGGCGACCAGCGCGCTTGACGCCGAAAGCGAGCGTCTGGTGCAGGACGCGCTCGAAACCCTGATGAAGAACCGCACCACGCTGGTCATCGCGCACCGCCTTTCGACCGTGCGCGAGGCGGACCGCATCGTGGTGATGGACGGCGGGCGGATCGTCGAGCAGGGCACCCATGCCAGCCTCAGCCAGGCGGGCGGCCTCTATGCACGGCTCGCCGCCTTGCAGTTCGACGAACGGGCGATAGCGCTCGGCTAACGACATTTCCACGCTGGCCTTGCGCGCGATTGCAATTATGTTTCGCGCCATTGTTCGATCCCGGCCTGGGGTCGATGGACAAGCTCTGTCCCAGCACAAGGAAATACCATGCGCCTATTCAAGGGTCGCGCGCTCGCAGGCGCCGCGAGCGCGACCGTTCTGTTTTTCGCTGTCAGCGCCCCGATCACCGCGCACGCCGACGAGCCCGCCACCACGCCCGCAAGCGCTTCGGCCGACGCACTCCAGCCGTCGAGCGACTGGGGGGACTTCGGCATCCAGACCCAGTGGATGGACACCGCGACCAAGCCGGGCAACGACTTCGACCGTTACGTCAACGGCAAGTGGAACGACACCGTCCAGCTTCCCGCCGACCGCACCCGCTGGGGCTCGTTCCTCGAGCTGAACGAGCTGTCCGAGCAGCGCATGCACGCGATCATGGAGGACCTGCTCAAGACCGACGCGGCGCCCGGCAGCGACGCCGCGCGCGTGGGGGCGGCCTACAAGGCGTTCATGAACGTGGACGCGATCAACGCGGCGGGCCTCGCGCCGGTGCAGCCCTACCTTGCGAAGATCTTCGCGGCGAAGACCGCCAGCGATCTGGCCGTGCTGTTCGCATCGCCCGGCTACGCCTCGCCGATCAGCGCCTATGTCGATGCCGATGGCAAGCAGAGCGACATCTACGCGCTCTACGTCGGTGTCGCGGGGCTGGGGCTGCCCGACCGCACCTATTACCTCAAGAACGATGCGCGCTCGCAGGAACTGCGCGCCAAGTACCACGCCTATCTCGCGCTGCTGCTGGGCAAGGCGGGCTATGCCGATCCCGACCAGGCGGCCACCGCCGTGCTCTCGCTCGAAACCCGCATTGCTCAGGCCGACTGGGACCGCGTGGCCGAGCGTGACGTCGACCTTACCTACAACAAGGTTCCGCTCGACCAGTTCGAGGCGCTCGGAAGCGAAGGCGTGCTGGCGACGTTCTTCAAGACGCTGGGCGCGGACAAGGCGCGCTACGTCCTCGCCAGCGAGATGCCCGCCACTGCGGACGAGCTCAAGAAGGCGGGCATGGATGCGGCCAAGGCGCAGACGCTGATGGGCGGCGGCCTGCCCGAGATCGCCCGGCTGATCGACACGGTGCCGGTTTCGACCTGGCAGGCCTGGCTCGCCGCGCGCTTCCTCAGCAGCCACTCCGCGGTGCTGCCCAAGGCCATCGACGATGCCGCGTTTGCCTTTTACGGCACGACACTGGCCGGTCAGCCGCAGCAGCGTCCGCGCTGGAAGCGCGGCGTGAGCGCGGTCGAGGGGCTGGCGGGCGAGCTGGTCGGCAAGATCTATGCCGCGAAGTACTATCCGCCCGAACAGAAGGCGCGGATGGAGGAGCTGGTCCACAACCTGCGCGCGGCCATGGCGGTGAACCTCAAGGACCTCACCTGGATGAGCGCGGCGACCCGCCAGGAGGCGCAGGCCAAGCTCGACGCCTTCACCACCAAGATCGGCGCGCCCGATCACTTCAAGACTTACGACGGGCTGACTTTCTCGGTCACCGATCCGCTGGGCAACATGATCGCGGCCGATCGCTGGCAGACCGCGTTCGACATGAACCGCATCGGCCAGACCGTCGATCGCAGCGAATGGGCCATGCTGCCCGAGACGGTCAACGCCTACTACAACCCGACGATGAACGAGATCGTCTTCCCGGCCGCCATCCTCCAGCCCCCGTTCTTCAACCTCAGCGCCGATGCGGCGGTCAATTACGGCGCGATCGGCGCGGTGATCGGCCACGAAATGGGCCACGGGTTCGACGATCAGGGCGCCAAGGCCGACGGCAGCGGCAACATGCGCGACTGGTGGACTCCGGCGGACGAGGCCAACTTCAAGAAGCTGCAGGACAAGCTGGCCGCGCAGTACGACGCCTTCTGCCCGTTCGATGACGGCAAGACCTGCGTCAACGGGCGTGCGACGATGGGCGAGAACATCGGCGATCTGGGCGGCCTCAGCCTGGCCTACCGCGCCTACAAGATGTCGCTCGGCGGCAAGGAGGCCCCGGTCATCGACGGCTTCACCGGCGACCAGCGCTTCTTCATGGGCTGGGCGCAGGTGTGGCGCAGCAAGACCCGCGAGGCGCAGGCCCGCCAGCTGCTCAAGACCGACCCGCACTCGCCCCCGCACTATCGCATCGACGGGATCGTTCGCAATTTCGCCGAATGGTACAAGGCGTTCGACGTTAAGCCCGGTGACGCGCTGTATCTGCCGCCCAGCGAGCGGGTACGCATCTGGTAAAACAGGGCCGTTCATCTCAATATTTTGCAATGCAGCACGCGGCGACTTGACTTGTCGTCTGCGTGCTGCATGACCCTGTTTTTGATGGACCTGACCTTTACAGCTATTCTCCTCGGCATCGTCGAGGGGCTCACCGAGTTTCTGCCCGTCTCCTCGACCGGGCACCTCATCCTGGCAACCAAGCTGTTCGGTTACGATGCCGAACAATGGGCGACGTTCAATATCGTGATCCAGCTGGGTGCGATCTTGGCCGTGATCGTCCATTTCTGGCGCACCTTCTGGGCGGTGGCGATGGGGCTGCTCAGGTTGCAGCCGGTGTCGATCCGCTTCGTGCGCAACGTGCTGATCGCCTTCCTGCCTTCGGCTGTGCTGGGCCTGCTGCTCAAGGACTATATCGATCTGCTGCTGGGCGCGCCGGTGGTGGTCGCCTATGCGCTGATCGTGGGCGGCATCGCGATCCTGGCGATCGAGAAGGTGGCCAAGCCGGGGCCGCTGACCGGCGTTGCCGAACTGCCGGTCCACAAGTGCATCGGGGTCGGGCTGGCGCAGTGCCTGGCGATGATTCCGGGCACCAGCCGCTCGGGCGCGACGATCATGGGCGCGCTCGCGATGGGGATCGAACGGCGCACTGCGGCTGAATTCAGCTTCTTCCTGGCGGTTCCCACGATGATGGGGGCGACCACGCTCGAACTGTGGGGCGCGCGCGACGCGCTGATGGCGGGCTCGGGCCCGGTGGGCTGGGGCGAGATCGGGATCGGCTTCTTCGTCTCCTTCGTGGTTGCCCTGGTGGTCATCAAGGCGTTCATGGCGTTCGTCAGCCGTTCGGGCTTCGCGCCCTTTGCCTGGTATCGCATCGTTGCGGGCGCGCTGGCGCTTTATCTGCTGGCCTGATAGCCAGGAGGCATGACCAAGCCGCTCAAGAAGAAGGCCTACGAAGCCGCGCTAGAGCCGATGCAGGAGGAACTGGTCGGCATGGCGCGGTGGGCCAAGGCTACCGGCGCGCGCATCGTGGTCCTGTTCGAAGGGCGCGACACGGCGGGCAAGGGCGGCGCGATCCGCGCCGTCTCGGGCCACCTCAACCCTCGCCAGTGCCGCACCGTGGCGCTGGGCGCGCCCAGCGAGCGCGAGCAGGGCGAGTGGTATTTCCAGCGCTACGTCGAGCATCTGCCGACCCGTGGCGAGATCGTCCTGTTCGACCGTTCGTGGTACAACCGCGCCGGGGTCGAGAAGGTCATGGGCTACGCCACCCGCGCGCAGGTGGAGCAGTTCCTGGCGCAGGTTCCCGCGTTCGAGCGGATGCTCGTCGACGATGGCATCCTGCTCTACAAATACTGGCTGACCTGCGACCAGGAAAAGCAGGAGGAGCGCCTGCGCGAACGGCTCGAGGACCCGCTCAAGCGCTGGAAGCTCTCGCCCGTCGATCTGGCCGCGCGCGATCAGTACAAGGCCTATACCAAGGCGCGCGAGGCGATGCTCGAAGCCTCGCACAGCGCCCACGCGCCCTGGACCCTGGTCGATTTCAACGACCAGCGGCTGGGCCGCCTCACGCTGATTCGCGATCTGCTCGACCGGCTGCCCGATACCCGCGTGGACCCGCCCGAAATGGTGATGGACAAGCTCGACAGGAAGCTCGCGGTGGAAGAATTCGATGTTCTTTCGCCGATTTCATCTTACGAGCTGCCCTGAACGGACAGGTGAGCTTGACTTTGCATGCCCCATGACGCATGGGGCGCAACCTTGAAGGGCGGCGCTCGATAGCCTCCCATCCCTTATCAACGACGATGCCGGCCTGCCGGGCGGCTGAAACGAGAGATTACAGGAAACCGCCATGGCGAAGCCCGCAACTGTCAAGATCCGTCTGGTCTCGACCGCTGACACCGGATTTTTCTACGTCACCAAGAAGAATCCCCGGAACACGACCGAGAAGATGAACTTCCGCAAGTACGATCCCGTCGTGCGCAAGCACGTCGAGTTCAAGGAAGCCAAGATCAAGTAAGGTTCACGGTCGGTTCAAGGCTGTGGGCACAGGAACCCAGTCATGAAGAAACTGACCAAGACCTTTCGAAAGTACACCAGCGCGGCCGTTCCCATCAGCTTGGGAGCGGCCGCGCTTGGCGTTTGTGCCACGCTTGCGCCGCTGCCCGCGGTCGCTGCGGCGGCCAACCCCGCCGATGCCGCCAAGCTCGACCAGGCGGTCGCGGCGCTGCGCGCGATCACCACGATGAAGGCCGATTTCGTCCAGACCGATCGCAACGGACAGAGCGTTTCGGGGCAGCTGACGCTCAAGCGTCCGGGCAAGATTCGCTTCCAGTACGAAAAGTCGGTACCGATGCTGATCGTGGGCGATGGCAGCGCGCTGACCATGATCGACTACGAGGTCAACCAGGTCCAGCGCTGGCCGATCAAGAACAGTCCGCTCGGCGCGCTGCTCGATCCCAGCCGCGACGTGGCCAAGTACGGTACGCTGCGCGACACCGGTAATCCCAACGTGATCGCGGTGGAAGTGCGCGACAGGCAGCACCCTGAATACGGCATTATCACGCTGATCTTCACGCGCAAGGCCGGGGCACCGGGCGGGCTCGAACTGGCCTATTGGGTCGCGCTTGATTCGCAGAACACGCGCACCACCATCCAGCTTACCAACCAGACTTACGGCATGGCGGTGCCCGACAGCACGTTCCGCTGGAAGGACCCGCGCCCGCGCAAGCGCCGCTGAGCGCCACCCCGGTCGCTGGATCGAAACCAGAACGAGANACTTACGGCATGGCGGTGCCCGACAGCACGTTCCGCTGGAAGGACCCGCGCCCGCGCAAGCGCCGCTGAGCGCCACCCCGGTCGCTGGATCGAAACCAGAACGAGAGAACCCGGTCGCTTCGGCCGGGTTTTTTCGTGGCGTTCGCGTGGGACGCGGGGACCTGCGAGAGGGTGAGTCGGCGGGAACGTCGCGAATCACGAGCGCAATTTTCGCGGCGGATGACGTTCGTCGATGGCTCGATGTCGTTGGTCGGGAGAGGTCACGGATCTGCGACAAAGCGCGACATTTTCCTGTCTCCCGTTCACTTAACAGACAGCCACGAGCCCCTACATAGGTCTTGTCAGAACGATCGGAAGCGGGTTTCCCCCCTGTTGCCCATGCTTCCTCAAAAGATCGGCTGACAAGCGTGACGAACGCTGACAGGACCCTCGAGCCTTTGCCCCCGGCTCGAGGGTTTTGTCTTGTCCGGGCCCTGCGAAAGGGGGCGCGCTGGCCTCTGGCCTTTCGCGGGCGGGGTGCCTAAAGCGGACGCCATGAAGATTGCCACCTGGAACATCAACTCGGTTCGCCTGCGGCTGGAGCAAGTCGCGCGTTTTCTCACCGAACAGGCGCCCGACGTGCTGTGCCTGCAGGAGATCAAGGTCGCCGAGCCGCTGTTCCCGCACGCGATGTTCGAGGAACTGGGCTACACCCACCGCGCGATTCACGGCCAGAAGGGCTACCACGGCGTGGCCACGGTCTCCAAAGTCCCCTTCGTCGAGTTCAGCCGGCATGACTGGCAGGACAACGGCGAGGCGCGCCACGTCGGGGTCGATTTCCAGGTTGCGGGCAAGGACCTCGTGCTCGAGAACGTTTACATTCCGGCAGGGGGCGATGTTGCCGACCGCACGGTCAATCCCAAGTTCGGGCAGAAGCTCGACTTCCTCGAACGCATGACCCGCTGGGCGGAAAAGATCGAACGCCCGACGCTCATCGTCGGCGATTTCAATATCGCCCCGCTCGATTGCGACGTCTACGACCACAAGGCGCTGCTTAAGGTCGTCAGCCACACGCCGATCGAGGTCGAGACGCTCAAGCGGTTTCAGGACGCGCACGGCTGGGTCGACCTTGGCCGCCAGTTCATCCCCGCGCCCGAGCGCAACTATTCCTGGTGGTCCTACCGCAGCTACTGGCGGCAGAAGGACCAGGGGCGCCGGCTTGACCATATGTGGGCCTCGCCCGCGCTGGCGCCGCTGGCGCGCGCGCACCACTTCGTGGAGGAAACCCGCAAGTGGGAGCAGCCCAGCGACCATATCCCGCTCGTCACCGAGTTCGCGCTCTGACGATGCCGGGCTTCTCGCCCGCGGCGCGGCGCGTGGCGCTGGCGATCGATGCGCTGCGCCACGGCTGGCCGATCCGCATCGATGAGGCGGTGGTGCTGCTGCCCGCCGAAACCGGCTTTACGCCGGGGCTTACCGCGCCGCGCATGCTGATTTCGGCCGCGCGCGCGGTCACGCTCAAGCTGGCCAACCAGCGCGAGGCGGCCGTGCCCGAAGCGCCGGTGCTGATCCGCGCGGCGCAGCCGTTCGATCTGGAGACCGCGCGCGCGATCGCCGATCCCGCGCTCGACCTGCACTATCCGATGAAGGGGCCGTTCCGCGCCGAGCCGCTCGATGACCCGAAGCGCGCGCGCAGCGCGATGGAACTGGCCCGGCTGGCGGGCATTCTTCCCGCCTTCCTTGTCGCGGCCGAGCCGGTCGAGGGCGCACAGGACGTTGCGAGCGGCGATCTGGCGGCGTGGAAGGACACGGCGCGCCTCTCCATCGCCTCGCGTGCGCGGCTTCCGGTCGAGGCATGCGAGAACGCCGAGATCGTCGCGTTCCGCGCGCTCGACGACTTGCGCGAGCATGTCGCGCTGGTCATCGGCACCCAGTCGGGCGACCGTCCGGCGCTGGTGCGGCTGCATTCCGAATGCCTGACCGGCGATATCCTGGGCTCGCTCAAGTGCGATTGCGGTCCGCAACTCCACGCCGCACTCGCCGCAATGGCCGAGGAAGCGCGGGGCGGCGGCTGGGGCGTGCTGCTGTACCTGCGCCAGGAAGGGCGCGGGATCGGCCTGGTCAACAAGCTGCGCGCCTACCGCCTGCAGGATCAGGGATTCGACACGGTCGATGCCAACAACCGGCTCGGCCTGCCGACCGAAGCGCGTGACTTTCCGGTCGCCGCGCGGATGCTCGAACTGCTGGGCGCGGGGCCGATCCGGCTGATGACCAACAACCCGGCCAAGGTTGCCGCGCTCGAGGGGGTCGGCGTGGAGGTGCTCGAACGGGTCGCGCACAAGCTGCCACCCAATCCGCACAACGCGCGCTATCTCGAAACCAAGCGCACGCGCACCGGCCATATCCTTTGATGGCACGCCCTGTTCGGGCGATTCTTGAACGAGAGCGAGGGCCGGAGCGCAGGCCGCAAGGCGGCGTGGGGGATGCTGCCTTGCGCGGGACGGGGGGGAGCCTGCGCCCCGGCCGGACCGTCAGGCTGCCAGGAGGGACAGGGCAGCCGCGACGGCGGTAACGATGCTCACCAGCAGAACCGCCTTGCCCAGCTTTTCGGGCAAAGTGGCGCCGCCGTGTTCGGCGCGAAAGCGCCGGTACTGCGCGCAGGTGCGTGGGTCGGTGGCCAGCGCACGCTGGTCCGCGCGCGAGGCGACGCGTTCGAGCCAGTTGGCGATGGCATCGGCCTCGTGCGTGGTGACGTGTTCGGGGTAGCGCGACAGCAGCGTCGCGAAATGGGCGCGTTCCTCGGCGGCAACGACGCCAGCGTTATCGATCGGCATGAGAGCAATGGGTCCTGAAACGGGAAACGGCGCGAACGGCGCTTGGGCGCGCGTCGCGGGCGTGGCGGTTTCAGGCGAGCGGTGGGGCCGTGCTGTCGGGCGGGCGGGCAGGATTGGCGGCCAGCGGCGGC
>NZ_JALHLF010000096.1 GCF_022832435.1 Novosphingobium organovorum | reverse complement strand
AATCATCTCAAGGCGCACTTGGCGAGAGGTAAATGGAGGTGCCCATCTTGCAAAGCTCACGCGCCGCGCGGGCTTGACCAAGTTGCGATGAGTCAAGCTCAACGCAACTTGGTATGACAATGCTGTAAGACTGGGTTACGCGTGACTGCCCTTCCGCCGCCGACCCATCCCGGTCGTTCAATGGGCAATTGCCGGCCCCCAGGTCCGGACGGGCAGCTATTCCGGCCGGTGCCGGCCAAAGCCGGCCGTCCATATGAGCTGCGGTGAAGGTCCGGCCCTGATGAAAGCTGCCAATCATCCTGCGCGAAGCAGCCATCGACATTACGCCTCAATGGCGGTCATTCGGTGAGTCACAAGAAATGCCAATCAACAGCCCTAGCTGAGTCGCGCAATTAACTCTGCCTAGAAAATGACTCTCGTAAGCATCAGTCCGCGAAGTGCAGCTCTCATTGGACTTGACCCTGTTCCGGATTTACCGCGCGCTGAAACGCGAGGTCCGGCACGACCACACTACCAAAAATTACTCGACGAGGGCTCGGCTCTTACCGACTTCATTGCAGCGGTAGGAAACCACCTTAAGGGGCGGCGCGGTCCACGCAGCGGAGGGCGCAGCTTGGCAATGTGCGCAGACAAGGCGAAGCGAACGGCCGCAAAGCCGAGCGCAAGGAGGAAGGCCAGCGCCAGCAGGACCGGATCGGCATTGGCCATGGAGGCCATCGCCAGCGAGGCATAGGGGCATTCGGTCTTACCGGATTTACCCGGATTTTCCTTGCCGTCCTTCTTCGTCGGGATCAGGTGACGCACGAGTGTCGTGGTCGTCATGCCGTTACAGATGCGCATGATGATCGCGCCGCTCTTGTCATGATCGACCATGTAGCCGGTGGGCACCGCGAACTTGAGCACCAGCGTCGCCGCCAGCAGTAGGCTGGCAAGCCAGTGGTTGCCGTACAGGAAAGTGCGCCAGATCGACATGAACGCGCGGCCCATATGGCCTTTCACTTTGCCTGTCATCCAACCTGCATAGGAAAATCGACTGTTGATGCCATCTTGCTTGCCGCTGTGCTCTCCCCATCTGCCGTATTGCGAAAAGACGACTTTGAACCACTCATGATGGGCATTACGGCCATGAAGCGGCGATGCGAGATCTCGCGACGTAGGCGCCGCAGACTTATTCGTTCCAGAACCGTAACTTATCTCCATGTGTCCGCCCGAGCCGCGCTGTCGGGACTGCTTTGCTTTCCATCAGGACGGGTCTAGGGGGGGGCTTTCCTCTTCGCACAGAGCGATACAAATGGGGCATTAAATGAAGTTCGCGGGTTTGGGCCTTGTCCTGCCATTGGTTGCATCGTTTTATCCCGCCGTAGTGCGTGCAGACGAGGCCGATGGCAATCAAGGCGCGCAGAAGACCAACGATACCATCATCGTCTACGGGCGCGCGCTCCCGCAGATCGGGGTGGCCACTTCCGGATCGCAGGGCGTGGTGGGTTACGAGGACTTCGACGACCGCCCGCTCGCCCGTGTCGGCGAACTGGTCGAGAACGTGCCGGGCGTGATCGCGACACAGCACTCGGGCACCGGCAAGGCCAACCAGTATTTCCTGCGCGGGTTCAACCTAGATCACGGCACGGACTTTGCCGGATTTGTCGATGGGGTTCCGGTCAACATGCGCAGCCATGGGCACGGCCAGGGGTACATGGACCTCAATTTCCTGATCCCGGAGCTAGTCGAGAAAATCGATTATCGCAAGGGGCCCTACTTTTCGGATGTCGGTGATTTTTCTGCCGCCGGGACGGTCGCCTTCAAGACCAAGAGCACCCTGGCGCCGATGGCCGAAATAACGGTGGGCAGCTACGGCTATTATCGCGCGCTGGTGGCCGGCAGTTTCAAGGCGGGCGATAAGGACGTCCTGCTGGCGATCGACGGCACGCGCAACAACGGTCCCTGGACGCTCGACGAGGACCTGCACAAGATCAATGCCTTCGCAAAGGTCTCCGGCGATGCCTGGAGCCTCTCACTGAGCGCGTACCATGCCGACTGGAACGCGACCGACCAGGTCCCGGAAAGAGCCATCGAGAGCGGCGCGATCAGCCGATATGGCAATATCGATCCCTATCTGGGCGGGCACACCACGCGCATCGGCCTGACCCTGAACGCGGCGAGTGCAAGCACCCAGTGGACTGCCTACGCGCTCTATTACGATTTCGGCCTGACCTCGAACTTCACCTATTACCTCGAAGATCCGGTGAACGGCGACGAATTCCAGCAGGCCGATCGACGCGGCGTGTTCGGTGGTTCCATGCGCCATCACATCGATACGACGCTCGCAAGTCTCCCCGTCCGCGTGACGCTGGGGGCGGAGACGCGCTACGACATGATTGGGAAAGTCGGACTTTACCACAGCGCCGAGGGCGCGCGCACGAGCACCGTGCGCGAGGATAGCGTCGATGAATACAGCGGCGCGGCCTTTGCCGAAGCCGAATTGGCGCTGACCGACCGGTTGCGGTTAACCGCAGGGCTTCGCGGCGACCTGCTGGGTTATGACGTGCGTTCGGACCTCGATGCCAATTCGGGCCAAGGCTGGGCGGCGATGCTCGCCCCCAAGGCGCGGCTCGCCTGGCGGGTCGCGCGCGGGCTCGAACTCTATGCCGACTATGGCGAAAGCTACCATAGCAACGACGTGCGTGGCTCGACGATCACCGTCGATCCCTCCAGTGGCGAAGCGGCCGAACAAGTACCCGCGCTGGTTCGCGCACGCGGCGCTGAACTGGGTGCACGGGTGGAGACAGGGCATTTCACGGCATCGCTCGTCGGCTTCTATCTCACGCTCGGCTCGGAACTGGTCTACACCGGTGACGGCGGTACGACGGAGGCAAATGCGGCCTCGCGGCGCTATGGCACCGAAGCGAGCCTGTTCTGGAAACCGACGGGCTGGCTGACGCTCGACGCTTCGGGCGCCTTGACGCACGCGCGTTTCACCGGGGTCGATGCGGATGAACGCTACATTCCCAATTCGGTCAGCCAGGTGTTGAGCGCAGGAGCATCCTTTGAACTTCCGGGGACGGTCTCGGCCACGCTGAGGCTGCGTCATTTCGGCTCGGCTCCGCTGATTGAGGACAACTCAAAGCGTTCGGACCCGACCACCCTTGTGAATTTGGGGCTCTATCGGCCGATTGGGAGAGGCAGGATCGGTCTGGACGTGCTCAACCTGTTCGATGCACACGATGCCGACATCACCTATTACTATGCCTCACGCCTGCAGGGTGAGAGCGCCGATGGTGTCGATGATTATCACATCCATCCCGTCGAGCCGCGTGAATTGCGAGTTTCGTGGCGCTATGCATTCTGAAGCAGGTTTTGCCACGTATGCTCCTGCGCGAGCTTGAGGTAGCTTGCGCAGAGAGTGAAATTCAACGTTTGTTTTCAATCGCTCCGCCCTATCAGGACAACGATCGGCACCAAGGAGGCCTCGCAGCCGCTCCCGACCCTTTATTGCCGCTCAGGCGCCAATTTCCGCTCCTCAGGAGCGGACGGTCTGCTCATCCTTCCCGCATACGAAGGCGGGGCCGGTAGGCGCTGTGTAGCAGGGTACAATTTGCGGCGACTTACCCGTAGCAGAAAGGTTCAGGCTCCCCGCCTAAACGGGAAGCCTGAAAATCCTAGATTTCTGTGCCCTCGGCCAAAACCAAGGCGTCTTCCACATCGACCCCAAGGTACCTGACCGTGCTTTCGATCTTCGTATGCCCGAGCAGGATCTGAACCGCCCGGAGATTGCCCGTGGCCTTGTAGATGATGGATGCTTTGGTCCTTCTCAGGGAATGCGTGCCGTAATCCTCGCAGGGCAAGCCAATTCCCGTGACCCATTCGTCGACAAGACGCGCATATTGCCGCGTGCTGATGTGGGCGGCGTGGTTCGTGCGACTTGGGAAGACAAAATCTTCCAGAGAGCCGCTCCGGAGTTCAAGCCATTTGAGAAGACTGGCTCGGGCATCATCCATCAGTTCGAACTGGACGGGTCGCCCGGTCTTTTGCTGAACCACGGTAGCGCGGGTTCGAATCTTCCGATCGCAGACGATATCCCCGATCTTCATCTTCACAAGGTCGCAACCGCGCAGCTTGCTGTCGATCGCAAGATCGAAAAGGGCCCGATCCCGAATGCGCCGGTGCTGGTCGAGAAAGAAGCGCACCGCCCAGATCTGGCGCGGCTTGAGCGCGCGCTTAGGTCCCACTTTGCGCCCTGCGTTCCACGAAACGCGTTCGTGAACGGCGGGATCAAATTCTGATAAACCCATGACACATCTCCTATGGCCGTAATGGCCATGGGTGGAACGCATCAGCGCAGCTCGATTGCCTGCTGTTGCGAAATGGGCGTCCGGCGTGACCGAAACGTAGGTATCGTTGAGTTGATGCGCGGTAACGGATGGCGGACTTCGGCCAGAAGATCGGCCAAAGGATCGGCCAAATGGCCACTCCGCATCCCATCCGAGAGAATGTCAGGCAAAGCATAAGGCTGGAAAACAAGCTACTTTTAGGCTAATGCGAGCAGCAGAGAACTGCTGTAAAGATCGGCCAAACCTGTGGCAATGAACGTCGAATCCCCCACCCAGATTGAGCCTGCACGGATCGATGCACCGGCCGGCGATTTGCCCGACCTGGTCGCCGAAATAGCAGCCAAGGCCGTCGAGCGGCCTGTCCTTAGTCGAGGAACGCTCGCATGATGCGTGAACGGCTCGGATGCTTGAGCTTGCGGAGCGCCTTGGCTTCGATCTGACGGATACGCTCGCGAGTCACCGAGAACTGCTGTCCGACCTCCTCCAGGGTGTGATCGGTCGGCATGCCGATGCCGAAGCGCATGCGCAGTACACGCTCCTCACGAGGCGTCAGCGAAGCCAGCGTGCGCGTGATCATTTCCTTCAGGTTGGACTGGATCGCCGCGTCCACCGGGATGACAGCGTTCTCGTCCTGAATGAAGTTGCCAAGGCTGCTGTCCTCCTCGTCGCCGATCGGCGTTTCGAGCGAGATCGGCTCCTTGGCGATCTTCAGGACCCGCTTCACCTTTTCGAGCGGCATCGACAGCTTCTCGGCCATTTCTTCGGGCGTGGGCTCGCGGCCCTGGTCGTGGAGGAACTGACGGCTGGTGCGCACCAGCTTGTTGATGGTCTCGATCATGTGCACCGGGATGCGGATTGTGCGGGCCTGATCCGCGATCGAACGCGTGATCGCCTGCCTGATCCACCAGGTCGCGTACGTCGAGAACTTGTAGCCGCGGCGATACTGGAACTTGTCGACGGCCTTCATCAGGCCGATGTTGCCTTCCTGGACCAGGTCCAGGAACTGCAGGCCGCGGTTATTGTACTTCTTGGCGATCGAGATCACCAGGNAGGCCGATGTTGCCTTCCTGGACCAGGTCCAGGAACTGCAGGCCGCGGTTATTGTACTTCTTGGCGATCGAGATCACCAGGCGCAGGTTCGCCTCGACCATTTCCTTCTTGGCGATGCGCGCTTCGCGCTCCGCCTTCTGGACCATGTTCACGATGCGGCGGAACTCGGGCAGCGCCATGCCGGTGGCGGCGGCGATGTCCGATACCTCCAGACGAATGCGCTCGGCGGGATCCGTTTCGTTCTCGGCGAAGGCGGCCCACTTCCTGTCCTTCTTGCCCACCTCGGCGACCCAGGTGTCGTCCAGCTCCCGGCCCGTGTAGGCTGCGAGGAAGTCGGTGCGCTTGACCTTGTGGCGCTCGGCCAGACGCAGCATCTGGCCGCCCAGCGTCGTGAGGCTACGGTTGAAGGCATAGAGATTGTCGACAAGGTATTCGATCTTGGCGGCATGGAACTGTACCGACTCAACCTGCGCGGTGAGATCTTCGCTCAGCTGCTGATACCGGTCTTCCTTCGCCATAGGGAAATCGATGCCCAGCCCCAGCGCTTCCAGGCGTTCGCTCTGCAGCTTCTCGAAGGAGTGAAACAGTTGGGTGATGAGCGCGAACTTCTCCAAGGCCTCCGGCTTCAGGGCCTCTTCCATCTGGCCGATGGACAAGGTGTCGTCGTCGTCATCGTCCTCGGACTGTCGCCTGGATACCGGATTGCCGTTCTCGTCCACTTCCTCTGAGTTGTCCGCGTCGTCATCCTTGAACGTGGGACCTGCCGTGGCCGCGGAAATCTCGCCGTCGCCCCCACCGTCCTCGCGCAGATTTTCCGGCTGCGGTTCTTTGGAGAGCATCGCGTCGAGGTCGAGTATCTCGCGAAGCTGCATGTCGCCCTTGTTGAGCGCCTCGGACCACCCGATGATCGCGTGGAAGGTCATGGGGCTTTCGCAGAGCCCCATGATCATCATGTCGCGGCCGGCTTCGATGCGCTTGGCGATGGCCGCTTCACCCTCGCGGCTGAGCATCTCGGCGGCGCCCATTTCCTGCAGGTACATGCGGACCGGGTCATCGGACCGCGCGAGCGTGTCGGCCTTGCGGGTCTCGCCGGGACGGCGCCGGGAATTGCCTTCGTCGAACTCGGAATCCGAACCGGACTCGTCATCGCGACCATCGACGGCCTCCACGCCATTTTCCCGCTCGCCTTCCTCATCGTCATCATCATCGTTCTCGACGATCTTGACGCCCATCTCCGAGATCGCGGCCATGATGTCCTCAATCTGATCGGTGGTCATCTGGTCCTGCGGGAGAGCCGCATTCAACTCCTTGACCGTGATGGAGCCCTGTTTCTTGGCGCGCGCGATGAAGCGCTGGACCGAACCCTTGTCGATGTCGAAAAGAGGGGAGGCGTTGTCGTCGCTGCGATCGTCGTTGATCATGCAATCCCTTGCCGTCTTATTGGCCTTGTCATGACGATGGTTGTTTCAGGACAAAGCAAGGTTCTCAGATCATCAGCCTGACGAGGCCGGTGAAGGGCGGCCTAACGGGCAGGAATGAACCGCCTCTGGTCTGCAGTTCAAGCAATGTGGCCGGATATCCGTTCCGGGAGGAAGCTGGCCCGTCCCCGTGCGCGCGTTTGAATCAAGGACACACGCCCTGGCCCTGCAGTCAGCCTGTCGAAGGCGCCTTTGATCAGGGCCTTCGACATAAGCCGCATGCTTTCCGTCGCCGATCGTGATGCGATCGAGGAATGCCCGAGATGAGGCCATGGCCACTTGCCGCAACCATGGCCAGGTCAGTCAGCGCTGGACCAGATTCACGGCCGATGCCTTGCCACGGCGATCGATCTCGATCTCGAATTCGAGCTGATCGCCTTCCGAAAGGCCATGGAGGCCGGAGCGCTCAACGGCGCTGATATGCACGAACGCATCAGGCTGGCCATCATCGCGGACGATGAAGCCGAAGCCCTTCGTGCTATTGAAGAACTTGACGGTGCCGGTGGCCTTCTCACCAGTGGACTGACGCTGAACAGGAGCGGCAGCCCGCTCGCGACGTTCGGCAACGATGACCTCGCCGACGATGGTCAGTTCGGATGCAGAAACCTTGCCGTTGCGCTCGACCAGCTGAAATTCCAGCTGCTGACCTTCCGCCAGCGTTTCGAGGCCGGCGGACTGCACGGCGCTGATGTGCACGAATGCATCGTCGCCGCCACCTTCAAGCTGAATGAAGCCGAACCCCTTGTCGGGGTTGAAGAACTTGACCGTGCCACGGCCCTGGCCCACGACTTGGCCTGGGCCGCCACGCGAGCCGCCACCGCCAAAACCGCCGCCTCGCGATCCACCCAAGCCGCCACGCTGGCCGCCACCAAAGCGGTCACCACTGCCAAAGCGATCATTGCCGCCGCCCCAACGATCATCACCACCGCCGAACCGGTCGCGACCATAGGCGCGATTTCCCCTGTCGAATGTCATCTTTTGAATACCTCAAGCTACGTCCGAAGAAACCTATCCTCGCGAGTGAACGTAGCACGCAAGGCTGCGGAGCCCGTTTCAGGATCCAAGGTGACAGGCGGTAGCAGCGAAGCCACGTCTTGGCGACCAGAGTTCTGCGGACGGCTCGATCCATCGCACGCAGACCGCATTACACGGCGATGACCGAAACTTCACACAATTTGGATAATCAGTCCGATCGCCACCGACCCCTATCGGAAACTCAGAGCGATAATTCAGTTCCCTAGTGGTTCGATTTGAAGCGTCCTGGGTTTTCCGGAGGCAGTTTGGTTTGAGTCAAGCGACCATATCGAGGGTTTCGAGTGCCGCATAGGCGTTCGCTTCGGCTTCGGCAGGGGGGATGTAACCGATAGGGCCGAAGAGGCGGTGGTTGTTGAACCAATCGACCCAGCTCAACGTCGCCATTTCCACTGCGGATACGCTGGGCCAGGAACGCTGGCGCCAGATGACCTCGGCCTTGTAGAGACCGTTGATCGTCTCGGCCAAAGCGTTGTCATAGGAGTCGCCCACGCTCTCGACCGAGGGAACGAGATTGGCTTCGGCGAGGCGCTGTGTGTAGTTCATGGCAAGATATTGAACGCCCCTGTCGCTGTGATGGATCAGACCATCGTCCGGGCCGGGCCTGCGGGCATGGATAGCTTGCTCCAGAGCATCGAGGACGAAGCCGGCGGTGGCCGACGTGCTGACCTTCCAGCCCACGATCCGTCGCGCATAAGCATCGATCACGAAGGCGACATAGACGAAGCCGACCCAGGTGTGGACATACGTAAAATCGACCACCCACAAGGCATTGGGCCGCGAGACGCGGAACTCCCGATTGACCTTGTCCAGTGGGCATTGCGCCTTGGGATCACTGATGGTGGTCACGGTCTTCTTGCCTCGCCGTATGCCAGCGAGCCCCATACTGCGCATGAGGCGCTCGACGGTGCACTTGGCAACTGCGATGCCTTCGCGGCGTAGCTGATGCCAGACCTTGCGCGACCCGTAGAGGCTGTGGCTGTCCTCGTAGACGCGCTTGATCTGACGACAGATTTCTTCGTCCCGACGCGCACGCTCGGGTCGCCTGGACGGATCAACCAGGCGTGCAACATGTTCGTGATAGGAGGACGGGGCGACTGCCAGCTCTCCGCAGATCGGCTCGATACCCAGGTCCTGGCGATGGGCGTCTATGAACGCCATCATCATCTCTCGCGGCGCCAGTGGTTCAGGCTCACTCCGCCATCGCAAAATATGCAGGCGCCTTGCGGAGTATCTCGTTGGCCCGGCGTAGTTCCTTCACTTCACGTTCGAGAGCCTTGATCCTGGCCTTCTCATCGGCGGCAAGCGCCGCTGGCCCCGCTAGTCGGCTCGCCTCCTCGCGGCACCAGCGGCGCAGTGCCTCGGCCGTGCAGCCGATCTTGGCGGCAATCGAAGACATCGCCTCCCATTCCGAACCGTAATCGGCGCGATGTTCACCAACCATACGCACCGCACGATCACGGACCTCAGGTGAGCCGAAGGCCAGCGAAGCTAAAACTTGTTCCGGGTTCTGCTCATAACGAAAGCTCCTTCTCATAAATCGGAGCCTCCGGAAAACCCGGGACGCTTCAGTGTGTTCGATCTTCATACGCATCATCGATGATAGGTTTCCGCAGAAATGATGCTTAGACTGCCGACGAAGCGCAAATCTGCATCATTCACTTTCCACAGCCGGAACCCATGCTCTCGGCAATGTCGGCGACCAATCAACTATCGCCTTCGCACGCAATAGGGCCCGCGCCAAGCACGCCCCCCACGCCGTTCGCCACTTGCAGACCCACGCTTATCTTGCCGACAAGATCGATACGTTTGGCGACCATGCCGACCACGAGGCGTCCGCGGGATCTCTCCAGACGAACATCGAAGGAAAAGCCCCTTCGGGAACCGTGGAACGAAGAAGGATTGCGTAAGTCCAGCTAAGTTATTGGTTTCGCAAGATCGGGCAGACTGGTTGTCAAAAAACGGGCACATCGGGCAAGAACCCTGTCAAAGCCTTGTGACAAAAGCCCGGATGTTCCCGTTTTGTCAGGCCAACTTGGCTGTCAACGGACACTGGGTGCGACAAATCAGGCCGACTTGGTCTTCTGGAACAGCTTGCGATCTTCCGGGCCGAAGGCCTTCTTCCAGATAACGAAGAGGTAGGATGCCAGGATCGCGGGCACACCGAAGGCCAGTTCTACCCATTCGGGCAGGAAGTTGGTGACGACATAGCCGATGATGACGGCCGGAGCCGCCGCCCAGAGCAGCGGCCAGCGCCAGTTGTTGATCGGATAGCCCAAAAAGCTCGCCAGCATCCTCGCCTTGACCAGCGAGGCCAGCCCCAGCGCCACGAACAGCGCCCCCGCCGCTGCCGCGGCCTGGTAAAGCGAATTGTAGCCCAGCCGCTGCATCAGTTCGATCCCGCCGAAGGTCATCGCCGCCTGGAACACGATCGTCGCGAAGGAAACGCCGAGGTTGCGCACGCGGTGGATGTAGATCAGCGCCGCCTCGCTCACCACGGCGGTCGAGGCCACCACTTCGGCCGCCAGCAGCAGCGCCAGCGCGCCGGTGCCGCCCACGAATTCACGGCCCACCAGACCCATCACGCCTTCCCCGGTGATCCCCAGCGCCAGCGCGATGCCCGCCTGCGCGGCCATGATCCAGAAGCCGACCTGGCACACCTGCCGCGCGATCGCGGCGTAGTCCCGGCTCTTGAGCGCGCGGGTGATGACCGGGCCCAGCACCGGCTCGAAGCTGGTCTTGAGCTTCTGCGGCAGGCTCGCCACCTGCTGCGCGGCGTAGTAGACCCCCACCGCGGAGGGCGGCGCGAGGAAGCCGAGCAGCAGGATGTCGACCCGCCGCGTCCCCCACTCGATCGTGTCGGCGAGCGCGATCGGCATCGAGCGCACGGCGAGGCGCCGCATGACACCAAACCGTGGGCGCCAGCCGCGCGGCAGGCCGTATTCGCGAATGAAGGGCACGAAGGCGGTCGCTGCGGCGGCGAAGATCGAGGCGACATAGGCCAGCGACAGCCCGCTTTCGGGCGCGACGTAGATCATCGCCCCGGCCATGATCGAGATCGTCCAGGGCTCGACGATCGCGCGCGACCAGACCGTGGGGCTGATGTGCAGGCGATAGGCGAGCGCGGCGAGCCAGATTTCGGTCAGCGCCAGCGGGGGAATGGCGATGACGATCAGCCGGTCGAGCGCGGTGTAGCGTCCGCCCGGGAACATCGGCGCGGGCACCAGCCAGAAGAACAGCGCCGCCGCACAGCTCGCGAGCAGCGCCACGGCCATGCCATCGAAGATGGTGTTGGCGGGCAGCTCCTTGCCTTCGGCCTCGGTCATGCGCTGGGCCAGGCCACGCTTTTCGCCCATCGTGCACACCATCGAGGTCAGCTCGATGATGACCAGCGCGGAGGCAAAGCGCCCCATCGCGGCCGGTCCATAGGCCGCCGCGCGCCCGGCGATGAACAGGAACGGGATACGCGCCGCAAGCCGCAGGAAAAAGCCGATGAAGTTGGTGCGCCCACCCTTGGCGAGCGCGGCGATATCGTCGGTGTCCTGTTTTTCCCGGCCCGCCTCGGCGCGCGTGACGGTATCGGTCACGCGGCGGGCTCCTGTTCAGCGCGCAAGGGACGCGAGAGGATGTCCGAGACCACATCGCGCGCGGGCGCGCTGCCTTCGAGCAGCCGCGCGACGGCCTGCGCGATCGGCATGTCCAGCCCTTCGCGCCGGGCGAGGTCAGCCAGGATCGGGGCGGTCGCCGCGCCTTCGGCCACCGAAGACTTGCCCGACAGCGCCTGCGCCGCGCTCATCCCCTGCCCGAGCGCGAGCCCGAGCGAGAAATTGCGGCTCGAGGTGGAGGAACAGGTCAGCACCAGATCGCCCAGGCCACACAGCCCCGACAGCGTCTCGGCGCGCCCCCCGCGTGCGAGGCCAAAGCGCAGCATCTCGGCATAGCCGCGCGCGATCAGCGCCGCGCGCGCGTTCTGGCCGAGCCCCAGCCCTTCGACCACGCCGCAGGCAATGGCCAGCACGTTCTTGATCGCGCCGCCGATTTCGGCCCCGATCACGTCGTCCGAATAATAGGGCCGGAAGGCCGGGCTCGCGATCGTGGGGGCCAGCCGGTCCCACTGTTCGCGCCCGCCCGAGCAGGCCAGCGTCACCGCCGTCGGCAAGCCGGCGGCGACTTCGTGCGCGAACGTCGGCCCCGAAAGCACCGCAAGGCGGCTCGCCGGCGCGGCCTCGCGCGCGACATCGGCCATGAGACGCCCGCTCGTCGCCTCGATACCCTTGGCGCAAAGCACCAGATCGCGCGGGCGATCGGGCAGGTCGGCGATGACCGAGGCGAGGAACTGCGCGGGCACCACCGCCAGCAGCGCGTCCAGTTCGCCCAGCTGCGCCAGATCGCTGGTGGCGCGCACCCCCGGCTCGATCGTCGCGCCGGGCAGGTAAAGATCGTTGACACGGGTCTGGTTGATCCGCTCGGCCAGCGCCGCCTCGCGCGCCCAGAGCAGCACTTCACCGCCCTTCGATGCGCGCGCGAGCGCCTGCGCCAGAGCGGTGCCCCAGGCCCCCGCGCCAACCACGCCAACCCTGACAGGGCGCGCGCCAGACGTGCCGTTCATGCCCTCACTCATGCCTTCACTCCGGCTCCACGCACCGCCTCGGCGTCCGGATCGAGCGGCCAGCGCGGGCGCGCGGCCACATCGAGCGGATCGCTTTGCCCCAGCGCATGGCGTTCGACACCCGCCCAGGCAATCATCGCCGCATTGTCCGTACACAGCGTGAGCGGCGGTGCGATGAACGGCAGCGCGTGTTCGCCCGCCAGTGTTTCGAGCGCATTTCGGATCGCGGTGTTGGCCGCCACTCCGCCTGCAACAACCAACGCGGTCACGGCAACATCACCGACCCGCGCGAGCGCGCGGCGCAGACGGTCGATCAGGCACTCGATCGCGGCCTGCTGGAACGCGGCGGCAATGTCGGCGGCGGCGTATTCGCCCGACTGGTGCGCGCGCAGCACCGCGCTCTTGAGCCCGGCGAAGGAGAAATGCGGCTCCTTGCTGCCCTTGAGCGGGCGCGGCAGCGGAACCACGGATGGGTCCCCCCCAGCCGCCAACCGTTCGAGCGCGGGGCCACCGGGATAGCCCAGGCCCAGCACCTTGGCCGACTTGTCGAAGGCTTCGCCCAGCGCATCGTCGATCGTCGTCGCGAGGCGCCGGAAGCGGCCCACGCCCTCGACCAGCAGGATCTGGCAATGCCCGCCCGACACCAGCAGCAGAAGATAGGGATAGGCCAGCGAGGCGTCGGCCAGACGCGGCGAAAGCGCGTGGCCTTCCAGATGGTTGATCGCGATCAGCGGCTTGCCGGTGGCCATCGCCAGCGCCTTGGCCGAGACCAGCCCGACCATGACCCCGCCGATCAGCCCCGGCCCCGCGGTCGCGGCGATCGCGTCAACGTCGTCGAGCGTCATGCCCGCATCGGCCAGCGTGCCTTCGATCAGGGGGGCGAGCCGCTCGACATGCGCGCGCGCGGCGATTTCGGGCACGACCCCACCGAAGGGCTTGTGCTCTTCATCCTGCGAGGCAATGCGCTGGGCGAGGATCACCCGATCGCCGGTAACCAGCGCCGCGGCGGTCTCGTCGCACGAGCTTTCAATTCCGAGGACTGTCGTCATCCTCACCGTCCCTGAAACACTTTGTCCGAACGACCCTTTTCCTGATCGCGCCAGATCGCTAGCACACTTCGTCCATGAGCACCCAAACTTCCGCCGCGCAAACGCGCTACCGCCTCGGCACCCGCCGTTCGCCCCTGGCCATGGCGCAGGCCGAAGAAGCCCGCGCCCGTCTCGCCAGCGCGCACGGAATCGATCCCGCGCATATAGAGATCATCGCGGTGACCGCCAGTGGTGATCGCATTCAGGACCGCGCGCTTGCCGAAATCGGGGGAAAAGCGCTGTGGACCAAGGAACTCGACGCCTGGCTCGCCGAGGGGGAGATCGATTTCGCGGTCCATTCGGCCAAGGACGTCGAAACGCTACGTCCCGAGGCGTTCACGATCGGCGCGGTGCTCGAACGCGAGGACGTGCGCGACGTGCTCATCGGCGCGCAGAGCATTGCCGCGCTGCCGGTAGGTGCGGTCGTTGGCACCAGCGCACCGCGCCGCGCCGCGCAGCTGCTCCACGCCCGGCCCGATTGCCGCGTGGTGACGTTTCGCGGCAACGTGGCGACCCGGCTGGCCAAACTCGCCGCGGGCGAGGCGCAGGCCACGTTCCTCGCCGCCGCCGGACTCAAGCGGCTGGGCGAGACCGGCACCGGCCACCCGCTCGACGCCGAGGACTGGCTGCCCGCCCCCGCGCAAGCCGCGATCCTGATCGAATGCCGCGCCAGCGACGATCGCACGCGCACCTTCCTTGCCGCCGTCGACCATGCCCCCAGCCGCGCCAGCGTGCGCGCCGAACGCGCGCTGCTCGAAGGACTGGGCGGCAATTGCCACAGCCCGATCGCGGTGCTCACCCGCCACGAAGACGCCGGGCTGCACATGCGCGCGGCAATCTACGCCCCCGACGGCAGCGAGCGGGTCGAGGCCGAAGCCCGCTTTGCACAAGACGATACCGTGGGTCCCGCACGGCTCGCCGCGCAGCTTCTGGCGAAGGCCTCGCCGCGCGTCGCGCTGCATTTCGCCGGGGCCGCCGCCTGAGCGGCCGACGCGGGCTCCAGCCAATGCGCGCACCGCCCCCGATCCTCATCCTGCGCCCCGAGCCCGGCGCTTCGGCCAGCCTTGCCGCAGCCCGCGCGCTGGGGCTCGACGCGCAGGCGTTCCCGCTCTTTACGGTTGCCCCCAGCGCGTGGAGCGCCCCGCCCCGCGAGGCCATCGACGCGCTGCTGCTGGGCAGCGCCAACGCGCTGCGCCAGGCTGGCGACCAGCTCGCGCGCTACCGTGGCCTGCCCGCCTACG
>NZ_JALHLF010000095.1 GCF_022832435.1 Novosphingobium organovorum | reverse complement strand
GCGCGAGCCCCGCGCTCGCGGCCGCGTCAGCCGCGTGGATCGCGCGCAGCGCCTGGTTGCGCTCGATGATCTGCGCGCGCATGTCGAGGATCTGCTGGATACCGCCGTCGCTGCCCGAAATCGAGGAAAGGGACGCGATCGCGCTCATCGACGGCCCCCGGCGGCGCGGTAGGACGACGCGCGCCCGACCTCGATCCCGGCTTCGCGCAGCGAGGCGAGGCGGTAGCGCAAGGTGCGCTCGGAAATGCCCAGCGCGCGCGCGGCCTGGAGCCGGTTGCCCTCGCAGGCATCGAGCGTCTCGACGATGGCGCGCGCCTCGGACTGCTGGACGATGTTCGACAGGCGCCGCCTGCCGTCCAGCGTGATCGCATCGGCGGCCGGTTCGGCGTGGCGCGGTTCGTCGGGAAAGGGCGCGATGAGGCGCGCCGGGCTGTCGAACACGATGTGTTCGGGGGTAATCGTGGCGTGGCCCATCGACAGCAGCAGCGCGCGGCGGATCACGTTCTCCAGCTCGCGCACGTTGCCCGGCCAGGAATGCAGCTTGAGCATGGCCAGCGCGGCTTCGGACAGGCAGGGGACTTGCGCCGGATTGTCGGCGTGGCGCAGCGCCATCGCGTAAGCCAGCGGAGCAATGTCGTCGGGCCGCGCCTTGAGCGCGGGCAGCGTGAGCGGGAAGACGTTGAGGCGGTAGAACAGGTCGGCGCGAAACCGTCCTTCGGCCACTTCGGTGGGCAGGTCGCGGTTGGCGCAGGCGATCACTCGCACATTGACGTGGATCGGGCGGGACGAGCCGATCGGCACGACTTCCTGTTCCTGCAACGCGCGCAGCAGCTTGGCCTGGAGCTGGAGCGGCAGCTCGGCGATTTCGTCGAGCAGCAGCGTGCCGCCGTCGGCCGCGCGCATGAAGCCCTCGCTGGCCTCGGTCGCGCCGGTGAAGGCGCCCTTCTTGTGGCCGAACAGCATGGCCTCGAGCATGGTCTCGGGCATGGCCGCGCAGTTGACCGCGATGAACGGGCCGGAGCGGCGGGGGCTGCGCGCGTGGATGAAGCGGCTGAGCACTTCCTTGCCGGTCCCGGTCGGGCCGTTGACGAGCACCGGGATGTCGCTGCCCGCGACTCGCTCGGCGAGCGCCAGCACCGAAAGGCTGACCGGGTCGGCCGCGATCGGCCCCTCGCGCCCGGCCATCGCGGCGAGCAGCATGGCGAGCGAGGTCTCGCTGACGGGGTCGCAATAGGAGACGGTCACGTCCCGGCCGTCCTGGGCCAGCGCCGGACGCGCCGCGCGGGCGAGGCGAACCGTGCGTTTGCGGCCGTTCACCGGCGCGGTGTCGGAGAGATCACGCAGATCGATCGCGGTGCGATCGACGAGAGTGCCCGCGATGGCGCTAGCGCGCTCCACCAACGGACCGTGATCCCTCCCGAATTGCGGGCTGAAGGACAGACCTGACATGTTCGAATTCCCCGTGGAAGTAACCAGTTTCCGAGAGGCAGGTATCGCGCGGGAACGGCCAAGGTTTTAAGAATTTAAGGCCTTGTGGAATCCCGTAACGGGCAAAAACATTCCATCAGCCATGGCGGCGCGCCCGCTCTGGCGCGCGATGGCGGTGGGCGGCCCTGGATGGCGGGCACGCTGCGGGCAGGCGCGTTTTTTCGGCGCTCCTCGCGCGCTTTTCCGCCATTCTTGCAAGGAGGCTGCAAACGAGGGCGATTTTCCCGCTTAAATATTCGGCCCGTCAACCGGTCTAGGTGCTGACAGCCATGCCGGATGGGCCGGGTGGTTTGTTTTTCTTTCGGCTTCGGGACAGAAAACGGGAGCTAACTAAATGTCAGTCATCAACACCAACATCTCGGCGATCAAGGCGTCGAACGCCTCGAACACGGCGAACAAGATGCTGGGCACCGCGATGGAGCGCCTGTCGTCGGGCAAGCGCATCAACTCGGCCAAGGACGACGCCGCTGGCCTTGCCATCGCGACGTCCATGACTGCCCAGATCAAGGGCATGAGCCAGGGCATCCGCAACGCCAACGACGGTATCAGCCTGGCGCAGACCGCGGAAGGCGGCCTGTCGGAAGTCTCGAACATGCTCCAGCGCGTGCGCGAGCTTGCGGTCCAGTCGGCCTCGGCAACCTATCAGGACTCGGACCGCACCGCGATGCAGTCGGAAGTCACCGCGCTGACCGAGCAGATCGCCGACGTCCTCTCGGACACCAAGTTCAACGGTAACACGCTGTTCTCGACCACCTCGGGCACCGACGTGAGCTTCGACATCCAGACCGGCGCCAACTCGGGCGAGACGATCACGCTGACCTCGACCGCGATCGACGGCACCAACATCGATGCCAGCGCGCTCGACGTGAGCGACGCCTCGGCGGCCTCGACGACGATTGACAACGTCGACCTCGCGCTGGCCGACGTCAACGCGACCCGCGCGTCGCTGGGTGCCGGTCAGAACCGTCTCGAATCGGCGATCAACAACCTCACCAGCAACGTGACGAACCTGTCGGACGCGCGTTCGCGCATCGAGGATGCCGACTATTCGAGCGAGACCACGCAGATGGCCAAGGCCCAGATCCTGAGCCAGGCGTCGACCGCGATGATCGCGCAGGCCAACCAGAGCCAGCAGAACGTTCTCTCGCTCCTGCGCTAAGGCCTTACAACGGCGTAACGCATGGCCCGCACTGACCACGTGGGCCTCCAGTTGGGCCCGGCGGTTCCTTCCCCAGACCGCCGGGCCCATTTGCGATTCGCAAACGCGAACGCGAACGTGCAAGGCGACGCGGGCCTGATCCGTCTGGAGCGGATAGCGTGGCGCGGCTTGGGCAGGCTGGGAAAAGCCCTTGCGCGGCCAGTCTCGACCGGCGGTCGGGGGATCAGCCCCGAGCCGACTGGCTGCGCGCAGGAGAGGGGGGATGCATCAGCGGGCGAAGGAAGGGCGTGTCGTGCCCCGAGGCCTCATTTGCTCAGCCAGTCCTTGCGCCACATGTTCTTGCGGACACGGCGCACTTCGACCCCGCAGTGTTCACAGGTGCCCACGAAGTGCGTTCCGTCCCACTTCACGCGGGATCGCAACGGCTTGTGTCGACCTAATGCACACATCAACAGTCGAAAAAAACGCAACGCACCATCCTCATTCGTTTTGAACGCACCTCACACCCTCGCGTTCTAGCAAGAGGTTAATCTGCCCGAAAGCGTAAAAATTCACCTAAGTCACTAAATAATATAGAGAAATGATACATGGTGTGCGGTAACGTCGGAAATCTTGGGACCGGGGCCAGCACGGCCAGATGTGTTTTGTGCATTGCGAAAAGCGCTGACCCCGATAGTCCCAAAACGAGACGGTTTCAGTCGCCCTGGTGATCGAAGACCAGGGAAAAGGTTACCGGTACTTGCGCCGTGATCGACGGCAGGCTGGCCAGTTCCTGAAGCTTGGCAAGACCGCCCTCGAGACCGAAGCTGCCAGCATCGACGATGATCGGTGCGCTCGTTTCCACTTCCACTTTGTCCCTGGCGATACGCGTGACGGCGAGCGTGGTCTCGATCGGCGCGCTGGCGCCGTGCAGGTCGAGCGTCGCTTCGACCGGGAGCAGCGTCTGCGCGCCCACGGCCAGACCGCGCAGCTTGGCGGGATCGATCCTGGTGGTCACCGTGGCCTTGGGGAACTGGGCGGTCTGGAACAGGATGTCGCGCAGGCGCTGGTCGCGCACGTCGACACCGGTCCTGGCCGAGGCGAGGTCGATGGCGAAAGTCGCCGTACCATCGGCCGCAACCGAGCCCGACAATGTGTCGAAGCGGTGCGCCTCGACCACTTCGCCAGCCTTGATCGTCACGAACGAGAGCCGCGAGGCGCCCTGTTCGAGCATCCAGCTTCCGGCGAGCGGGGGCGGGGCGGTGTTCGGGGCGGCGGCGCACAGGCCTATCAGCAGGGCAGCGCCGGTGGTCAGGGCAAGCGGGAAGGAACGCATCCGAGAAGTCTCCTGGTCGGTCTGTCCCGGTGCCGCGCTCACGGCGGAGCGCTGGCGGACCGCCCGGATGGCGGTCCGCTGGTCGGCGACCGGGGGACCGCAAGACTATGCCCGAGCGGCGGGCAAGAGCAAGCCGCGCGTCGTGGCAGTCAGACAGACGTCCGGGGGGGGGGGGAGGCGGACGGGCCAGGCTCAGTCGAGCAGGGTGATCGAGATGCGCCGGTTGCGCGGATCGTTGGGGTCCTTGGGGATCAGCAGCTCCTTGTCGGCGACGCCCTCGATCCGGCGGAAGCGGTCCTCGGGCAGTCCGTCGCGGATCAGCGCCTGGCGGGTGGCCTCGGCGCGGCCCGCCGACAGCGACCAGTTGTTGCCGGTGGTGCCGGGCAGGAAGGGCAGCGCGTCGGTGTGGCCGCGGATGGTCAGCTGCGCCGCGTTGGGGCCGACCGCCTCGGCGATCGCGTTGAGCAGTTCGGAGGCATCCGGGGTGAGCACGGTGGTGCCCAGACGAAACATCGCGAAATCGGCATCGTCGACCAGATCGATGCGCACCCCTTGCGTGGTGTCGACCAGCCGCACCTGTTTGGCGAGGCGGCGCAGCCGTTCGGACGAGCGCAGTTTCTGTTCGAGCGATTCCTTGGCGCGCGCGGTGCGCTTGATCGGCTTGTCACCCTCTTTCGCGCCGCCGGTGGGGCCGCGCGGAATGGTCAGCGCCTTGGTGCCGGTCTGGCCCATCGCATGGGGATAGTTGTCGGCATCGGTGAGCGAGGAGCCGCCCAGCAGCCCGTTGGCCGAACCCGCCGATTGCTTGCGGGTCTGGACCAGCGTGGGGGTGAAGTAGTCGGCAATGCCCTTGCGCTGTTTTTCGGTCGTCGCGCCCAGGATCCACAGCAGCAGGAAGAAGGCCATCATCGCGGTCACGAAGTCGGCATAGGCCACCTTCCAGGCGCCGCCGTGGTGGCCGCCCGCGACCACCGTGACTTTCTTGACGATGATCGGGGGGAGCGGTTCGTCCTTCTTGCGGGCCATGCTCAGCGCCCTCGCATCGCGTCAAGCAGTTCGGACAGGCCGGGACGGAAGGCGTGGCCCAGCCCCGAGCGCGCGCTTTCGACGACGAGCGGCTGCGGCCAGCCGTGCAGGCTGGCGATGATGACCTGCTTGACGCAGTGGAAAATCATCTCGTCCTGGTCGTTGATCTGCTTGAGCCGCCCGGCCATCGGCGCGACGATGCCGTAGGCCAGCAGCACGCCCATGAACGTGCCGACCAGCGCCGAGCCGATCATCTCGCCCAGCACCGACGGCGGTTTGTCGATCGAGCCCATCGTCTTCACCACGCCCAGCACGGCGGCCACGATGCCCAGCGCCGGGAGCGAGTCGGCGAGGTTCTGGATCGCGTGCTGAGGCTCGTGGAACTCGTGGAAATGGGTCTTCATCGCGTTGTCCATCACGTCCTCGACGGCGTGGACCTCGAGCGTGCCCGAGGACACCACGATCAGTGTGAGCGTGTCGCAGATGAGATCGGTCAGCGCGTGGTTGCCCAGGATGCGGGGGAACTCGGCGAAGAGCGAGGAGGACTTGGGATCGTTGACGTGGCTTTCGAGCGCGACCGGGCCTTCCGAGCGCAGGATCTTCATCAGCCGCACGGTCAGCACGATCACGTCGATGTGGTCCTGCTTGTTGTGCTTGGGCCCCTTGAGCACGCGGGCGAAACCGCCGCCCAGGACCTTGAGCTCGTGCATCGAGTTGCCGGTGACGATCGCGCCCACGGCCGCGCCGCCGATGATGAGCATCTCGTGCGGGATCGCGTGCATCACCGGGCCCAGCGCGCCGCCGGTGATGGCAAACCCGCCGAAGACCATCACCAGCAGGATGACGATGCCGATGATTGCAAACATGGTTAACTTCCCCCGTCAGCAAGAAGCCCGGCACCCTGGCGGGTGACCGGGCCGGAGTGGGTGATCAGATGTTGTCGAACAGGGTGAGGCCGGCGAGCTTGGTGAAGCTGGCCTGGCTCGCCTCGAGCACGGTCAAGGTTTCCTGCAAGGTGGCGATGGTGGTTGCGATGTCGGTCGCCCCGATGTTCGATTCCTCGGTCTGGCGCAGTTCCTGAAGATTGACGCGGCGCTCGTCGGTCAGCTCGATCCAGGCCAGCCGGGTGCCGACCACGGTCTGGCCGGTGGTCAGCGCGTCGAGCCCGGACTGGAGCGTGGTGAGCGCTTCGTTGGCCGCCCCGGCCGGATCGCTCGAGCCGCCCTGGAGCGCGGTGGCGAGCGCCTTGACGGTGGCCATGATGTCGGTGGCGTTGCCGTTCGCGTCGGTGAAGGAAAGGAACTGCGGCCCGGTCATCGAACGGGTCACGGTCTGGCCTTCGCCCAGCGGCAGCTCGCTGGTATTGGTGGTGCCGACATAGACCGCCGCGCCGCTGGCGTCGATTTCGTAGGCATCGCCCGCGCTTTCGCCGCCGAACAGCGCGTGGCCATTCGAATCGCGCGCGTTCGAGAGCGAGACGAGGTTGTTGAAGATCTCGTCGAGTTCCTGGCCGATCGCGGTGCGCTGGGCATCGGTGATGGTGTCGTTGGCGGCTTGCGTTGCCAGTTCCTGCGCGCGGATGATCGCGTCGGCCATGTCCGACATCGCCGCATCGGCCAGCGTCAGGTCGGCGTTGGCGCGGTTGGCGTTGGCCGCGTCGATGTCCGAGAGCTTCTCGAGCCGACCGAGCGTGCGCAACCGCGAGGCGGCGACCGGGTCGTCGGAGGAGCGGGTCAGCTTCTGCCCGCTGCTCATCTGCGCCTGCAGCGTCTCGGCCTGCGAGCGCAGGTCCTTCATGTCGGCGCGGGCCCGTTCGTAAAAGGCGCTGGTACTGGTGGAGACGATCGTCATGGCGGGGCCCTTCAGCGGATGGCCAGGATGGAATCGAAGATGTCGGTGGCGACCTGCATCACCCGCGCGTTGGCCTGGAAGGCCTGCTGGTAGCGCACGAGGTTGACCGCCTCCTGGTCGAGATCGACCCCGGCCTGCGCCTGGAGCGCGACCTTGGCGGTGCTGGCGATCGATTCGAGCGCGTCGAGCGTGACCTGCCGCCCGGCCACCGCGCTCGACACGCCGAACAGCAGGGTGTCCATGTCGCCCGCCGGATCGGCGCTCGACAGCGCGGTGCGCATGGCCTCGATATTGGTGGTGTCGCGGCTGTTGGCGGCGGAACCTGCGGTGGCCGTGGCGATCGCCGAGCCGCTCGTCGCGATCATCGCGATATCGCCCGCGCCGGTGCCCGAAAACAGCGCGGTGCCGGTGTTGCCGTTGAGATCGACACCGTTTGCCTGCGCGGTGTTGATGACGTCGATCACCTTGGCGGCGATCGCGTCGAGGTCCGAGCGGGTCGTGGCGACCTGGGTCAGCGCGAGGCTCTGCCCGGCGAGCGAACCCGAGGAGACCGTCGCCGCCGTGCCGTCGATGGTGAAGGCGATCGTGCCGTCGCTCGCGGTGTCCATGCCCAGCGTCGCGGTGTCTCCGCCGGAAACCAGCGCGGTACCGCCCACGGTGACGGTGACGACGCCGGTGTCGCTGGCGAAGGTGGTCTTCACGTCGACGTATTCGGACAGGTCCTGAAGCAGCGAATCGCGCTGGTCGAGCAGCGAGGTCTGGTCGCTCGAGGCATCGGCCGCGCGCGCCAGACGCAAGTTGACGCGGGCCAGCTCGGCGGTGATGCGGTTGACGTTGTCGACCCCGTCCTGCGCCTCGAAGCGCAGGCCTTCGCCTACCGAATCGAGGCTGCTGGCCGCCACGTTGAAGGTTTCGGCCATGGTCCGGCCCTGTTCGAGTACCGAGGCGCGCAGCGCGCCGTCGGTGGTGTCCGACAGCAGTTCCTGCAGGCCGGCCTCGAAATCGACGATCGAATCGTAGACCCCGGTCGCCTCGACCGCGGATTCGACGTTTTCCAGCCCCTGCAATTCGGCCGAGGCGCGCGCCGCGTCGGCGCCGGTGCGGCGCACTTCGGACTGGCGGAAGGCATCGGCGTTGCGCACCACGCCCGAGACCGCAACACCGGCGAGGTTGATCGCGGTGGGCGCGCTGCTGACGCTGGCAACCGCCACTTCGCTAAGCGAGACCGAGCGGCGCACGTAGCCTTCCGAGGAGGCGTTGGCGATGTTGTTGGAGGTGATCTCCAGCGCCGTTCGCGCCGCGCGGGTGCCGCTGCTCGCCATCGAGATGAGATCTGAGGCCATGGCTTAGCTGTCCTTGGTCGAAGTGTCGGGGGAAGGGGCGGCCTGCGTCGGCGCGGCGCTTTCGGGCGGCAGGTAGCGGGCGAGCTGGGCCTCGATCGTGGTGGCAAGGCCGAGCGCGCCGGTCTGCGAGGCGATCTCGGCGAAGCGCTCGTCCTGCATCTCGCGGAAGGTCTGCACCGCCTGGCTCGAGAACACGCCGTTCTCGTCGAAGCTGGTCTTGCGCGCGGCGGCGAGCATCTGGCGCACGAAGATCGCCTCGAACTGCCTGGCGGCGGCGGCGAGCTGTTCGCGCTGGCTCGCCTCGGGCGCGCTGGCGAGGCCCAGCTCGGGCGAAAGCACCAGACTGCTCGACGCCGCGGCGGTGGAGGAGGCCGCCGAAGCGGAGGAAAGCGAGGCGGTCATATCACCACCATCTCGGCCTTGAGCGCGCCGGCCTGCTTGAGCGCCTCGA
Organism: Novosphingobium organovorum; assembly: GCF_022832435.1. Lineage (GTDB taxonomy): Bacteria > Pseudomonadota > Alphaproteobacteria > Sphingomonadales > Sphingomonadaceae > Novosphingobium > Novosphingobium organovorum. The sequence goes on along the minus strand of NZ_JALHLF010000095.1, from coordinate 6,297 downwards.
GAATGGCGACGAGGTCGGACGGGGTGACCCCCAGCATGTTGAGCGCGTCGACCACCTGGCTGAGCGAAGCGCCCGGCTGGAACAGCGCGATGGCGCGGTTCTCTTCCTCGGCGGTGATCGTCGAATTGGGCTCGATCGCGGTCTGGCCCTGGCTGAATGGCGCGGGCTGGACCACGGTGGGCTTTTCATCGACCCGCACGGTGAGTTTGCCGTGGCTGATCGCGGCGGGCGAAAGGCGCACCGCCGAATTGATGACGACGGTGCCGGTGCGCGAATTGACGACGACGCGTGCGGGTGTTTCGGCGGGCTTCACCTCGATCATCTCGATCGCGGCCATGACGCTGGCGCGGGTGTTGGGCTCGGCCGGGAGATTGAGCGCGAGCGAGACCCCGTCCTCGACCGAGGCGGTGCCCGGCAGGCGCTGGTTGATCGCGTCGCGCACGCGCGCGGCGGTGAGGAAATCGGCGTTGAACAGGTTCCAGCGCAGCGTCTCGGCGCTATCGAACCCGGTCGCCACCGCGCGCTCGACCGAGCCGCCGTCGGCAATGCGCCCGACGGTGGGGATGTTGACGGTGAGCTTGGAGCCGTCGTTGGCCGAGATGCCGAGGCCACCCACCGCGAGGTTGCCCTGCGCCATGGCGTAGACCTGGCCGTCCGCGCCGTAGAGCGGGGTCAGGATCAGCGCGCCGCCGCGCAGCGACTTGGCCTTACCGATGGTCGAGACGGTAACGTCGATGCGCTGGCCGGGCTTGGCAAAAGCGGGCAGATCGGCGGTGACCATGACCGCCGCGGCGTTCTTGAGGCCGGGGGCGACACCGGCGGGCAGGGTCAGCCCCATGCGGCCCGACACGCCCTTCATGGCCTGGGTGAGATAGGCCAGGTTGTCGTCGCCCGTACCCGGCAGCCCGACGACGATGCCGTAGCCGGTCAGCTGGTTCGAGCGCACGCCCTGGAACTGGCCAAGATCGCGCACGCGTTCGGCCTGCGCGAAGGAGGGGGCAAGGAACACGGCGAGCGCGGCGAAGGCCAGCGCCAGGATCATGGGCAGATTGCGGTGCATCCAGGCCCCCATCAGAACGGCGAGATCAGGTTGAAGAAGCGGCCCAGCCAGCCTTGCGTGCTGGCCCGCTGGAGCGCGCCCTTGCCCGAATACTCAATCTTGGCGTCGGCCACGCGCGAGGAGGCGATGGTGTTGTCCTGGTCGATGTCGATCAGGCGCACGATGCCGGAAAACCGGATCCATTCGTCTCCCTGACTGAGCAACATCTTCTTTTCCCCTCTGACCAGCGCGGTCCCGTTGGGGCGCACTTCGGCGATGGTGACGGACATGGTGGCGGCAAGCGTGCTGGTTTGCGCCGCACTGCCCTGACCACTGAACGACGAAGTCGAGCTGGCATTAAGGGCATTGGGGTTGAGAAACGACAGGAGCCCGGCCGTGGGCGGGGTGATCGAGGCGCCGCCGCTCTTGCCGTTGCTCGATTTGACCGACTTGGAGGCGGTGGTCGTCTCGGCCAGCAGGATGGTCACCGGATCGCCCACGCGGCTGGCGCGGTTGCCCTGGTAGAGCGGCGAATAGCCGCCCGCGGCGGCAAAGATGCTGCCCGTGGCGGGCGCGGCGACCTCTGGGGCGGCGGGCACGATCGGCAGTGTCGCCTCGAAGCCGCTGAGCTTGGGCTTCTTCTTCGCCTGAGCCGGAGTGGCGCCGAGCGCGACCACCAGTGCGGCGATGAGCACGGCCGCCCACATGGGGCGAGAGTGTCCGGTGCGCGGACCGCGCCGGGACGGAAGGGCAAGCGAAGCGGGAGCGATCATGGCGGTTACAGCGTCTGGTTGGCGTTGCGCAGCATCTCGTCGACCGCCGAGATCATCTTGGAGTTGATCTCGTAGGCGCGCTGGGTCTCGATCATGTCGACGAGCTCCTCGACGATGTTGACGTTGGAGGCCTCGAGCATGCCCTGGCGGATCTGCCCGCGCCCTTCCTGTCCGGCGACGCCGACCTGGGCCGCGCCGCTCGCCGCGGTTTCGAGCAGGAAGTTGTCCGAAGCCGCCTGCAGGCCGCTCGGGTTGGTGAAAGTGGCCACGGTGATCTGCCCCAGTTCCGAGGGGGCCGACTGCCCGGCGAGCTGCGCCGAGACGGTGCCGTCCTCCGAAATGGTGATCGAGGTCGCCCCTTCGGGAATGGTGATCGAGGGTTCGAGCGCGTAGCCCTGGCTGGTCACCAGCACGCCCTCGGACGAGCGGGTGAAGTTGCCCGCGCGGGTATAGGCGAGCTGGCCGCCGGGCAGCGTGACCTGAAAGTAGCCATCGCCGTCGAGCGCGAGATCGAGGCTGTTGCCGGTCGTCTGGAGCGAGCCTTGCGTCTCCATCCGCGTGGTCGACTGTACGCCCACGCCCGTGCCCAGGTTGAGCCCGGTGGCGTAGGTCGTCTCGTTCGAGGAAGCCGCGCCCGCGACGCGCGCGTCCTGGTAGGCGAGCGTGGCGAAGTTGGCGCGGTCGCGCTTGAACGCGGTGGTCGAGACGTTGGCTAGGTTGTTGGCGATCACGCGCATGCGCGTGTCCTGCGCTTCGAGGCCGGTGCGGGCGACTTGGAGGGCGGATGAAGGCATGGGTCGGGCTTTCGCTTTCGTGCGGGAAAAATCAGTCGATGCGCATCAGGCGCGCGCCGCCCTCGTCGAGCTGGCGCGCGGTTTCGATGAGCTTGGTGCGAAGGTCGAACAGGCGCTGCGCCGAGATCATGTCGACGAGCACTTCGGAGGCGCTGACGTTGGACTGTTCGAGCGAGGCGGGGATCAGCCGCGCGTTGGCATCGGTGGGCAGCACGCCGAATTCGTTCGGGCTGCCCACGATGCCGTCGCCCGGCACGCGGAACTGGCCGGCGAGCGTCTTGGTGACGCTCGATCCGGTGGTCGAGACCAGCTTGATCGTCGCCACGCGCGCGGGCGGGGCGTCGGGCGTGGTGGGATCGGCGACCAGCACCCCGCCATCGGGGGCGATGGTGATCGCGCCCCCCGGCGGCACGCTGATCGGGCCGTTTTCGCCCAGCACCGGCAGGCCATCGCCGTTCTGGAGCACGCCGGTCAGGGTGACCGACAGGTCGCCGCGCCGGGTATAGGCCTCGCCGCCGTCGGCGGCCTGGACCGCGAGCATGGTATCGCCCGAAAGCGCCACGTCGAGCGGGTTGCCGGTGTTGACCACCGCGCCGTCCTTCATCAGCGCGCCCTTGACGTCGGCGCTCGTCATGGCGCGCACTTCGAGCTGCGGGCCTTCGAGCGTCATCGGGGTGGCGTTGAGGATTTCCGACTTGAAGCCGATGGTCTGGGCGTTGGCCATGTTCGAGGCGATCACGCGTTCGCGTGTCATCGAATTGGCCATGCCCGACAGCGCGGTGTAGATCAGGCGATCCATGGTTCAGCGGTCCGTGTCGTGATCAGCTGCGCAGGTTGATGATGGTCTGCGAGAGCTGGGTGGCGGTATCCACGGCCTTGGCGTTGGCCTGGAAATCGCGCTGCGCGGTGATCAGCGCGACCAGTTCGTCGGCGATGTCCACGTTCGAGCGTTCGAGCGAACCGGCCATGAGCGAACCGTAGAGGCCCGAGCCGGGCTGGCCGTACGTCGCCGCGCCCGAAACCCCGGTCGCCGACCAGCTGGCGTTGCCTTCCTGGCGCATGCCCTGCGGCGCGATGAAGTTGGCGAGCACGAGCACACCGATGGTCTCGTTCGACCCGTCGGCATACGTCGCGACGACCGAGCCGTCGGCGCTGATCGTGACGCCCGCAAAATCCTCACCCGCCGAATTGGTCGCGGGGATCAGCGCGTCCTGGAGCGTGGTGGTCGAGGTGATCGCGCCGGTCGAATCGACCGGGAAGACCTGCAGGCGCATGCCTTGTGCGTTCTTGATGTAGCCATCGCCATCGACCGTGAACGAGCCTGCGCGGGTATACTGGGTCTCGCCCGAAAGCGGCGAGACGACGGTGAAGAAGCCTTCGCCGTTGACCGCCACGTCGAGCGCCGAGCCGGTCTGTTCGACCGGGCCGAGCGAGAAGTTCTGCTGGATCGCGCTGACCCGCGCGCCGATGCCGGTGGTCAGCGAGGGGTCGGTGAGGATCGAGGAGGAGACGATGTCGGCAAAGGCGGTGTCGCTCTTCTTGAAGCCGGTGGTCTCCGCGTTGGCGATGTTGTGCGAGATGACGTTGAGGTCGGTCTGCGCGTTCTTGAGGCCGGTGAGCGAGGTGTAATAGGACATGGCGCGATACTCTCTCGGGGGGCGCGGATCAGGCGCTGGTGGTGGTGTCGGTTTGGGCCGAGGCGGCGTTCTGCGCCTCGATCTGGGCGGCCAGGGCGGCCACGGCTTCCTGCGTGGCGGTCTGGGTCGAATTGAGCGTGTCGAGCTGGGTCGAGATGGTGCTCAGCGTGTCGGCCATGTCGGTGGTCGTCGCGAGCGAGGAGAACTGGGCCATCTGCGCGAGCATCTCGGTCTGGTCGACCGGGTTGAACGGATCCTGCTGTTCCATCTGCGCGAGCATGAGCGTCAGGAAGTCGCCCGAGGTCAGATCCTCGAGCGAGGTGGCGGTGCTCGAGGAGGTGGTCGTCGAGCTGGTCGAGGTGACGGAGGTTACGGTCATTTGAGCCTCATCGTTTCGAGCATGAGCTGCTTGGCGGTGGACAGGGCCTCGACCAGGTTCTGGTACTGACGCGAGGCTTCGAGCATCTCGACCATCTCGGCGTTCTCATCGACCGGAGTGGCCCAGACATCGCCGTTGGCATCGGCGAGGGGGTGATCGGGGTTGTGCTGGCGGATCGCCGCGGCCTGTTCGCGCACGACGGCGCGCACGTCGACCGAGGCGAGCCCGCTGGCGCTGTCGAGATCTTCGGCGAAGACCGCGCGGATCGGCTTGTAGGCTTCGCTCTCGCTGGCCGAGACGGTGCCCGCGTTGGCCAGGTTCGAAGCCGCCGCGTTCATCCGCACCATCTGCGCGGACATGCCGCGCTGGGCGAGCTGGAAGAGCGTCATGGGGTTGGCGGGCATCGTCAGTCTCCCCGCAGCGCGCGCTTGACGGTGTCGACCCGGCTGCGAATGAACTCGAGCGTGGTCGAATAGCCGACCGCGTTCTCGGAGAAGGCGAGCTGCTCGTTCTGCAGCTCGACCGTGTTGCCGTCGAGCGCGGGCATCACCGGCACGCGGTAGAGCGTGGCGCGCTGGGCCGCGGTCTCGGTGTCGGTGCCGTCCTGCGCCGAACCGAGCGCGGCGGTGAAATCGATGTCCTTGGCCTTGTAGCCAGGCGTTGCGGCGTTCGCGATGTTCGAGGCGATGAGCCCCATGCGCTGCGAACGCAGTTCGAGCGCCTTGCCGTGAATGCCGAACAGGTCCTGCGGCATGATCCTTCCTTCGCGTTTGTTCCGCGGTCCTTTCAGCAAGGGGCGTGCCAGTCGGCCGGAGGACGGAAAACAGCGCGAAACCGGGGCGATGCGGGGGCCGCGCGGTCCCGCGCAAGGGCAAGCTGGCGGGCACGGGCGGCAAGCTCTTGCCGGAAAGGCGGCAAATGCGCGCCCGGCCTGAATTATGCATGGGACTGCCGTTCTTGCCCTCCACAAGGATGCGAAGGACCTGCGCCGCCGTGATGAACCCGCACAACCTGTTCGATGAAACCAGCGCCCTGATCGTGGTGGGCGGAACCCTGCTGGCAACGCTGCTGCGCTGCGGCTTTGCCGACAGCGGCGCCGCGCTCGTCGCGCTGCGCGGCCTGCTGCGGCGCCGCTTTCGTGGGGCGCATCTCAAGGCCGAGCTGGCGGTCCACGTTCAGGAGATGCGCCAGGACGGGGTCATCCGCACCCAGCCGCACCTCTCGGGCGATGCCGAGATCGACGCGGCGACCGATGCCTTGATCGGCTCGCGCTCGGTCGCAGGCCTGCACATCGCGCATATCGCGCACAAGCGCCGCCGCGCCGAACAGGCGATGCGCGCGGTGCGCACGCTGAGCCAGGCGGCCGATCTCTCGCCGGTGCTGGGGCTGGCCGGAACACTGGTCTCGCTCAGCCAGCTGCCCGCAGGCGGCGGCGCCGCGTCGGGCGGGGGCAGCTTTACCGCCGCGATTTCGATGGCGGTGCTCACCACGCTTTATGGTCTCCTGCTCGGCAACATGGTCTTCGCGCCGCTCGCGCGGATGGTCGCGCGGCGCGCGGCGGAGGAGGAAAAGGAACGCCAGGCCGTGCTCGACTGGCTCGAGCAGCAGGTCGCGGTCGCGCTGCCGAGCCAGGCCGCGAGCCTGCCCGCCGCGCCGGGTAAGGCGACAGGCGCGG
>NZ_JALHLF010000094.1 GCF_022832435.1 Novosphingobium organovorum | reverse complement strand
GAGCGGGCCCCCGCTGGCCGCCGTGGCCAAGGCCGAGCCTGCCAGGGCCGAGAGCGAGCCCAAGGCGCCCGCCGCTACAGCCGCTTCGGGTGGAGCCAATGCGCCAGCCGCGCCGGTGGCCGGGCAGTCGATCCGCATCGACCTGTTCAAGCTCGACCGGCTGATCGATCTCGTCGGCGAGCTGGTCATCGCGCAGGCCATGCTCGTGCAGCGCCTCGATGGGGCCAGCGTGAACGCGTCGGAGGAGCTCTCGCTGCTCGAAAGCCTGACGCGCGACATCCAGGAATCGGCGATGTCGATCCGTGCGCAGCCGATCGCCTCGGTGTTCAGCCGCGTGCCGCGCATCCTGCGCGACCTTGCCTCCTCGACCGGCAAGCACGTCAAGCTCGAGGTCCACGGTGAGACCACCGAACTCGACAAGACGGTGATCGAACGGCTGGGCGAACCGCTCACCCACCTCATTCGCAACGCGGTCGACCACGGCATCGAAAAGGCCGACGTGCGCATCGCGGCGGGCAAGCCGCCCGAAGGCACGCTGACGCTTTCGGCCGAGCACCGTTCGGGCCGGATCGTGATCGCGATTTCGGACGATGGCGCGGGGATCAACCGCGAAGTGGTGCTGGCCAAGGCGATCGAGAAGGGCATCGTCAGCCCCGAGGCGCAGCTTTCGGCCGAGGAGATCGACAACCTGATCTTCGCGCCGGGCTTCTCCACGGCCGCGCAGATCTCGAACATTTCCGGGCGCGGCGTGGGCATGGACGTGGTGCGCCAGAACGTGAAGGAACTGGGCGGACGGATCACGATCGAGAGCACGCCCGGCAAAGGCACCGCGTTCATCCTGACGATGCCGCTCACGCTGGCGATTTCGGACGGCATGATCGTCAACGTGGGCGATCAGACCATGGTCGTGCCGCTGGCGCATGTCGTGGAAAGCCTGCGTCCGGGTGAGGGCGACGTGAAGGGGCTGGGGTCGAGCCGCCAGATGCTCAACGTGCGCGGGCAGTTCATTCCGGTCATCACGCTGGGCTCGGCGCTGGGCACGGCGAGCGGGGCGACCACGCCCGAGGAAGGCGTGCTGATCGTGGTCGACACCGAAAGCGCCGGCCAGGCCGCGCTGCTGGTCGACGACATTCACGACCAGCGCCAGTTCGTCATCAAGAGCCTGGCCACCAACTTCCGCCCCGTCGAAGGGGTCGCGGGGGCGACGATCCTGGGCGATGGGCGCGTGGCGCTGATCGTCGATGTCGATGGCCTGGTGGCCTGTGCCCTGCCGGGTCACGAAAGGCAGGCGGCGTGACCCTGGCGAGCGACCTTGCCCCTTCGATACCGGGCGTCAGCCCCGATATCTACAGCCCGCAGGACTTCGCGGCGGTCTCCAAGATCGTCCACGACGTGGCGGGGATCGTCCTGCCGCAGGGCAAGGCGATGCTGGTCTATTCGCGTCTCGCGCCGCTGGTGCGGGCCAGCGGCCTGATCACTTTTAGCAAGTACGTCGACCACTTGCGGGCCAATCCCAAGGAGCTCAACCGCGCGGTTGCGGCGCTCACCACCAACCACACCTTCTTCTACCGCGAGGCGCATCATTTCGAGCATCTCCAGCAGGAACTGCGCCCGCGTCTGGTCAAGACGCTGGCTGGCGGTGGCAAAGTGCGCGGCTGGTCGGCGGGCTGTTCGAGCGGAGAGGAGACCTGGTCGGTGATCATGACGCTGCTCGGACCCGATCGCCATGCGGGGCTGCAGTTCGCGAAGGCCGATTTTCGTTATCTGGCCAGTGACCTTGCACCCCACGCGATCGAGGCGGGCGAGCGCGGGGTCTATCCGGCCAAGGATCTCAAGCCCGTGCCCGAGGTCCTGCGCAAGGCCTGGACGAGCGAGAAGGAGGACATGGTCTCGATCGGCGATACCGCGCGTTCGCTGGTGCGCTTCCGGCTGCTCAACCTGCTTGGCGACTGGCCGATCAAGGGCCACTTCGATTTCATCTTCTGCCGCAACGTGATGATCTACTTCGACAATCCGACCAAGGAACGGCTCGTCCAGCGGTTCTGCGAAGCGCTTCATCCCGGCGGCTTTCTCTACATCGGACATTCCGAACGGGTGACCGGCCGCGCGGCGGACGAACTTACCCTGGTCGGCCCGACGATCTATCGCAGGAGGGGCGCGTGAGCGTTCGCGTTCTCATCATCGACGATTCGCCGACCATGCGCGCCATTCTCATGTCGCGCCTGGCCGAACAGCCCGACATCGAAGTGGTCGACACCGCCTCGAACGCGGCCGAGGGGCGCGAACTCATCAAGAAACACGATCCCGACGTGGTCACGCTCGACATCGAGATGCCGGGCATGAACGGGCTCGACTTCCTCGAGAAGATCATGACCCTGCGTCCGACTCCGGTGATCATCATCTCGGGCGCGACGCAGGAGGGCAACGATGTCACCGCGCGCGCGCTCGCGCTCGGTGCGGTCAATTGCTACTCCAAGTACGACACCACCGGAAAGCTGGCGCTCAACGACAGCGGCGAGCTGGCCCGGCTGATCCGCGATGCGGCGCAAGTGCGCTTTCGCGCGCCCGTGGCCGAGCCCGCCCCGGTTGCCGAACCCGTGCGGATGCGGGCCAAGCCGACCCTCATCGAGGAAAGCCGCGGCTCGATCCGCCGTGACACGCGGCTCATCGCGATCGGCTCGTCGACCGGCGGGGTGGAAGCGCTGCAGGTACTGCTGCGCGAATTTCCGCTCGACTGCCCGCCAACGGTCATCGTCCAGCACGTCAACCCGCGGTTTGCTCCGGCCATCGCGCGCACGCTCGACCGGGCCTGCCCGGCGCAGGTCCAGGTGGCGGTCAACGACATGCCGCTGCTGCCCGGCAACGTCTATCTCGCGGCCGAGGCCGAACACCACCTGCTGGTGCGCGGCACCTCCAAGCTGCACGCCAAGCTGCGCCGGGGCGAGCCGATCTCGGGACATTGCCCGAGCGTGGACGCGCTGTTCGCCTCGGTGGCGCAGACGGTCGGCGCCGAGGCGGTGGGCATCTTGCTGACCGGCATGGGCAAGGACGGCGCCAAGGGCCTGCTCGCCATGGCCGAGGCCGGGGCGCACACGATCGCGCAGGACGAAAGCACCTGCACCGTCTTCGGCATGCCGCGCGCGGCCATTTCGCTTGGCGCGGCGCGCGTCGTCGCCCCCATCAACCGCATCGCGCGTCACGCGCTCAACAAGGCAGCCTGATGTCCAGTCTCGATTTCATGAATAGCGGCAACCAGAAGCTTACCGTCCTGCAAGGGCAATTCAAGGTGAGCGCGGGGCCCAAGGTCGAGCTGAGCACCGTGCTCGGCTCGTGCGTGGCGACGTGTCTCTACGATCCGGCGGTGGAGCTTGGAGGGATGAATCACTTCCTCCTGCCCGAGCCGCCCGCGAGCCACGATCCAGGGCAAGTCGACGTCCATTACGGCGTCTACCTGATGGAAATGCTCATCAACGAGATGCTCAACTACGGCGCCCGCAAGGAGCGCCTGCGCGCGCATCTCTACGGCGGCGCGAACATCCGCGCAGGGATGCAGAAGATCGGCACAGCGAACGCCGAATTCGCCAAGGGCTTCCTGATCCGCGAGCGCATCGAACTGGTGCGCGAGGATCTGGGCGGCACCAACGCGCGCCGTGTCGATTTCCGTCCGGCTTCGGGCATGGTCCGCTGCCGCTCCGTCGCATCCTCGGATGCCCCCGTCGAAACCCGTCCCCAACCCGTATCCCGACTGGCCCCGCGGGGCGATGTCGAACTGTTCTGAACAAGCGAGGCACGCGATGTCCAAGAATACCCGTATCCTGACCGTTGATGACAGCGCATCGATGCGTGCACTGCTCAACCATGCCCTTTCCACCAACGGCTTCGAGGTTTCACAGGCCGATGACGGCGTCTCCGCGCTCGAATGGCTCGCGGTGAACGAGGTCGACGTGGTGATTACCGACATCAACATGCCGCGCCTCGACGGTTTCGGGCTGATCGAACAGGTGCGCGGCGGAACGCGCCACCGCGACCGGCCGATCCTGGTGCTGACCACCGAAAGCTCGGACGAGAAGAAGGCGCGTGCCCGTGCGGCCGGGGCGACCGGCTGGATCGTCAAGCCGTTCGACACCGACAAGCTCGTCGCGGCGGTGCGCCGCGTCGCGCACTGAGCCAGCACAGGAAAGGGACGTATCATGTACCGCGAACTGATAACCTTCGAAGTTGCCGGGCAGATCTTCGCGCTCGACATCATGGCCATTCGCGAGATCCGGGCCTGGACCCCGGTCACGCCGATGCCGCGCGTGCCGCACTATGTCTCGGGCGTGGTCAACTTGCGCGGCACGGTGCTGCCGGTGATCGATCTCGCCGCGCGGCTGGGCTGGCAGGCGACCGAGGCGACCCCGCGCCACGCGATCATCGTGTGCCAGGTCAACGGGCAGTCGCAGGGGCTGATCGTGGATTCGGTGAGCGACATCGTGGGGCTCAACACCGAGACGCTCCAGCCTGCGCCGACCGCCGGGCACGACGAAGTGGTGCCCTTCCTCGAAGGGCTGGTGGCGATCGAGGAAAAGATGGTGATGGTGCTCGATCTCAACGCGCTCAGTGCCTCCGGAGACATGGCCTTTGCGGCCTGAGGGGGGTGGGCTCGATGATGCACGAACCCAAATTCAGCGCGATGGCCGAAGTGCTGCTCGAACTCGGCACCGAGGTCGAGGCGCTGGGCGAAGTGCTGTGCCGCGATGAAAGCTTCGCGGGGCGCCATCTGCGCGAACTGCAGGCGATCGACCTGATCGCGCAGAAGCAGCGCGCGCTGGCGGCGATCCTGGCAGCGGGCTTCAGCGAGGCGGAGATGCGCCGGATCAGCCTGGAGGCGCTGCGCCGCCGCTTCTGCGGCTTCATGGACGACAGCATCACCTGCTGCGAGGTCCCGATCGAAGGGGGGCCCCAGTCCGATTCGCTCGGCTTGTGGGATTGACCCTGGCCGGGTAGTCCGGCGGGCATGACGAAGGCCGATCCCGGCGATGCCCGCCGCCATGCTCCCGCGACGTTGCGTAACCGCGCGCCGATCCTCGATGTCCTGCGCGCGGTCCTGCCGCCTTCGGGGCTGGTCCTCGAGATTGCCAGCGGCAGCGGCGAACACGCGCTGCATTTCGCCGCTGCGCTGCCCGCGCTGCGCTGGCAGCCGAGCGATCCGGACCCCCAAGCCTGTGCTTCGATCGCGGCCTGGCGCGAGGCGGAAGGCCCCGCGAACCTGTGCGCGCCGCTGGCGCTCGACGCCTCTGCTCCCGATACCTGGCCTGTGCGCCGGGCCGATGCCATGGTGTGCATCAATATGATCCACATCAGTCCCTGGGCCGCGACGCTGGGGTTGATGGAGGGGGCCGGGCGCGGCCTGGCGGAGGGCGCGCCGCTCGTCCTCTACGGACCCTACCGTCGTGAGGGCGTGGCGCTTGCGCCCGGCAACGCTGCGTTCGATGCCGATCTCAAGGCGCGCGATCCGCGCTGGGGCTTGCGCGAACTCGAAACGGTCGCGGATGCGGCGCGGGCGCAGGGGCTCACGCTCGAGCCGGTCGTGGAGATGCCCGCCAACAACCTGTGCGTGGTTTTCCGGCGCGTCTAATCGCGCGTTTTCTCTCTATGCGAAGGTCCGGCGGGTCTGCCGCTTAAGGACCAGGGCCTGGCCCGCTGCGCGCATCACAAACAGCATCGTGAAGGCCAGCCACAGCCCCGCGTTGCCGAGCGGGGCGAGAAACCAGAGCAGTAGCGCGTAGACACCCATCGCGGCGGCCATCGTGGTCAGCATCGCCCGCGTCCAGCCCGCACCGACGAAGACGCCATCGAACACGAACGAGAAGACCCCGACGATCGGCAGGGCGATGATCCAGCCAATAGTGCGCACGCTCATCGCGCGCACCTGTGGATCGGTGCTGAAGGCGCTGGCAAGATTTGCCCCCGCCAGCGCGTAGGCTCCGGAAAGGGCCAGCCCCATGACCGCGCCCCACACCAGCGCGCTGCGCACCGTGGCGCGAAAACGCGTGCGGTCGCGCGCGCCCACGGCTTCGCCGCAGAGCACTTGTGCAGCGTTCTCGAACCCGTCGAGCAGGAGGGTGGAGAGCATGAACAGCTGGAACAGGATGCCGTTGGCGGCGAGCGTGACCGGGCCGGCCCTGGCGCCGATCCGCGCGAAGACGAGCATGGCCGCGGTCAGCAGCAGCGTGCGCGCGAACAGGTCGCGGTTGAGCGCGAAGAGGGCGGTCAGTTCGGCGCGGCGCCAGGTGGTCGCCTGCGCGATCACCGCCAGCGCCTGGCGCGCGGCGGGCCGGCGCAGCACGATGGCGCCAAGCAGGACGAAGCGCAGCGCTTCGGAAGTCAGGCTTGCGCTCGCCACCCCTGCAACACCCCATCCCGCGCCGAGGACGAGGCCCAGGTCGAGCGCGATGTGGACGAGGTTGGCGGTGACTTCGACGGCAAGGATCGCACGGACCTGGCGTTGCCCGATCAGCCAGCCCACCAGCACGCAGTTGCACAGCCAGATCGGCGCGGCCCAGTAGCGGATGGCGATGTAGTGGGCCGCTTGGGCGTGCAGCGCGCCTTCGGCCCCGAGCACCGTCAGCCCGAGCGGCACGAGCAGCGGCATCGCGCCGATCAGCGCGAGACCGATGGCCAGCGCGACCGCGCCCGCGCGCACCAGGGTTTCGGACTGCGCGTGCACGTCGCCGCGCCCGGCGCCCTGCGCGGTCAGCGCCACGGTGCTGGTGCGCAGGAAGTTGAACACGTTGAGGAGGCCCATCGTGAACTTGGCGCCCAGCTCGACCGCGCCTTGCGCGCTCGCATCGCCAAGCCGCCCGATCGCCCACATGTCGGCCAGCCCGAACAGGGCGGTTGCCACGTTGGTGAGCATTGCGGGCAGCGCGATCGACCAGAGCAGGCGCGCGATCGCTCGCTCCTCCACCGGATTGGCGGGGGTGGGGGATGGTGGGCTCATGGCCTGCAGGAAATCCGGATCGGCATGGCAACGGGGCTAGGGCGCGCGTGCTGAGAGGGCAATGCCGCCGGGCGCAAGACCATCGGGAACCGTGTGAAAAAGAGGGAGCCCATAAAGAAATCGGCGCGCCGGAGGGGTCCCCCGGCGCGCTCTCTCCCAACCTCGTCAAAACTCGTTACGAACACCCTGAGTGTCGTTCGCGGGCACTTTGCAACAGAACGCGCCCAAGGGAAAGAAATATTTGCAAAGCGGTTTGCACCATACGCCGTAAATCCTGCTCGGACCACCGTAAGAAATTGTGCGGATGCGAACGCAGCAAGCGTTGGGGGGGTGAGAAATTTTGCAAGTGCGTCAGGAATGCTGCAATTGCGAGATGGGCGGGGTGCTGGTCGGGACGAAACGAATCGGCGCGCGCCGCGCCAGCGCCGGGCAGAACCGGCCGTGTCAAAGCGCGATGGGCTGCCCGATCGTGTCCAGCAGGCGCTGGATGTCGGCCGGGTGGGCAAGGCCGGTCCCGGCGCGAAGGACCGCCGCCGATCCGGCGGCAAGGGCCAGCCGGAACGCGGCAATGGCGTCATCGCCGCGGGCCAGGGCAAAGACCATCGCCGCCACGAAGCTGTCTCCCGCACCAACCGCGCTGGCCGCTTCGATGGGGAGCGCGGGCAGGAACACGGGGCCTTGCGCGCGGGCCAGGATCGCGCCCTCGTGGCCCATCGTCACCGCGACGAGCTGCGCCTTTCCGGCCTCGACAATCGCCATCGCCGTTTTTGCAATCGCGGCGTGCCCATCGATTGGCTGGCCGGCGTATTGCTGCAATTCGCCCTGGCTCGGTTTGACGAGAAGCAGCCCGCCGCGGGTGATCGCGTGGGCGAGCGCGGGGCCGGAACTGTCGAGCACCAGCTCAACCCCGCGTGCGGCAAGCCGGTCCATGGCGCGGGCGTAGAAGTCGTCGGGAACGCCGGGGGGCAGCGAACCGCTGAGGACCACGATCCCGGCATCGGTCTGCGCCAGCGCGTCGAGGCAGGTGGTCCATTCGTCTTCGCTCACGGTGGGACCTGCGGGGGTGAAGCGGTACTCCTTGCCGGTCTCGTGTTCGAGCACGGCCGAGGCGATGCGCGTGGGGCCGGTGATCGCGATGCGCGTGCGCACGAGCTGGTGCAGGTCGATCAGCCCGTCGAGCGCGGGGCCGGTCGATCCGCCAGAGAGGTAGAAACAGCGGGCGTTGCCGCCCAGCCGCACGAAGACGCGCGCCACGTTGATCCCGCCCCCGCCGGGCGCGTACCATTCGTTGTCGGTGCGCATCTTGTGCGTGTGGCGGACCTTGGCGACATCGTAGGACACATCGATGGTGGGGTTCATCGTCAGCGTGGCGATCGACTTCATCGGGTCCTCTCTGGATCGCAGGCGTGCGCCCGGCGTGCGCAGGGGCCGCATCGGCCCCTGCGCCGTCCTGCCCCAAGCCGAGCGGGTACTCAAGGGCGAGGCGCCACGACGCGCCGTTCGATGGAGGAATAACCGCCCGCAGGATCAGGAATTTGCGACCGCTTTGCGGTGGTGGCTGGGGGGCGTGTCGGGGCGTCCGAAATAGTACCCCTGGGCTTCGTCGCAGCCTTCGCTTTCCAGCACGAGAAGCTGGGCTTCGTTTTCGACCCCTTCGGCGAGCACCGGGATCTGGAGGCTTTTGCCCAGCGCCAGGACGGCGCTGATGATGGCGCGGGCTTGCGCGCTGTTCTCCGAGCGCAGGAGGAAGGACTTGTCGATCTTTATCTTGTCGAACGGGAAGGAGTGCAGCGTGTCGAGCGAGGAATAGCCGGTGCCGAAATCGTCGATCGCCACGCTGATGCCCATGGCCTTGAGCTGGCGCAGGCAATGGAGCGCGCGCAGTTTGTCGCCGATGATCGCGGTTTCGGTGATCTCGAGCTCGAGCCGGGTAGGCGAAAGTCCGGTGTCGGCCAGGATCTGGCGGATGGTGGAAACGAGGTCGGGCTTGATGAACTGCACCGCCGAGAGGTTGACCGCGACTTTCTCCTCGCCCGGCCATTGCTTGGCCTCGCGGCAGGCGTCGCGCAGGACCCATTCGCCGATCTCAAAGATCGAGCCGGTTTCCTCCGCGATCGGAATGAACACGTCGGGCGGGATGAAGCCGTGCCTGGGGTGCTGCCAGCGCAGCAGCGCCTCGTAGCCGCTGAGCGCGCCGGTGCGCAGCGAGCGCTGGGGCTGGTAGAGCAGGTGCAACTCGCCGTTGGCGATGGCGTGGCGCAAGTCGTTGGCGATCTGGCGGCGGCGGCGCGCAGTTTCGTCCATGCCCTCTTCGTAATAGCAGATGTGTTCGCCGCGCTGGGCCTTGGCGCGGTACATCGCCAGGTCCGCGTTGTTGAGCAGCGCCTCGCCGACGCCGCCGTCCTGCGGGTAGATCGCGATACCCAGGCTCGCGCCCACGAAAGTCCCCGTGCCAACGCTGGTTCCCACGATGCAGCCATGCAGGCGGTTGGCGAATTCGTGGAGTTCGTGCGCTTCGCTGAATACCTTGGCGGCGGCGAATTCGTCACCGCCCAGGCGGGCGACGACTTCGGTTTCGAGCGTCTGTTCGGTGATCCGCCGGCCGATCGCCTGGAGCAGCGCGTCGCCCGCCGCGTGGCCTTGCGTGTCGTTCACTTCCTTGAACCGATCGAGATCGATCGCGATGACACCGACCTTGCTCGACGTGCGATCGGCCGTGCCCAGCTTGTCGTGCAGGCGCTGGTTGAAGCGGGTGCGGTTGGGCAGGCCCGTCAGCGCATCGTGCAGCGCCATGTGCGCGATGCGGGCCTCGGACTGACGCTGCTCGGTAATGTCGTCGCAGGTCATCACCCAGCCGCCATCGGGCAGCGCGCGGTTGGCGATCGAAACCGCCTTGAGATCGTCGAATTCGACCACCATCGGCGGTGCGTCGGGATGCGCGGAGGCGGTCTGGAGCAACTCGCGGTAGTGGGTCAGGCCGGGCTCGGCGTGCCTTTCGCCGTTGGGATTCATGAAGCCCGCGCGAATAAGCTCGGCCAGGGTCGTGCCCGCCTCGCATTGCGCATCGGTGAGGTTCCAGAGTTGACGAAAGCGCGCGTTGCACAGCACCAGATGCTCCTCGGCGTCGAACAGGCACAGCCCCTCGTGCATGTTGGTCAAGGCGGTGTCGAGCCGCATCGAGGTCTGCGCGACGAGGTCCTTGGCTTCCTTGATCGGCTGGATATCGCGCATGACGAACGAATAGCCCTGCAAGGTCCCGTTTTCGCTGCGCGTGGCCTGGATCGTGCCGTGGCCCCAGAAGGTGCTGCCGTCGCGCCGCAGATAGAGGCACTCGCCATCGGCGCTACCCGCGTTGCGCGCGTATTCGAGTGTGCGGGCGGGCAGGTCGTCGTTGCGATCCTCGATGCTGAACAGGCGCGCGACCGGCATTCCCAGGATATCGACGGCGTCGTAGCCGGTCAGCTTCCTCGCGCCCTCGTTCCACTGCGCGATGCGCCCATGGGCATCGAGGATCACGATCGCGTAATCGGCGACGGACTTGACCAGTTCGCCAAACTGGCACTGGCTCTCGACATAGGCGGAATGAGCGCGGGTGCGGATGACCTGCGCGGCCATGCCGGTGGCGAAGACAGCGAGCGCGATCGCGGTGACCCATCCGGCCAGCGTGCCGGGCGTGACCAGCATCCCGATCGGAGCCGTGCGCGCGGGGACGAGCGTGAGCGCGGCCATGCCGAACAGGTGGAGCGTGGCGCTCGCCGCGACGAGCAGAAGTGTGGCGAGCACCGCCCGGCGCAGGCCATGACCGCTGAGGGCGCCCGCCAGGGTGGCGTAGAGGATCAGCGCTGGCAGCACGATCGATGCGCCGACGAAGGCCGGGTCCCAGCGCATGGTGGCCGGGATCTGCAGCGCGGCCATGCCGGTATAGTGCATTGCGCCAAGCCCGCCGGCGAGCAGGACCGAACCGAAGACGCGGATCGGCAGCGTGCGCGAACTGGCCATCCACAGCGTCGCGAGCAGGCTGAGCCCGCCGCCTGCGGCGAGGCTGAGCAGGGTGAGTTCGAGCGAATAGGCCCGCTCGTTCGGGGTGTTGTAGCCGAGCAGGGCGATGAAGTGGGAAGACCAGGCCCCGAAGCCGAGCGCGGCACCGGCCAGCATGCTCCAGCTGCGGCGCTGCCCCCCCTGGCTGCCGCACGCCTGGCGCAGCAGCAGGACCGTCGTCGCGCTGGCCATCGTGCAAACCAGGATCGCGAGCAGCAACAGGTCTGTCCGGTGCTGGTGCACGACACATCGGTAAACCGTCAGGAAGGGGTCGCCGCCAAAGTAGCCCATGACACCCGATTAGGCCGAACGCGCTTGAGGCCGGTCTAATCCGGTGCTGCGTATCTTTGCGGGGAATTGGGCGTTCTGGTGCAGCTATCGGTGCGCCCTGCAAAATGGCCCGCCGCGATGGTCGCGGCGGGCCAAGCTTTCCTCCCCAGGAAAACGAAAGATCAGGTGGCCGACCCGGCGTTCTGGTGCGCCGGTGCCGGTGTGCCTTAGCGGCGGACCGCCGAACCGAGGCGGTGGTAGAGCGCCGAGTACTTGGACGAGATCGGGTCGTCCTCATGGGCCTTCAGGTAGAACAGGACGGCGTCCTGCAGCAGCTTGAAGTCCTGGTTGGAAAGCACCGCGCGGGCGCGGGCCGGTTCGGTCGTGGTCGTGGCAGTCATCATTTCACGTCTCCTTTCCTTACGCGCGCCGGGATTGGCGTGGGTGGTTGCAAGAGTTTCAGTAGTGTCGAGCGGGGCGAGGTTCAGGATGGCCCCACTTGGCAATTTCAGGTGTTCGCGGATTTCCATGGCCTCGCTCCTCTCCCGGATGAGGCCGTCAGGCCGCGAACTGGTTCATCGTGTTGTGCGCGCCGCCGGCCTTGAGGGCCGCTTCACCGGCGAAGTATTCCTTGTGGTCATCGCCGATGTCCGAACCGGCCATGTTCTGGTGCCGGACGCAGGCGATGCCCTGGCGGATCTCCTGGCGCTGCACGCCCTTGACGTAGCCCAGCATGCCCTGCTCGCCGAAGTACTCCTTGGCCAGGTTGTCGGTCGACAGCGCGGCGGTGTGGTAGGTCGGCAGCGTGATCAGGTGGTGGAAGATGCCCGCCTCGCGCGCCGCGTCCTTCTGGAAGGTGCGGATGCGCTCGTCAGCCTCGGCCGCCAGCTGGGTGCCGTCGTAGTCCACGCTCATCAGCTTCGCCCGGTCGTAGCCCGACATGTCGCGCCCGTCCGCGGCCCAGGCGTCGAACACCTGCTGGCGGAAGTTGAGCGTCCAGTTGAAGCTGGGCGAATTGTTGTAGACCAGCTTGGCGTTGGGCATTTCCTCGCGGATGCGGCTCACCATCCCGCCGATCTGGCCGATGTGCGGCTTTTCGGTCTCGATCCACAGCAGGTCCGCGCCGTTCTTGAGCGCGTGGATGCAGTCGAGCACGCAGCGGTCCTCGCCGGTTCCCGAACGGAACTGGTAGAGGTTGGACGGCAGGCGCTTGGGCTTCATCAGCTTGCCGTCGCGGCTGATCAGGACTTCGCCGTGGCCGACCTCGCCCGCGGCGACTTCGTCGCAGTCGAGGAAGCTGTTGTACTGGTCCCCGATGTCACCGGCGGTGCGGGTGAAGGCGATCTGCTTGGTGAGCCCGGCGCCGAGCGAATCGGTGCGCGCCACGATCAGGCCGTCTTCCACGCCCAGTTCCATGAAGGCATAGCGGATCGCGCGGATCTTCGCGATGAAGTCCTCGTGCGGAACGGTGACCTTGCCGTCCTGGTGGCCACACTGCTTTTCGTCGGAGACCTGGTTCTCGATCTGCAGGCAGCACGCACCCGCCTCGATGAACTTCTTGGCCAGAAGGTAGGTCGCCTCCGCGTTGCCGAAGCCTGCGTCGATGTCCGCGATGATCGGCACGACGTGGGTTTCGTAGTTGTCGATCGCGGTTTCGATGCGCTTGGCCTCCATCGCGTCACCGGTGGCGCGCGCCTTGTCGAGATCGCGGAACAGCATTCCCAGCTCGCGTGCGTCGGCCTGCTTGAGGAAGGTGTAGAGTTCCTCGACCAGCGCGGGCACCGAGGTCTTCTCGTGCATCGACTGGTCGGGCAGCGGGCCGAACTCGGAACGCAGCGCGGCGACCATCCAGCCCGAGAGGTAGAGGTAGCGGCGCTTGGTCGAACCGAAGTGCTTCTTGATGGAGATCATCTTCTGCTGCCCGATGAAGCCGTGCCAGCAGCCCAGCGACTGGGTGTAGTTGGCGGGGTCGGCATCGTAGGCGGCCATGTCCTGGCGCATGATCCTGGCGGTGTAGCGCGCGATGTCGAGCCCGGTGTGGAAGCGGTTCTGGACCCGCATACGGGCGACCGATTCGGCCTCGATGCCGTTCCAGTTGGGTTCGTTGCCGATGGTCTGACCGGCTTCGCTGATCTTGCTCTGGTAGGTCACTGTGCTCATCCCGAATGTGATGCCGTTGCCGGCGTGTCGTTGTCCGATGAGTGGGAACTACGCGCAATTTTTCGGCTGCGAAATGGCTTGCGAAGTGGTGTTGTCAAACTTTACAGTATTTGGGTGTAAAGTTGTATAGGCCTGACAGGAGCCTTTTCGCATGGCCGATCCGCGTACCCCCAGCCGTCCCCTCTACCTCGGCCCGCGCCTGCGCCGCCTGCGTCGCGAACTGGGGTTGACGCAGCAGGCCATGGCCGATGATCTGGAGATCTCGCCCAGCTACGTCGCGTTGCTCGAACGCAACCAGCGCCCGGTCACGGCCGACATGCTGCTGCGGCTCGCGCGCACCTATCGGCTTGAGATCGGCGATCTCGCCAGCGAGGATGGTGAAGACTACGCGCGCCGCCTGGGCGACGTGCTGCGCGACCCGATCTTCGCCGACATCGACCTGCCGGCGCTTGAAATCTCGGATCTGGCGATGAGCTTTCCCGGCGTCAGCGAGGCCCTGCTGCGGCTCCACGGGGCCTACGCGCGCGAACAGCAGGCGCTGGCCGAACAGCGCGCGGCTGGCCCTGGCGCGGACGAGAACGAGCCCGTGCGCGAGGCGCAGCGCTTCCTCGCGGCGCGGCGCAACTACTTTCATCCGCTCGACACCCGCGCCGAGGATCTGGCTGCGGAGATCGACAAGGAGGGCGGCGCGGCGGCCTGGCTCGCCGCCAGGGGCGTGCGGGTGCGCTCGCTCCCGCCCGACGTCATGATGGGGGCGCTGCGCCGGTTCGACCGGCACAACCAGCAACTGCTGCTCGACGATACGCTCGACACGCCCAGCCGCGCTTTCCAGATCGCCACGCACATCGCCCACAGCGCGCTGCGCGGCGACATCAAGCAGGTGCTGCGGGTGGAGACTTTCGCCAGCGAGACCACGCGCACGCTGCTGGTGCGCGCCCTCGCGGCCTATGGCGCGGCGGCGATCCTGATGCCTTACGGCAAGTTCGCCCGCGCGGTCGAGCAGCGGCGCTACGACATCGAGGCGCTCGGCGCGCTGTTCGGCGCGAGCTTCGAACAGGTCGCGCACCGGCTCACCACGCTCCAGCGGCCGGGGGAGGAGCGCGTGCCGTTCTTCTTCATCCGGCTCGATGAGGCGGGCAACGTGTCGAAGCGGCTCGACGGGGCGGGTTTTCCCTTCGCCGCGCATGGCGGCGGGTGCCCCTTGTGGAGCGTGCACCAGGTGTTCAGCCGCCGCCGCGAAATCCGTACGCAGTGGCTCGAACTGCCCGACGGGCAGCGCTTCTTCTCGATCGCGCGCACGGTGGCGAGCGGGGGCAACGGCTTTGGCCGCGCGGGGGTGGTGCGCGCGGTCGCGCTGGGCTGCGCGGCCGAGCACGCCAGGCGGCTGGTCTACGCCGCCGGGCTGGCTCCCGATGCGGTCGAGGCGACGCCGATCGGCGTGACTTGCCGCCTGTGCCACCGCTCGGAATGCGCCGCGCGCTCGGTCCCCCCGATCGGGCGCGACGTGCTGGTCGACGACTATCGGCGCGGCGCGCAGCCCTTCTCCTTCGCCGACGGTTGAACGACTTGGAGCCTTCTCTGATTGGGGCCTCGTGGGTCAAGCTGCTTCCTCGA
>NZ_JALHLF010000093.1 GCF_022832435.1 Novosphingobium organovorum | reverse complement strand
GGCCGCCAGCGCGCCACTCGCGGCCCCCGCGGCTCCCGCGGCAAGGGCCATGAAACGGCGCCGCGCAACGCGGCCCTGGCGGGGCTCGGGATGGTGGGTGTCGCGGTTGGTGCTGTTCATGGCGGCGGCTCTCCCTGGGTGGCCGGATATCGGCTCTGCCTGTGATATAGCGCTACATATCGTGCGCTCGCAAGGGGAAGGGCGTTGCCTTGGGCCGGGCGTTGGGCGTAGCGTTGGCCGTCCGGCGTGTGGGCCCTCGCAAGACGGCAGACGCGCGCCCGGCGATGCCTTGCGCCGCAAAGAGACGAATGCGTGATTGACAGCCCGCGCCCGGCTTCGTACCAATGTAGCGCTACAAATCGCTCCGCGCGGGCGTAAGGACAGGCCAGACCGGCGAAACGGGTCTGGCGCCAGGAGAGAGGAAAAGACCAGTGGCTGCCTTGCGCAAACGCGATCTGCTTCGGGCCGGCGTTGCCGCAATGGCCGCGGCTCTCGTCCCGGCGGCCAGCCGCGCCAAGAGTTACCGGATGCCCACCGACCGCCGCGGCGCGCCCAACCTGCTGCTGATCACCGCCGACGACATCGACTGGACCGGGCTCGGCTTCATGACCGGGCGCAGCGCTCTCACGCCCAATCTCGATCGGCTCGCCGCGCGCAGCCAGGTGTTCGAACAGGTGCGCACCGTGGCGCCGATCTGCATGCCCTCGCGCCAGGCCTTCATGAGCGGCAAGCTGCCCCACCGCAACGGCGGCAACGGCTTCTTCCCGATGGTCGAAGGCACGCCCACGCTGTGCAGCACGCTCGACCAGGCGGGCTACTACTGCGCGGCGAGCCACAAGATCGGGCACATGCAGCCCGCCTCTTCCTTCCCCTGGCGCAACGCGGCCGAAGGCAAGGATCGCCACCCGCTGGTCCACGCCGCGTTCCTCTCGCTCGCGATCACCGAGGCGCAGGCGCAGCTGCGGCCCTTCTTCGTCAACTGCAACATCAACGATCCGCACCGCCCGTTCTACGGCAGCCCGGTGGGGCTGGCGATGGATAACGGCAACCAGGGGCCCTACAAGGTGCCCCACGAACTGGGCGCGGGCGATGTTACCGTGCCCCCCAACCTCGACGATCTGCCCGCCGTGAGCACCGAGCACGCGCAGTACTGGAATTCGGTGCAGCGGCTCGACATCGCGGTCGGCCACATCCTCGACACGCTCGAGGCGAGCGGGGAGGCGGACAACACCGTCGTGCTGTTCGTCGCCGACCACGGCATGCCGCTGCCCTTCGCCAAGGCGACCTGCTACGACCACGGCATCCGCACGCCGGTGATCCTGCGCTATCCGGGCATGGGCGCGCCGCGCCGCCACGATACGCTGACCACCAATCTCGACATCCTGCCAACGCTGTGCGAACTGCTCGGCCAGAGCGCGCCCGAGGGGATCGACGGCGCCTCGTGGGTGCCGATGCTGCGCGATGGCGCGGCGTTCGAACGCGCTTACGTCACGTCTTACGTCGATTACGTGTCGAGCGGGATGCACTATCCCATGCGCTCGCTGCAGGACCGGCGCTGGGCGCTGCTCGTCACCCCCTGGGCTGATGGCGGGAAGACGCTGTTTCGGGCCGAGGCGATGTTCGGCCTCACCTGGCCCGCGATGGTCGAGCGGGCGAAGTCCGACCCGGCGATGGCCGAGCGCGTGGCGCAGTACACGCAAGGCTATCCGTTCGCGCTCTATGATCTCGAACACGATCCGGGCCAGCGCCACAATCTGATCGATGCGCCCGAACATCGCGCGCGCGCCGCGCGCATGAAGCAGCTCCTGCTCGACGAGATGGTGCGCACCGGCGATCCGCAGCTCGACAATTACCGCCGGATGCTCGCCGGGCAACCCGCGCAGGTGGCCCAGAACCCCGAGCGCTACCGCCTCAAGAGCGACGATTGAGCGCGCCGCGACCAGACGGCGCCAGGCCCACACGACAGGGAAGGACAGCATGAACCCGATCTCACGAACCCGCCGCGATCTGCTCGCCAGCCTCGCCGCAGGCGGACTGGCCGCCGCGACTGGCGCCAGTCCGGCCGCGGCGCTGGGCAAGGCGAAGAAGCCCAACATCGTCTTCTTCCTTGGTGAAGGGCTGCGCTGGGACGAGTTCGGCTTCATGGGCAACACCATCCTCAAGACGCCGAACATGGACCGCATCGCGCGCGAAGGCGCGGTGTTCCGCAACGCCTTTTGCACCAACGCGCTGTGCCTGCCCTCGCGCGCCTCGTTTCTGACCGGGGCCTATTCGCACCGCACCGGCGCTGTCACCAACGATGCCAACCAGGTCCCCAAGTCGTTCCCGATGCTGTGCGACGTGTTGCGCGAGGCGGGCTACGAGACCGCCTTCATCGGCAAGAGCCATATCGGCGGCGCGCTGCTCGACCATCCCTGGGACTACTACTTCGGCTTCAAGGGCCAGGCCGACTACATGCACCCCAGGGTGATCGAGGGGCGCAAGGGGCAGTATGGCGAGGAGACGACCTACGACGAATACGTCGACGACCTGCTGACCGACAAGGCGGTCGAATGGGTCGACAGCCGCAGCGGGGACAAGCCCTTCGTGCTGTTCCTGTGGTTCTACGCGCCCCACGCGCCGTTCTACCGTCCGCGCCGGATGCTCAACGACTTCAACGGGGTGGCGATCCCGGTGCCCGAGAACTTCGACGAGGATCTCAAGGGCTACCCCGGCAAGCCGCCGCGCGTGGCGGCTGCGGAAAACAAGATCGGTTCGGCCGAGGTGTTCAACGACGATCCGCGCACGCTCGAGGAGCTGGTCAAGAACCACTACGCGGGTGTCCAGTCGAACGACGAGGACGTGGGCCGGGTGATGGACAGCCTCGAGAAGAAGCGGATGCTCGACGAGACGGTGCTGTTCCTCAGCTCCGACCACGGCTTTTTCCTGGGCGAGCACACCTTCTACGACAAGCGGCTGATGTACGAACCCTCGATCCGCATTCCGATGATGGTCCGCTATCCCAAGACGATCGCGGCGGGCACGGTGCGCGAGGAAATGGTGCTCAACGTCGATGCCGCGCAGACCCTGCTCGACATGGCGGGCCTTTCCGCACCCGCCACGATGCAGGGGCGCAGCTTCTACCCGCTCGCGCGGGGCAAGGACCTGCCCGACTGGCGCAAGGACTGGATGTACGAGTTTTTCGAATACCCCGCCTTCGAGGCCGTCCCGCCCTGTCGCGGCGTGCGCACCGAGCGCTGGAAGTACATCCACTATTTCGTGCTGCCCGAAAGCCACGAACTCTACGATCTCGAAACCGACCCCAACGAGGACCATAACCTCTACGGCCAGCCGGGCTACGAGGCGATTACCGAGGGCTTGCGCAACCGGCTCGTCGAACTGCGCCGCGAGACGCTCGACGATTACCGCTGGCAGGCCAGCCGCATCGCCAAGATGCGCGCGCAATACACCCCCGCGCCGACCGATCTGGTGGCCGCGCCCGGCAACTGAGCCGGCGCTGCAGGGCAGGGCATCCGGGGCCGGGGGGACGCACGTTTTCCCGGCCTCGCCGCGTTGGCGCGCGGCGCGCGTGCCGGTTGGGCAGCCTATTGGGCTGCCGCGCGTTGCCCTGCATTGCATTGACTTTGGTCGGGACGGCGCACACCTGTTGCGGGCAAGCGTTCGATTGTTGTTCCGGCTTGCCCTGGCGGAGTGCGCGCGAATGCAGTTGGATCTAGAGGCGCTCTTTACCTTGTCGCCCAACTCCTATGTCGTGTTTGACCGGGACTGGACGATCGTGTGGATGAACCAGGCCTACCTCAACGCCACCATGCGCACGCGCGCGGAGATTACCGGGCGCAACGTCTTTGAAGCCTTTCCCAGCGATCCGGATTCGGAAAGCTACGCCTTGCTGCGCGCGTCGTTCGACCGGGTGCTGGAGACCCGCACGGTCGACGAGATCGCGCTCATCCCTTACGACATCGCGGCGCCCGACGGTTCGCGCCAGGAACGCTTCTGGAGCGCCACGCACACCCCGTTGCTCGACGATGCGGGCGAGGTGGCCTTCATCCTCCAGCACACCGTCGACGTGACCGAACTGCACGGGCTGCGCCGCATGCGCGACGAGATCGGTGTCGTGCGCCGCGCGATCGCGGTGCAGGAGCGTAACTCCGCGCTCCAGGCGCAGCGCGAACGGCTGACGCGCTATTTCCAGGAGGCGCCGGGCTTCATGGCCGTGCTGGGAGGGCCCGATCACCGCTTCGAGCTGGCCAATTCCGCCTACCAGAAGCTCGTCGCGCACCGCGCGGTCGTGGGCATGGCGGTTGCCGATGCGCTGCCCGAAGTGGTCGAACAGGGCTTCGTCGCGATCCTCGACGAAGTGCGCCGGTCGGGGCGCCCCTATTTCGGCCGTGCGCTCGAAGTGCATCTGGCGGTGGACGAGGCGGGGCCGGGCGAGGAGCCCAGGCTCGAGCGGCGCTACGTCGATCTCGTCTACCAGCCGATCCTGGAAGCCGATGCGGTCACCGGGATCTTCGTGCAGGGCCACGACGTCACCCACGGGGTCGAGGCGCAGGCGCACCAGGACCTGCTCATCAACGAGCTGCACCACCGCGTGAAGAACACCCTGGCGATCGTCCAGAGCCTTGCCACGCAGACCTTCCGCGGGATCGATGGCGCGCGCGAGGCGCGGCGCGCCTTCGACGCGCGGCTTCAGGCGCTGGCGCGCGCGCACGACCTGTTGACCGAGCGTAACTGGCAGGAAACTCCGCTGGGTGCGGTTATCGCGCAGACCGTGCGCGCCGCGGCGGGCGATGCGGCCGCACGCATCGCCATCGACGGGCCCGAGGTCCTGCTCTCGCCGCGCCTCTCGGTGACCATGGCGATGACCCTGCACGAGCTGACCACCAACGCGATCAAGTATGGCGCGCTGGCGAACGAGGACGGGCGCATCGCGGTCGCCTGGAGCCTGTCGGAGGAGGACGAGCCGATGCTGCGCGCGACCTGGTGCGAGAGCGGCGGCCCCCGCGTCGAGGCGCCTGCGCACAGGGGCTTTGGCATGCGACTCATCGAACTGGGAATCGCTGCCGAGCCGCACGGCAAGGTCACGCTCGACTTTGCTCCCGAAGGGCTTGCGGCCACGCTTGAACTGCGGCTGGTGCGCCCGCGCGCACCGGGATGACGTGCGCCGCTGCGCGCCCGGCCAGGGAAACGCCCGAGGGAATGGCCTCAGGGGATGGCCTCAGGGGATGGGGAGCGCGGCGCGGCGGATAAAAATTGCACGGGAGGCGCCATAAATGGCGCACATTACCCGTCAAATCAGGGCTATAACGCGCCATCTTCAGCAAGGACCGGTCATGACGCGCGCATCCCTCGGCTTTTCGCCTGCCAACCCAGCCGTGCAGGGTATCGCCTGCGGCATGGGCGCGGGCGCGCTGTGGGGGCTGGTCTTCCTCGCCCCGCAGCTGCTGGGCGATTTTGCGCCGATCCAGATCGCGATCGGGCGCTATCTCGCCTACGGGGTGATCGCGTTCGTCTTGTTCGCGCCGCGCCGGGCCGCCGTGCTCGCCGCGATCGGCCGGCGCGAATGGTGCGCGCTGGCCGCGCTCGCGTTCACCGGCAACACGCTCTACTATATTCTGCTGTCGAGCGCGGTGCAGCAGGGCGGCATCGCGATGACCTCGCTGGTTATCGGCTTTCTGCCGGTCGTGGTGACGATCGTGGGCAGCCGGGACAAGGGGGCGGTGCCGCTGGTGCGGCTCGCGCCTGCGTTGCTGCTGTGTGCGCTCGGAGCGGTGTGCATCGGCTGGCAGGCGCTGAGCGCGCCCGTGCCGGGTGGGCTGGCGCGCCAGCTGATCGGGCTGGGCTGTGCGCTCGGCGCGCTGGTTTCGTGGAGCGCCTTTGCGGTGGGCAACGCGCGCTGTCTGGCCCGTCTCGAACACGTCGGGGTGCACGACTGGAACCTGCTGACCGGCATTGTCACCGGGCTTCAGGCGCTCGCGCTGGTGCCTTTCGCGCTGGTGCTGGCGCCCGGCCACCACGCCGCCGGAGCCTGGCTGCACTTCCTCGGGGTTTCGGTGGGGATTGCGCTTGCCGCCTCGATCGTTGGCAACGCGCTGTGGAACCGCATGTCGCGCCTGCTGCCGCTGACCCTGGTTGGCCAGATGATCCTGTTCGAGACGCTGTTCGCGCTGCTCTACGGCTTCGTCTGGGAGCAGCGCCTGCCCACGCTGCTCGAACTTGCCGCGTTCGGGCTGGTGGTCGCCAGCGTGCTGACCTGCGTTGCCGCGCACCAGCGCCCTCGCCCGCTACCCGGCGCACTGGTGCTGACCGGCGAAGGGCGCGACTGATACCAACCTGCAGTGATCCTGACCTATGAGGACGGTTCCTGGTGGCCCTCGAACGGCGTCGCGTCCTCGTGACGATAAACCACATCGCCACTGTCGCTCCTCCTCGCCAGTGAACGGGACTGGCTATCCTCATAGGTCAGGATCACTGCAGGTTGGTATGAGCCNTCCTGGTGGCCCTCGAACGGCGTCGCGTCCTCGTGACGATAAACCACATCGCCACTGTCGCTCCTCCTCGCCAGTGAACGGGACTGGCTATCCTCATAGGTCAGGATCACTGCAGGTTGGTATGAGCCGGCCGGACGCACTGACCCGCCCCGATCCGCCACCCGACGCGAATATACGGCAGGTGGGGGGATGGGGCCGTGCCGTCGGGGAAAGGCCCTCCTGGACCTGACCCCGACAGGTTCTCAGAACTCGGCCCAGTCGTCGCTCACCGCGAGGCTGCCGGAGGCGGCGGCGGCGCGCGCTGCAGGGCGCGGTGCGGCGCGTACCGGCAGGCGTTCGATCGAGGCCGAATAGCCGCCGCCCTGGCTGGCGTGGCTGGCGTGGTTGGAGGGGGCACCATGGCTGCTGCCGCCCATCGCGCCAAGGTCGAAGCGGCCGACCAGCTGGCCCATGCGCTGGGCCTCCTGCGCCAGGCTGCGCGAGGCGGCGGTCGATTCCTCGACCAGCGCGGCGTTCTGCTGGGTGGAAGTGTCCATCTGGCCGACGACCTGATCGACCTGGCCGATCGCGTTGGCCTGGTCGGTGGCCGAATCGGCGATGCGCCCGATCATCTGCGCCATCGAGGCGGTGCGCTCGACGATCTTGCCCAGCGCCTCGCGCGTGCGGCCGAGCATCTCGACGCCGTTGTTCACCTCGCCGCCGCTGGTCTGGATGATCCCGCTGATTTCGCGCGCGGCCTCGGCCGAACGCTCGGCCAGCGCGCGCACTTCGGTGGCGACGACGGCAAAGCCCTTGCCCGCCTCGCCCGCGCGCGCCGCCTCGACGCCCGCGTTGAGCGCGAGCAGATTGGTCTGGAAGGCGATCCCGTCGATCAGGGTGACGATCTCGGCCATGCGCTGGCTCGATTTGGAGATGGCCTCCATCGCGTTCGAGGCGCGCACCATGATCTCGCTGCCTTCCTCGGCCTCGCGTTCGGTTTCCAGCGCGCTGCGGCGCGCTTCGTTGGCGACCTGGGCGGTGTCCGAAACCGATTCGCGCAGCTCGCGCACGGCGGCAGCGGACTCTTCGAGCGCGGCGGCCTGCGAGGTGGTGCGCTGGGCCAGGTCGTCCGCCGCACTGGCGATTTCGCCCGCACCGTTATTGACGTGCTCCGACGCGCTGGCCACTTGCCCGAGGACGTCGCCGAGCTGCACGATCGCCTCGTTGAAGTCGACCCGCAGGCGTTCGTAGTCCTGCGGGAAGCGAGTGTTGATGGCACAGTCGAGCCGCCCGGCCTTGAGCGAGCCGAGACCGGTCGCCAGTTCGTTGACGACCACGCGCTGGGCGGCGGCCTGTTCCTCGGCCTGCGCGCTGGCGCGGGCGGCCACGGCGACCTTGATCGAATCGAGCGCGCGGGCGATCTCTCCGATCTCGTCGCGCCCGTCGCGGCCGGGGATCGCGCGTTCCAGATTGCCCGCGCCCATGTCTTCCATCGCGCGGGTGAGGCCGGCAAGCGGTCCGGTCACGCGGTTCATCATGAGCACCAGCACCGCCGCACAACTGATCCCGATCAGCACGAGAAAGGCGACGATCCAGGCAAACGCGCTCGACACCGTGGCGCTGCCGGCTTGGCCCGCATCCTTGCCGATCTTCACGTTGTAGGCGAATTCCTCGTCGACCTGCTTGTCGAGCTGGTTGCCCAGCGGCTTGAGCGTGCGGTTGTAGAGCGTGGTGGCCTCTACGTTGTGCAACGCCAGCGACAGAGGGCGAACCTGCTCAAGACCCGTTTTCCAGTCGGTCCAAGTCTTCTCGAGCGCCTGGAAGAGCACTGCCTCTTTGTCGTCGGAGACGAGATTTCGGTAAGTATCAAAGGCCTTGTCGGTCGCCGCGATGGCCCCGGAGAGCTCGTCGTCGATGCGGCGGGTGTCCGCCTGCGTTTCGGCCAGGATATGCTGGGTCATCCGGATGCGCGCCAGCGCCTGATTTTGGGCGATATCGCCCATGACCGCAAGGCTGGGCACGGTGTTGCTTGAGGAATAATCGAGGCTTTCGCCCAGCTTGTCGATGAAACGCAGTGCCATGGCGCCGCTGGCCAGCGCGAGGACGGCGATCAGCAGGGAGGCGGCCATGGTGACAGTGCGAATTTTGAGATTGCCCAGGAGAATCATTACGGCGCTCTTTTCATGCCATGAAAGGGAGTGGCACGTCGTTTACCAACGATCCGGCAAGGAATGCCTGAGTGGGCTCCTGTGGTTTTTACGAGGAGGCTCCTCGCCGTACGCTAGGCACTCTTTGTGCGCCGCCCGCACTTCCCCGCACGCAGGGGGCGGGGGCTCCCAAGGTTTTGCACACCTTCAATTCCTCCTCAGCCATCATGCGCGATTGACCCGGACCCGGAGCTGTGCGAAATGGCCCCACGCTTCGGCGCCTGATCCCGGCCACGCTGGCCCGATCAGCCCGGCGATGCGCGGGTGTAGCTCAATGGTAGAGCAGCAGCTTCCCAAGCTGACGACGAGGGTTCGATTCCCTTCACCCGCTCCATCCCCCCTTCAAAAATCATCCGAAGAATGGTATAAAAGCCCGGAAATCCGGGGCTTTTGCGCTCCGCTTCGTCCGGATTTGACCGCCCTTTTCCGCCTGCATCCAGGAAATTTTGGGGGTACTTTGGGGTTTCGTCGTCTGGACCAGTGAGAGAGACCCCCATCGTGGGGGACTCGTAACGGGAAAGGCGCTGAAATATGCCACTTACCGACATTGCGATCCGAAACGCGAAGCCCCGAGAGAAGCCCTACAAGCTGGGCGACGCGCTTGGCCTGTTCCTGCTGGTCAAACCCACAGGAGGAAAGCTCTGGCGCGTGAAGTATCGCATCCACGGCAAGGAAAAGGCGCTCGCGATCGGCACCTATCCAACCGTCGGCCTGGCCGAGGCTCGGCGCCGCCGGGACAGTGCGCGTGAGCTGGTCTTCGATGGGCGCGATCCGTCGATAGAAAAGCGGCGAGACAAGATGCGCGCGGAAATGGCCTCGGCCACGACGTTCACCTCCGTCGCCGAGGAGTATTGTGCCAAGCGCAAACGCGATGGCGCCAAGGCCTGGGCCCCCGCGACGGCCAACCGCAGCGAGTATCTTCTCTCGCTGCTGCGCGGCTCGATCGGCGACATGCCGATAGCCGATATCCAACCAATAGATGTTTTGACTGCCGTTCGCAGAATCGAGAGGAAGGGGCAGCTGGAAAGCGCGCGTCGCACGCTCCAGCTCGCAGGCGCTGTCTTCCGCTACGCGGTCGCCACCGCCCGCATCCCCTCCGATCCGACCCGCGATCTTCGTGGCGCGCTGACCACACCCACGGTCACCCACTATGGCGCGATCATCGACCCGGAACGCGTTGGGGAACTGCTGCGGGCGATTGAAGGCTATGAAGGTCAGCCCATGACCAAACTGGCGATGCAGTTGGCGCCCCATGTCTTCGTCCGCCCTGGCGAGTTGCGCCACGCCGAATGGTCAGAGTTCGACTTCGATGGTGCACTCTGGAGGATCCCCGCCGCGAAGACGAAGATGCGAAAAGACCATCTGGTCCCGCTTTCTCGCCAGAGCCTCGCCCTGCTTGAAGACGCCAAGGCGCTGACGGGGCCGGAAGGGTACGTGTTTCCTTCCATCCGGTCGCGTCGTCGACCGATGAGCGACAACACGATCAACGCTGGTTTGCGCCGCCTTGGCTACGCCAGCGACGAAATGACCGCGCATGGTTTCAGGGCAATGGCTTCCACCCTGCTCAATGAAAGCGGCAAGTGGCATCCCGACGCAATCGAACGTGCGCTGGCGCATGGGGACAGCGACAAGGTCCGGGCGGCCTATCACCGTGGCGCACACTGGAAGGAGCGGGTCGAGATGGCGCAATGGTGGAGCGACCATTTGGATAGTCTAAGGAAGCTGGACGATTTGGGCAGCAGTTGTGGAAGAACGAGCGGCACAGGCCGGAGGAGAACATAGTTGGAACTTTCCAGTCGTGGTTTTTACAGGTAGGGTCCACTCCCAAGTGCCAAAGGAGATCGTCG
This sequence comes from Novosphingobium organovorum, assembly GCF_022832435.1. Lineage (GTDB taxonomy): Bacteria > Pseudomonadota > Alphaproteobacteria > Sphingomonadales > Sphingomonadaceae > Novosphingobium > Novosphingobium organovorum. The sequence continues at coordinate 4,873 of NZ_JALHLF010000093.1, read as the reverse complement.
GTGAAAGTTGCAGGACTGTTTGCAGGTATCGGAGGTTTGGAGCGCGGACTCGAAACTGCCGGTCACGAAACGGCACTGCTATGTGAGATTTGGGAACCTGCGAGGGCCGTCTTAGCCGCACACCTGCCCGACGTACCGTGCGAGAACGACGTACGAGACCTAACCTCACTTCCTGGCGACGTGGAACTGTTGGTCGGAGGTTTTCCCTGCCAAGACCTCAGCCAGGCAGGCCGTACGGCCGGTATCCGGGGGGCGAAGTCTGGACTTGTCGGCGAAGTCTTCCGGTTGCTGGACGATCGGCGGGTGCCTTGGGTTGTGCTGGAGAACGTATCGTTCATGCTGCAACTCGATCGGGGTCGCGGTATGCTGACGTTGATCGAGGCGTTCGAGGAACGCGGATATCGGTGGGCCTATCGCGTGGTCAACACGATGGCCTATCTGCCTCAACGTCGTGAACGTGTCCTGTTCGTCGCAACCACGACCGACGTCGATCCAGCTTCGGTGGTCCTCGTCGATGAAGTGGAACCGTCAATCCCCGAGACGGATCTCGATGCTCGGGCACATGGCTTCTATTGGACCGAAGGCCTTCGCGGTCTCGGGTGGGCTCCGGACGCCGTTCCGACCTTGAAGAATGGCTCGACCGTCGGGATCGCGTCCCCGCCCGCAATTTTGATGCCGAACGGAAACGTGGTCACACCGGACATCCGGGATGCCGAAAGGCTCCAAGGCTTTCCGACCGACTGGACTCGTCCGGCTGAATCGGTCGGGCGTGCTTCGTTGAGATGGTCTTTGGTCGGAAATGCAGTTTCCGTGCCGGTCGCGGGCTGGCTTGGAAGCCGTTTGACCCGGCCGGGGAATTACCAAGCTGCACGTGACGTACCTCTTCCCAAGAATGGTCGCTGGCCGAAGGCCGCACGCTTCGACGGCACGTCCCGACATGGGGTTTCCATCGGCGCTTTCCCGACGTGGCAGGATCGCCTTCCCTTGGCGTCGTTTCTAAACTTCGAGGGCAAACCTCTCTCTGCCCGTGCCACACGGGGGTTTCTTTCGCGTACGGAGCGAGCGAGCTTGCGCTTCGCAGATGGTTTCCAGGATCGACTGCGTGAACACCTTGCTCGCATGGAAGCTCCGACCGAGGGTCGCGAACTGGAGTTCGCCGTCGCGGCGGAATGACATTCGCCAAGCCTGCCGCCGACGTTTCGGAGAGAATGCGAGGAATCAGGCGAACGGGCACGACGGCAGAGCTCGTAGTCGGTGCAACCTTGCGAGAATTGGGACTGAGTTACAGGAAGAACGTCAAGGCTCTGCCCGGGAGCCCCGATTTCGCCAACCAAAGGCGTAGGTGGGCGATATTCGTCAATGGCTGTTTCTGGCATCATCACACTGGTTGTCGACGCGCGACCGTGCCGAAATCGAATGCCGAATTTTGGACTGAAAAGTTCCTTGCCAATCGAAGGCGCGACGCGCGCGCAATCAGATCTCTACGGTCACGCGGGTACAACGTATTGGTAATATGGGAATGTCAGAACGAGGGGCTTCACCGAAGACTTCAAAGATCCCTGAAACGGGTAGCGTAGGTGCTAGCAAGGCGCGAGATCATCGTGTCGTAATGATAGATTTCACCTGGCTGCGGCGCTGGTGGTGTCTCGACCAGTCGCACGGGCGACCCGTCGTTCGGCATGTCGATAACCACGATGGCGAGCGCATCGTAACCGACGTCACCGGTCTTTGACCGACGGGGAAGCTGCTTGACCTTGTCGACCGCGAGTTGCGCTGCTCGGGGTTGTTTATGCTCGCTCCATTCCGGATCTGACGCGCGGTTCTTTTTGTTGAGGTCAGGACTCAGGTAGCGTTCCGCCTGATTGACCATCGTGAAGCCAACCGCAATCGCCTGGTCGTCCGATCCGTGGACAGTCATGTGCGACGAGTTCAATTCGTCGTACAAGCGAGGCAGCGCACGTTGATGTGCCGTCATGCATGCCTTTGCTTCAAGAGCCATCAGCACTGATCCGACGGGACCTCGAACCAATGACGGAAGCCCGGCCAGGGCATCTTGCTCAGCTTGTGTGAGTGCGATGCCGTAGCCGGCAGCGGTAGAAGCGAGCGTTTGCCCGGTAACAGCACCTCCGGGCGTGCAGAGGACGAGATCCAAGTCCTTCTTTCGGTCGTGGACGAAGTCCCGCATTTCGTGGTTGATCCCAAAACAAACCTTGCCCTCCTCGACATGCCGCCGAAGCAGGGGAGTGTTTGCGAGCACGTCGAATACCACCCCCCAGCAGGCGACCTTGGAGTGGTGATCGCTGCGCGAATGGTACTGCCAAGAATTTCCGAATTTGTCCGTACGAGAAGGGATAGAAAGCGTTCTTGCAAGAATGTCGGGGCCGTACATCAATCACTCGCATATCAGGGTCGTAAACTGCTCGGAGTCGACAGTTTTGGGGCGTCCATCAGCTATTCAGTCGACTTGATGCCCTGTGTCAACGAACACGAGGCAAGTTATCGCCTGGCGCGCCCCAATGTCCGAATTGTGAACCTTACTCAAGATTCATGCCGCCAGCCAAACCTGATTGAGAATTTGCGCCGCCAGGGCCGATTTGTCCTGCGGAAGGAAGCGCCCGTAGTGCTTGGCGACCATGTCGGGCGTGTCCTGGATCGCGTAGCTCGCGCGCTCGTATGATCCCGTCTGCTTGAGGATGTGGGTCGCCAGGACGTCGCGGATGTTGTGTGGCCCGTGCGGAAGCAGTCCCTTGATGACGCCTCTTTGCGTGTAGGGATTGTAGATGCCGTAGCGCTGGATCACGAGCCGCCAAGCCTCGTAGAAGGTGTTCTGGTCGTATTCTGCGGTTCGGCTGGTGACCTTGGTGGTCTTGACGAAGAAGGTGCCCGGATCGGCGATTGTGCCGAGCAACACCGGGCGATGGCGGCGGATGAATTCGTCGATGTGTCGGTGCAAGCCTCCCAGATCCGGCAAGACGAGCCGGAACGGACGACCGTCGAAGAACGAGGATCCTGCGTTCTTGAAGGCGTTGGCGGGGATGACGACTTCCCAGCCATGGTCGCGTTCGCTCCAGCGGATCTCGCCACGCTTCAGCGCTTCGAGCTGACGCTCGGATCGGGGCAGCCGGTCACGTGGGCAGACCATCAACTGGCGCAGGTTCTTTTGCCGCAAGCCCAGATGGAGGCCAAGGCGAATGAGCAGGAACGCGCGTGCGGCTTCGGCCGCCGCGCGTGGATAGCGATCGGGATCGGGCGCGAGCCGCAGAACTTCATCGGCGATCTTGCGGTACTCGCCCACCGGGCTGTCCGCTTCGAGAACGGGTAGGATGGGTTCGAAGGGATCGCGGTGCACGCGCGCGACACGCTCTATTTCCTTGGCCCGGGCAATGGCGTGCGCGTGGAGCCGATCACAGGCCGTATCCCAGTCTTGCGACGCGGCATCGACGTCCGCCTCGCTCAGCAGGCCTTCGATAGGGAGAAGCCGCGTTGCCAGTTCGGGCATCTGGCGCAGCCATCCGGTGCGTTTGCGGGTCAGTGCCGCTCCGAGGCGCAGCATGTCCACTTCCCAGCGGGTGAAGAAGCCGCGCCGTGCCTCGCGCCACTGGATGTACCAGTCCCAGGTTCGCGGAAACACGAGCAGGGCCAGCGTGAGCTGTTCTGCGGGAACGCCGAGACCCGCGACGGCGTCATCCGGCCCGGCGTGCATGGCGCCGAACAGAAGGCCCAGGTGCTCCACCTTCTGGAGAATGGTCTCCTCATTCCAGACACCATTCCGGTGAAAGCCGATGTCGGTCAGCGTGCTCGACTTGAATCGGATCAGTTCCGCGAGTTCGGCGGTGAGGCGCGGCGGAGCCTCCTTCGCCGTGCGGGTAAGGCCGGTGCCGGGAAGCGCGTCGCGGTCTTCGCCCTGGTCATTTATCGGTGTCGGTCGGCCTTGAGGCTTACGCCCGGTCAGCGAAGGGAACCGCAGGCCATAGCGCAGCTTGGCGGCATCGGCCTGATAGCGTCGATATTCGGTCGAACCGGAAATGATGACGGTGCGGACCCATTGGAGGATTTCCGCCCGCTCCTTGCGCGAACGCTGGGCGAAATCGTCTGGCAAATGCCAGGACAGCCGACGTTGTTCGGCCGGGGCAATGCCGCGCACCGCCTGATCGGCGGGTGCGCGCCCAGGGTGCGGCAGCTTCGCCTTGAAATAGCCGGGAGGCAGCCCATAGCGCGCCTCGATGCGCGCAAGCACGTCCAGGCTCGCGACGTTGCGGGGCAGGCGCTTGCCCAGGCTCCAGCCCTTGAGCGTGTCGGGATGGAAGGTCTCGTCGGGCCGAATGATTGCGCGATGGAGGAGAAGGCTTGTTTCGTCGAAGCGTTTCATGTGCAGCCGCAGTGCTTCGTCGAAGCTGTCCGGTTCCTCCCATTCCTGGAACTGCGCAACGGGACGTTCGGCCGGTTGCCTGCGCTTCGCTCCCCGTTTGCCCTGACACCGCTTCGGGGCCGCTGTTGGTTTCTGGGAGCTGGGGCGGGGCATGGAATTCTTTCGGGCAGGGTGTGAGGCTTGCCGGGCGAGTGAAGCCCGATCGCGAGGGCGCGGGCCTATTCCTCAACGAGGTGACTAAGTCACTATGCTGGAATGAAAATTCAGAGGGTATCTTGTGGTTCGACGTTGGTAGCAGGTTGTAGGCGGGGGCTGACCCGCGCTTTCTGCGCGGCCGGGCTCTATTTCGCTCGCTCTCAACCGAGCCACCGGCTGCGCCGCCGTCTCGTCGGCAGAGCCGTGACGATCCCTGTCAGGTTGCGGACTGCCCTTGGCATCCCGCCAACAGTCGCCGCGCAGGAGGCGCGGCGGCGTTGAGCCTTGACGGCTCCGTGGTGGCGGGGG
>NZ_JALHLF010000092.1 GCF_022832435.1 Novosphingobium organovorum | reverse complement strand
CCGCCGCATCGCCGAGGGGGCCTGCGGGCAGGCGCGAGAGCATGGCCACTTGGTGGCCGAGCGCGGCGAGCCCCGCAGCCACGTTCGCTTCCGCGCCGCCCACGCACAGCTCGAGGCGTTCGCTCTGGACGAACAGGCGCGCGTCGGGGGTGGAGAGGCGCAGCAGGATCTCGCCAAAGGTGACGACGGGGCCGCAGGTTCGCTCGGTCATGGTCAGGATCGCTCGTTCGAAAGAGGGAAAGGGGCGGGCACCGGGCCTAGCGGGCCTACCGGGCCTGGCCCGGAGCCCAGGGGAATTGCTGCGCCTCGTACCAGTCGAGCGAATGGGCCGGAGCGGCGCTTCCCGCAGGCAGGGGGAGGTGGTTGAGCGACATCCAGTAGGCGAGGCTGGCATCGCGCCACCACTGGGCCTCGCGGTGCTGGATGGCGAGGAAGGTCGCGGTTTTCTGCCAGCGCTCGGGATCGACCAGCGGGCGGGCTTCGTCCCACTCGGCCTGCATCGCGGCGACGCTCGCCACGCCCTGGTCGTAATGCGCGACGAGCGCGTGCCACAGCGTCTCGCCCGAGTTCATCTTCCAGTCCCAGGGCAGGTGGTGGAACCAGAGCAGCTCGCTTTCGGGCGTGGTGCGCGGGTCGGCGAGGCGCCTGGCGACTTCGGGGCTGTATTGCGCGATGGCGTTGCTGCCGGTGCGGGTGCGGTCGAAACCGATTCCGCTGGCGTCGGCGCGGTGGTAATAGACCGGGTTCCACTCGGGCCGGGCGAGGTCCTTGATCCACGGACCCGGACCGTAATGGTGGCCGGTGCCCATGAGATGCGCAAGGCCGAGCGGGCCGGTGTAATCGACGACGGCCTCGCGCGATTGCATCATCATCTTCACCGCGATGTCGGCCAGGCGCGGGTCGGGGCCGAAAGTCTGCTGCGCCCATTCGCGCGCGATCGCCTCGGGCGAAAGGTCGGGGTCCCAGGCCAGCCGCCCGAAGGCATACCAGTTGGCCTGGTTGAAGGTGGAGCCGCTCCAGTCGCGGTCGCGCCCGATGTTGGCGACGCCCGCCATGCCGCTCAGCGCGTGATGGTCGAGCGTGCCGTCGATCACTTTGGCAACGGTCGATCCCTTGCCTCTGGCGTAAGTGTCGGCCTCGAGCACTTCGCTGAACAGCGGGCCGAGGTAGGCAAGGTGCGTGGCGAAGCCCAGGTATTCCTTGGTGATCTGCAATTCCAGCATGATCGGCGTTCGGGGCATCGCGCCGAACAAGGGGTGGAACGGTTCGCGCGGCTGGAAGTCGATCGCGCCGTTCTTGACCTGGACCAGCACGTTGTCAGCAAATTTGCCGTCGAGCGGGTGGAACTCGGTATAGGCCTGCTTGGCGCGGTCGTCGGGGTCGCTCTCGGCGTAGACGAAGGCGCGCCACATCACGATCCCGCCGTGCGGCTTGAGCGCCGCGGCGAGCATGTTGGCGCCCTCGGCATGGCTGCGGTGGTAGTCGCGCGGGCCGGGCTGGCCTTCGCTGTTGGCCTTGACCAGGAAGCCGCCGAAATCGGGAATGGCGCGGTAGATCTCGTCCGCCTTGGCCTTCCACCAGGCCGCGACTGCGGGATCGAGCGGGTCGGCGGTCTTGAGCCCGCCCAGTTCGATCGGCGCGGAAAAGCGCGCGGAAAGATAGACCTTGATGCCCCAGGGGCGGAACACGTCGGCGAGCGCGGCGGCTTTGGCGATGTAGCGCGGGGTCAGGCTGTCGGGCTTGGCGTTGACGTTGTTGAGCACCACGCCGTTGATGCCGAGCGAGGCGTCGGCGCGCGCGTAGTCGGTGTAGCGCGGGTCCTTGTAGTCGGGCAGTTCCCACCAGTTCCACAGCGAGGCTCCAGCGTAGCCGCGCTCGACCGAACCGTCGAGATTGTCCCAGTGATCGAGCACGCGCACCGCGACCTTGGGCGCGGATTGCAGCGCGATGGTCGTCAGGTCGGCGCCGGTGCGGGCGGCGCGAATCAGCGCAAAGGCGCCGTAGAGCACGCCCGTCTCGGTGTTGCCCGAAACCAGGATGACCGCGCGTCCGGCCACCGTTGCGCGGCGCACGACATACCCCTCGCGGCCGAGCGCAGCACCGGGCAGCTTGAGCGCGGCGAGTTCGGGGCGCAGGTTCGTTGCGAGCAGGATCGGGAGCGGCGCGGTGGCGAGGTCGCGGTGCAGTTCGCCTGCCGCGATGTCGAGCGTTGCACCGGTTCCGAGCGTGGCGATGTCGAGGTTGGCCGCCGGGTCGTTCGCGGGGGGAAGCCATAGCTCGTAGCCATCGTTTGCGCGCGCCGCTTCTGATAGCGTCATCATCGAGCTGCCGATCAGGGCTAGGCCTGCAACAGCTCTAAATACCTGCTGTTTCATAATCCTCTCCAAATTCCGACCGGCATTGACAAGCGGTCCTTTTGTATCGCATGAGAGCGCTATCACATAAGACGAACCGCAAAGCAATTGGCTTTGCTCGGCGAATAAAATTGGGAAATAGGGCCCTTGGGTCCGGGAGGGGAGAGATGATCTTTCTGTATTGGCGCGCCGGAACCGTAACAGGTGGAAATCGCGCATGATTACCCGCCGCGAATCGCTTCGTCTGGGGGCGGGCGTCTCCCTTCTTGCCCTGTTGCCCGGAGCCGCGCGCGCCGCGGTTGCCGCCAGCGCGCGCTACAAGGACCCGCGCGCGCCGATCGACCTGCGCGTGCGCGACCTGATGGCCCGCATGACGCTCGACGAGAAGGTCGCGCAGCTCATCACGCTGTCGACCCGCAAGCGCGAGGTGATGGACGCCGATCTCGCGTTCGATCCCGCGCTCGCCAGCCGCAACCATCCCGATGGCATCGGCCAGATCGCGCGCCCGTCCGATCGGGGCGGGGCGGCCACCGCGAGCAACACCGGCACCGACGTCACCGGGCGCTGGCGCACCCCGGCGAACACCATCGCCTTCGTCAACGCGGCGCAGGACTGGGCGCGCAACCACACCCGGCTGGGCATCCCGATCCTGTTCCACGAGGAAGCGCTGCACGGCTACATGGCGCCTGAAGCGACCAGCTTCCCGCAGGCCATCGCGCAGGCCGGTGCGTTCGATCCCGACATGGTGCGCCGCGCCAACGCGGTCAGCGCGCGCGAGGTGCGTGCCCACGGTGCCGCGCTCGCGCTGTCCCCGGTGGTCGACATCGCGCGCGATCCGCGCTGGGGGCGGATCGAGGAAACCTTCGGCGAGGACCCGTACCTGTGCGGCGAGATGGGCGTGGCCGCGGTGCTCGGCCTGCAGGGCGAAGGGCGCGAACCCGGTGCGAACCAGGTCATCGCGACGCTCAAGCACATGGCCGGGCACGGCCAGCCCGAGGCGGGCGACAACGTCGCGCCCGCGCATCTTGGGCGGCGCGAGCTGCGCGCTTCGTTCTTCCCGCCTTTCCGCGAAGTGGTGCGGCGCACCGGGATCGGCGCGGTGATGCCCTCCTACAACGAGATCGACGGCGTACCGAGCCACGCCAACCGCTGGTTGCTGCACGACGTGCTGCGCGGCGAATGGGGTTTCGACGGTGCGATCGTGAGCGACTACGCGGCGATCGGCGAACTGGCGAGCTTCCACCACCTTGCCCCCGACATCGAAGGCGCGGCGCGGCTGGCGCTGCGCGCCGGGGTCGATTGCGACCTGCCCGATGGCGAAGCCTACGGCTCGCTCGCCGATCAGGTGCGCAAGGGTCTGGTCCCGCTGGCCGAAGTCGATGCGGCGTGCCGCCACATGCTCGCGCTCAAGTTCCGCGCCGGGCTGTTCGAGGCCGGACCGATCGATGCGGCGGCCTCGGCCCGCCTGACCGGCAACGCCGAGGCGCGCGCCCTCGCGCTCGATGCGGCGCGCAAGGCGATCTGCCTGCTCAAGAACGCTGGCGACGTGCTGCCGCTTACCCCCGGTGCGCACCGCAAGGTGGCGGTGGTCGGCCCCAACGCCGCGATCGCGCGGCTGGGCGGCTATTCGTCCGAACCGCGTGCCTGCGTCACCCTGCTCGACGGCGTGCGGGCGCGGCTCGCAGGCAAGGCCGAAGTGGTCTTCGCGCAGGGCGTCCACATCACCCGCAGCGAGGATCGTTCGGCAAACGACGTCGAACTGGCCGATCCGGCCGCCAACCGCGCGCTGATCGCCGAGGCGGTAGAGACGGTGAAGGATTGCGACGTGGTGATCCTGGCCATCGGCGACACCGAGCAGACCAGCCGCGAAGGCTATGCCCGCAACCATCTGGGCGACCGTACCTCGCTCGACCTCGTGGGCGAGCAGAACGCGCTGTTCGAAGCGATGAAGGCGAGCGGCAAGCCCGTCGTCGTCATGGCCATCAACGGGCGCCCGCCGTCCTGGCCGACCGTGGCCGAGCAGGCCGACGCCATTCTCGAATGCTGGTATCTGGGCCAGGAAGGCGGCACGGCGATGGCCGAGGCGCTGTTCGGGGACATCAACCCCGGCGCCAAGCTGCCGGTCACCGTGGTTCACGATGTCGGGCAGGTGCCCTACTTCTACAACCACAAGCCGTCGTCGCGCCGGGGCTACCTGTTCACCGACGACAAGCCGCTGTGGCCCTTCGGTTTCGGCCTGAGCTACACGACCTTTGCGATCGCGCCTCCGCGCCTTTCGGCCGCCCGGATCGGCCCGGCGGGCACGGTCTCCGTTTCGGTCGATGTCACCAACACCGGCGCGCGCACCGGTGACGAGGTGGTTCAGCTCTACGTCCACGACCAGGCCTCGAGCGTGACCCGTCCGGTCCTTTCGCTGCGCGGCTTCCAGCGCGTCACACTCAAGCCTGGCGAGACGCGCACGCTTACCTTCACGCTCGGTCCCGACGATTTCAGCCTCTGGAACGAGGCGATGGAGGAAGTCGTCGAGCCGGGTCTGTTCGATATCGGCGTGGGCGCCAGCAGCGCCGCACTCCAGACCGTCACTCTCGAAATCGCCTGAGGTTCCCATGCCCAAGATTGTCAGCGCCAAAGTCATCGTCACCTGCCCCGGCCGCAACTTCGTTACGCTCAAGATTACCTGCGATGACGGCACCACCGGGGTTGGCGATGCCACCCTCAACGGTCGCGAACTGGCCGTCGCCAGTTACCTTGCCGATCATGTCGTGCCCTGCCTGATCGGGCGCGACGCGCACCGTATCGAGGATATCTGGCAGTATCTCTACAAGGGGGCCTACTGGCGCCGTGGCCCGGTCACGATGACCGCGATCGCGGCGGTCGACATGGCGCTGTGGGACATCAAGGGCAAGCTTGCGGGGCTGCCGGTCTACCAGCTGCTCGGCGGGGCGAGCCGCGAAGGCGTGATGGTCTATGGCCACGCCAACGGCACTTCGATCGAGGACACGGTCAACGTCGCGCTCGAATACCAGGCGCAGGGCTACAAGGCGATCCGCCTGCAGTGCGGCGTGCCGGGCATGGCCTCGACCTACGGCGTGTCCAAGGACAAGTATTTCTATGAGCCCGCCGACGCGGATCTGCCGACCGAGAACGTGTGGAGCACGTCCAAGTACCTGCGCGTGGTGCCCGAGCTGTTCAAGGCCGCGCGCGAGGCGCTGGGTTGGGACGTCCACCTGCTGCACGACATCCACCACCGCCTGACCCCGATCGAGGCCGGGCGGCTGGGTTCGGATCTGGAAGCCTATCGTCCGTTCTGGCTCGAGGATGCGACCCCGGCGGAAAATCAGGAGGCGTTCCGCCTGATCCGTCAGCACACCACGGCGCCCCTCGCGGTGGGCGAGATCTTCAATTCGATCTGGGACGCCAAGGACCTGATCGAGAACCAGCTGATCGATTATATCCGTGCCACCGTGGTCCACGCGGGCGGGATCACGCACTTGCGCCGCATTGCGGCTCTGGCCGATCTCTATCAGGTCCGCACCGGCTGCCACGGCGCGACCGACCTGTCGCCGGTGTGCATGGCCGCCGCGCTCCACTTCGATCTTTCGGTGCCCAACTTCGGCATTCAGGAATACATGCGCCACACGCCCGAGACCGACGCCGTGTTCCCGCACGCCTATACTTTCGCCGATGGCATGATGCACCCCGGCGATGCGCCGGGCCTGGGCGTCGACATCGACGAGGACCTTGCCGCGCAATACGAATACAAGCGTGCCTTCCTGCCGGTGAACCGGCTTGAAGACGGCACCCTGCACAGCTGGTAAGCGGGGTGAGCGTGTCCTCCTTGCCCCCGGCGTCCGCCACGGTGGAAGCCGCCGCCGGCCCTGCGATCCGTTCCGGGCCATCCAAGCCCCACGGGCGGCTGCGCTGGATCGTGTGCGCGCTGATCTTCGCGGCCGTGGTGCTCAGCTACGTCGACCGGCTCGTGCTGCCCACGCTCAAGCCCGACTTGCAGGCCCGCTATGGCTGGAGCGAGAGCGGCTACGCCAGTCTCGCGATCTGGTTTCAGGCCGGTTACGGTGTGGCCTATGTCTTCTTCGGCCGGTTGATCGACCGGCTGGGGGCCCGGCTGGGCTACGCCGCCGCGGTCGCGTTGTGGACCCTCGGGCACATGGCGCACGCACTGTTCACCAGCACCGGGGGCATGCTGATCGCGCGCATTCCGCTCGCGATCGGTGAGGCGGGGACTTTCCCTGCCGCCATCGCGGCCACCAACGCCTGGTTCCCCAAGCGCGAGCGCGCCTTCGCGATCGGCCTGTTCAACGCCGGTTCGAACGTCGGCGCGCTGCTCACCCCGCTGATCGTGCCGGTGATCGCGCTGACGCTGGGCTGGCGCTGGGCTTTCATCCTGACCGGTCTGCTCACCGTGTTCTGGCTCGTCGCCTGGCTCGGCTTCTACCGCGCCCCGCGCGAAAAGAAGAGCATCACGCCCGAGGAACTGGCCTGGATCGAGGCCGATCCGGTCGAGCCGGTGCGCTCGGTCAGCTGGCGCGAGGTGCTCTCGCATCGCCAGACCTGGGCCTACATGGCGAGCCGTTTTCTGATCGATCCGGTGTGGTGGACCTTCATTTTCTGGCTGCCCGATTTCTTCAACCGCCAGTTTCACGTCAAGATGCTCGATTTCGGGCCGCCGCTGATCGCGGTCTACCTGATGGCCGACGTCGGCTCGATCGCCGGGGGCTGGATGTCCTCGCGGCTGCTCGGGCGGGGGTGGTCACTCAACCGGTCGCGCAAGTCGGCGATGCTGCTCGCGGCGTGCTGCGCGGTGCCGATCGCCTTTGCGCCGCACGCGCCGGGGTTGTGGAGCGCGGTGGTGCTGGTGGGCCTGGCCTGCGCCGGACACCAGGGCTTCTCGGCCAACGTCTATGCCTTGCCGGGCGACACGCTGCCGCGCTGGATGAGCGGTACGGTGGTGGGGCTGGGCGGGCTCAGCGGGGCGCTTGGCGGGATGCTCATGGCGCGCTTTGCGGGCGTCATTCTTGAAACGGTGGGCAGTTACGAGCCCATCTTCCTGGTTGCCTCGTGCGCCTATTTCCTCGCGCTGGCGGTGCTTCACATCATCCTGCCGCGCTATCAGGTTGCCGCCGTCAAAGGCGATGGAGACTAAAGCCATGCCTCGCCCCCTCGACCTCCATCCCGATCGCCTGTTCCCGGCCGATCCGGGTACGCGCGCGATTGCCCGTGCGCTCTACGCCGGGGTGCGCGCCCTGCCGATCGTCAGCCCGCACGGGCACACTGATCCGGCCTGGTTCGCGACCAACGCGCCGTTCAGCGACCCTGCCTCGCTGCTCATCATTCCCGACCACTACGTGCTGCGCATGCTCTATTCGCAGGGCGTACCGCTTGGCGCGCTGGGCGTTCGCAGCCGCGACGGCAGTGCGGTGGAGAGCGATCCGCGCGCGGTCTGGCGCCTGTTCGCCAGCCACTACCACCTGTTTCGCGGCACGCCCTCGCGCATGTGGTTCGACTGGGTGCTGGGCGAGGCCTTCGGGATCACTGTCCAGCTCGACGCCGAGACCGCCGACCATTGCTACGAGGTGATCGACGCCGCGCTCAAGACCGAGGCGTTCCGCCCGCGCGCGCTGTTCGAACGCTTCGGGATCGAAGTCATCGCGACCACCGAAAGCCCGCTCGACAGTCTTGAGCATCACGCCGCGATCCGCGCCAGCGGCTGGTCGGGCCGGGTGGTCACCGCCTATCGCCCCGACCCGGTGGTCGATCCCGAAACCCCAGGCTTTGCCGAGAACGTCGCGCGCTTTGCCGCGAGTGCGGGCGAGGATGCGACGCGCTACGCGGGCTACCTTGCCGCGCATCGTTTCCACCGTGCGCGTTTTCGCGCGGCGGGCGCGACCTCGACCGACCACGGCCACCCGACCGCGCGCACCGCGGACCTGTCGAGCGAGGACTGCGAGGCGCTCTACCGCCGCGTCCTGGCCGGGGCGAGCGCTGAGGACGCGGAACTCTTCCGCGCACAGATCCTGACCGAGATGGCCACGATGAGCATCGAGGACGGCATGGTCATGCAGCTTCACCCTGGCGTTCACCGCAGCCACAACCGCGCGCTGCTCGAACGCTTCGGGCGCGACAAGGGCGGGGACATTCCGGTCTCGTGCGAATACGTCGCGGCGCTGGGGGCGCTGCTCGACCGGCACGGCAACAATCCCGATCTGACGCTCATCCTCTTCACGCTCGACGAGGATGTCTATTCGCGCGAACTCGCCCCGCTCGCCGGGCACTATCCCGCGCTGAGGCTGGGGCCGCCGTGGTGGTTCCACGATTCGCCCGAAGGCATGCGCCGCTTTCGCGAACGCACGACCGAGACTGCGGGCTTCTACAACACCGTGGGCTTCAACGACGATACCCGCGCCTTCCTGTCGATCCCCGCGCGCCACGACGTGGCGCGGCGCATGGACTGCACCTGGCTGGCGCAGCTCGTTGCCGAGCACCGGCTGGGCGAGGAGGAGGCGCATGACCTCGCGCGCGCGCTCGCCTACGATCTGGCCAAGGCGGCCTACCGGCTGTGAGCGGGGGAGAGGCGGGCATGGCGCCGATCGCGATCGACCGGTTGAGCGCGGCGGCGCTCGGCCGGCTGGAAGGCATCGCGTGGCTTCCGGCCTACGCGCGTGCGGCGGTGCGCGGCGGCGTGGTCCACTTCGGGATCGGCGCCTTCCACCGCGCGCACCAGGCGCTGGTATTCGAGGCGATGCTGGCGGCGGGCGATCCGCGCTGGGGCGTGACCGGCGTCTCGCTGCGCTCGGCCGGGGTGCGCGACCAGCTGGCGGCGCAGGACGGGCTTTACACCGTGCTCGTGCGCGAGGGCGCTGCACAGGCCATGCAGGTGGTGGGCGCGGTGCGTTCGGTGCTGGTCGCGCCGGAGGACCCCGAGGCGGTCGTCGCCGCACTGGCTGCGCCCGATACCTTCCTGGTTACGCTGACGGTGACCGAGAAGGGCTATTGCCTCGATCGGGCGAGCGGCACGCTCGACACCGCGCATCGCGACGTGGCGGCCGATCTCGCCTCGCTTGAGCGGCCGCGCACGGCGGCGGGTTTCCTCGTTGCGGGTCTGGCGCGGCGCAAGCGTCTTGGCCTGGGGCCGCTGACGCTGCTGTCGTGCGACAACCTGCCGCACAACGGCGCGCTGCTGGCGCGCTCGGTGCTGGCGATGGCCCGCGCGCACGATGCCGAACTGGCCGCCTGGATCGCGGAAAATTGCCGTTTTCCCGCGAGCATGGTCGACCGCATCGTGCCCGCGACGACGCCTGAGGACATCGCCGATCTTGCCGTGACAACGGGCCTTGAAGACCGTGCGATGGTCAAGACCGAACCTTTCCTGCAATGGGTGATCGAGGATTCCTTCGTCGGCGAAAGCCCGGCCTTTCCGGTCCCCGGCGTGATCCTGACGCGCGATGTCGCACCGTGGGAAGCGGCCAAGCTGCGCCTGCTCAACGGCGCGCATTCGGCGATCGCGTATCTCGGCGGGCTGGCGGGCGATGCCTTCGTCCACGATTTCGTGGCGAGTCCGACCGGACGGCGCTATCTCGATCGGCTGTGGGATGAACTGGTGCCCACGCTCACGCTGCCCGAAGGCTTCGATCCGGGCACCTACCGCGCCCAGCTGATGGCGCGTTTCGCCAACAGCGCCCTGCAGCATCGCACGACCCAGATCGCGATGGATGGTTCGCAGAAGCTGCCCCAGCGCCTGCTCGCCCCGCTCGCCGAACGGGCACGGTGCGGCGCGGATTTTGTCGCCTGCGCGCTGGCCGTGGCGGGCTGGGTCCGCTGGCAGGCGGGGCGGAGCGATGCGGGTGAAGACTTTGCCATCGACGATCCGGCCGCCGCGGTGCTGGCCGGGGCACTGGCCGGAGCGTGCGATCCGCGAACGCGGGTCGAGGCGGCGCTCGGCGTGCTCGATTTCCGGCCCGATGCGGCGGTGTGCGCCGTCATCGCAGGACACCTCGAGGCGCTCGAACGTGGCGGCGTTCGGGCCACGCTCGACGAATTCGTGGGAGAGCCGACATGACCCCAACCACCCCCCTTCGCCGCTTTTCCCCTAAGCGCCTTGCCCTTGCCGGTGTGGTCAGCGCCGCGCTGTGGCTGGCCTGTCCCGCCTTCGCCGATGCCCCCCGGCTCGAGCGCAAGGGCGACAGCCAGCAGCTCGTCGTCGCGGGCAAGCCCATGCTGATGATCGGCGGCGAACTGAGCAATTCGGCCTCGTCGAGCGCGGACTACATGGCGCCGCACTGGAAGCGGCTGCACGACATGAACCTCAACACCGTGCTCACTCCGGTGTCCTGGCAGCTGATCGAGCCGACCGAAGGGCATTTCGACTGGTCTTCGGTCGATTCGCAGATCAAGGCGGCGCGCGCCAACGATCTGAAGCTGGTGATCCTGTGGTTCGGCGCGTGGAAGAATTCCATGTCGACTTACGTGCCTTCGTGGGTGAAGCGCGACCAGGCGCGCTTTCCGCTCGCACAGCGGCCCAACGGGCGCAGCGCCGAGATCCTCTCGACCTTCGGGCAAGCCACCGCCACGGCCGACCAGCGCGCGTTTGCCGCGCTGATGGACCACCTCAAGGCCATCGATGGCCAGGCCAACACGGTGGTCATGGTCCAGGTCGAGAACGAGATCGGCATGTTGCCCGTTGCGCGCGACTACAACGCGCCCGCCAACGCCGCCTACGCCCGGCCGGTGCCCAAGGCGCTGATCGATTACCTCGTCGCGCACAAGGACACGCTGGTGCCCGGCATGAAGCGCCTGTGGGTGGACAACGGCGCGCGTACTTCGGGCAGCTGGGACGCGGTGTTCGGCGGGGGTGACGGCGCCGCGGAGGTCTTTGCGGCGTGGCATTATGCGCGCTTCGCCGATGGCCTCGCCGCAGCGGGCAAGGCGCGTTACCCGATCCCGATGTACGTCAACGTGGCGCTCAACCGGCCGGGGCGCGTTCCGGGCGAGTACCCGAGCGGTGGCCCTTTGCCGCACCTGATCGACGTGTGGAAGGCGGGGGCGCCCAAACTCGATTTCCTCGCGCCCGACATCTATTTCGACAACTTCGTCCAGATCGTGAACACCTACAAGCGTCCCGACAACGTGCTGTTCATTCCCGAGGCGCACAACGCGGACAATCCCGTTGTTCCGGCCAACGCGTTCTACGCCTTCGGCCAGCTCGACGCGATCGGCTTCGGGCCGTTCTCGATCGATTCGATCGACGAGCAGCCGGGGGCGATCAAGGATGCCTATGGCGTCCTGCGCCAGCTTTCACCCTACATCCTCGACGCGCAGGGCAGCGACCGGATGGCGGGCTTCAAGCCGCGCCAGGCCTATGACGGTTCGCTCGACTACGCGCCCGAGACGCGCGCCATCGGTTCGTACCGCTTCACGGTGTCCTATGCCGACATCCAGCGGCCCGAGATGAGCGCGGACACTGCGGGGTATGGCGGGCTGATCGTCCAGGTGGGTCCCGAGGAGTACCTGATCGCCGGGCAGGGGATCACCGTGACCTTCGCGCCGCTCGCCAAGGACAAGGCTCTGGCCGGGATCGACACTGCGTTCGAGGGGCATTTCGACGCGCAAGGGACCTGGGTCGCGGGGCGCCTGCTCAACGGCGACCAGACCCACCAGGGCCGTCACATCCGTCTCGATGCGGGCAAGTGGCAGATCCAGCGTGTCCGCCTTTACGCGTATAGCTGACCCTAAATATCCGAATTTAAAGTAGTTTTCGCGTTTCGCGCAGTCTGCGTCGGTTCGAGCATTGACCTTTTCGAGAACCTGCAATATAGCTGCAAATGATAGCGCTATCAGCTAAGCGGCTGAAATAGCGAACGTACATTGGGAGGGATAACGGAAATGAAGGCATTTCGTCTATCAAATCGCGCGCTTTTGCTCAGCGCAACGGCGTTTCAGGCGGTCATCGCGATGCCCGCTGCGGCGCAGGACGCCACTCCGGCGCCGTCCGCGTCGGCCGCTCAGGGGAGCGCTACCGCCGATTCCCCGGATGATGGCGCGCTCTCGCAAGGTCAGGTCGAGGAAATCATCGTCACCGGCATCCGCGCCTCGCTCGACAGCGCGACCAACGCCAAGCGCAGCGAAGTGACCTTCGGCGATTCGATCTTTGCCGAAGACATCGGCAAGCTGCCCGCGACCAACATCGCCGAAACGCTCAACCGCATCCCCGGCGTGCGCCTCAACCGCGACATCACCGGTGAAGGCACGCAGGTTGCCATCCGCGGCCTGGGGCCGAGCTTCACCCGCGTGCTGGTCAACGGCTCGCCGGTCAACGTTGCCTCGGACGGTGGCACCAACGGTGGCAGCACCAATCGCGAAGTCGACCTCGACCTGTTCCCCTCCGAGCTGTTCACCCGGCTCGACGTCGTCAAGTCGCCGCTGCCCTCGCAAGTCGAAGGCGGCATCGCGGGCGTCGTCAACATGCGCAACGCGCGCCCGTTCGACAAGCCGGGCGCGCACCTCACCGTGGTCGGCCAGGGCCAGTACACCGACAGCAACGGCAAGTTCAGCCCGCGCGGCGCGATCGTGGCCAGCAAGACCTTCGGCGATACCTTCGGCATCCTCGTCGGCGTGGCCGGGGTGAAGGCCAAGACCCGCGTCGATGGCTGGGAATCGGTGGGCTGGACCGACGGCAACTACGCCTGCTCGACCACCAGTTCGTGCAACGCGACCGACGATGACGGCAACGGCTTCAGCTACGCCAGCGTCGCGCCGTCGAACCTGGGCCATGGCTACACGGCGGGCGACGCGCTCGACCTCACGCAGACCTCGGGGCTTACCGCGGATCAGCTGAGCCTTGCCAAGATCCCGCGCCTTGGGCGCAATTCGGTGCAGCAAGGCACCCGCTCGCGCTATTCGGGGCTGGTCTCGATGGAATGGCGCCCGAGCGACAAGCTGCACTTCGCGCTCGATGGCATGTACGCCTGGTCACAGCGCGACTTCACGCACTACACCATGAACTGGTACGTGCGTAACTCGGGTCCGGGGTCCTCCTATACCTCGACCGGGGGCATGGTGCCGTTCGATCTCACCGTCGACGATGACAACGTGGTGACCAGCGGCACCTTCGCCAATTCCTCGTTCTTCTCCGACGTCGACATCTTCAAGCAGACGACCAAGTTCTGGAACGTCACCCCCAGCATGACCTGGGACGTGGCGGACAAGCTGACCTTCACCGCGCAGGGCAACTTCTCGAAGAGCCACTTCTTCCGCGAACAGCCCAGCTTCATCATCCAGACCCCGGCGCAGTCGGGCATCTCGGTCGACTATTCGAACTCGGGCGGGGATTTCCCGACGATCACGCCGAGCGTGGACCTGGCCGACACCAGCCTGGGCTGGCAGTGGTACCGCCTCAACGTCCAGGCGGTGAAGCGCGAGACGACGACCAACGGTGGCCGCTTCGACATGAAGTACGGCGATGATACCTTCAGCGTGAAGTTCGGCGGTTCGTACGACTACGCGTTCCGCTCGATCAAGGCCTACGACGCCAGCGCGGCCTACCAGGCGGCGGTGTGCGGTTCGGACTGCGGCTATACCGGCACCGGGCTGATCCCCAACAGCGATCTGTCGCAGTACCTCACCACGCTCAACGTGTCCGACTTCGCGCACCTGTCGAGCACCAATCCGGGCTACACCAGCTTCACCATCGCCGACATCAAGAAGATCATGAAGGCGACCAACTACAAGTCCTACCTCAAGAACGCGCCCGAGGCGACCAGCTCGGTCACCGGCGGCGGCGTTGGCGATATCGGCGAAAAGGTGACCGCGGGCTTCCTCGAATTCAACGGCGACACCGATATTCTGGGCGGCGAATTCCGCGTGGTTGGCGGCGTGCGCTTCGCGCATACCGAGCAGATGGTGTCGGGCCCGATCACGGTCGGCTCCTCGACCGTTGAGCAGACCATCACGTCGAGCTACGACAACTGGCTGCCCTCGATCAACATGACCTGGGACGCGCTGCCCAACCTCAAGCTGCGCTTCTCGGCCTCGCGTTCGATGACCCGCGCCAATCCGGGCGACCTGCTGCCGGGGCTGACCTTCTCCGATCCGGCCGCGCAGAGCGCTTCGGCGGGTAACCCCGATCTCAAGCCCTACACCTCGGACAACATCGACTTCGGCGGTGAATACTACACCGGCGGTATCGGTTACGTGGGGCTCGCCTTCTTCCACAAGATGATCAACGGCTTCACGCTGACCCAGCAGACGACGGAGACCTTCTCGGATCTCGGCGTCGACTACGACAGCCTGACCGTGACCCAGCAGGCCGCGCTGACCGACCGTGCGGCCGCGACCGGCACGGCGGTGGCCGACCTGCCGATCTACGTCAACCAGCCGGTGAACCTGCAGTCGCTCCAGATCAACGGTCTGGAGGCAACCTGGGTGCAGCCGCTCGACTTCCTGGTCGACGGCCTGGGCTTCTCGGCCAACGTGACGCGCATCAAGCAGAGCTCGGACTCGGGGCTCTACGCGCCGGGCGTCGCGCCCTGGTCGTACAATCTCCAGGGCTTCTACGAAGGCCACGGTGTCTCGGTCAGCCTGAACTACGTCTGGACCGACCAGTTCGTGCTGATCAACGCACCGTACTACATCAACGACTGGGGGGTCTATCAGGACTCGCGCGGCCAGTTCGACCTTTCGGTCGGCTACGACCTGCCGGGCATGGACAACCGTGTCCACCTGACCCTCGACGCGCTCAACCTGACCAACGCCGCGATCCGCGCGACCAACGGGCAGGATGGCAACACCAACGCGACCTACAGCGTCTATTACCCCGGACGTCAGGTCCTGTTCGGCATCCGCGCCGACTTCTGAGCCGCCCAAGCGGGCCGCGCGCGACTGCCATCGCGCGCGGCCTGTACCCGTTCGCGCCCGACCAGAGGGGCGCGCGTGACTGTCCTGCCTGACCCGGAGAGATCCGCCATGCCCCCCCGCCGATCCGCCCTTACCGCAATGCTCCTGGCCGGGTCGCTGGCGCTGGGCGCCGGGGCCGCGCAGGCCAGGGGCACGGCGCCCGCGGCTTG
>NZ_JALHLF010000091.1 GCF_022832435.1 Novosphingobium organovorum | reverse complement strand
CGCGCCGGCAGCCGCCGCCGCGCGCTGGCCGACATGGACCGCGAAGCCGAGGCCACCCCGCCCCCGGCAAGCGAGGCGCTGGACAGCGAAGCGCTGGAAAGCGAGCCTGTTTCACGCGCCCTGGCCGAACCGGATGGCTTTGAGGCCTGCCCCGTATCGGAACCGATCTTCGCCCCCCGCCTCGAAGCCGAACACGCCGCGCAAGAGGCCGAAACCGGCCGTCCTGCGGGCATTCTCGACGTGCGCGCTTTCGCGCTCGACGATTTCGCGCCAACCCCCGCGGCGCAGACCCCCGCCGCGCAAACGTTCACCGAAGAAAGCCTTGGCGACGAGAATTTCGACGGCGACGCGGGCGACGCGGACAGCTTCGACGACGCCATCGCCGCCCAACCGCAGATCTTCCGCCCCGCCGCGCCGCTCGGCGCCCGCGCGCCTGGTGAGCCGATCGGTCAGGGCCTGTTCGATGCCTATTCGCAGGCCATCGCCGCGCGCACCGCCGCCAGCGGCCCCGCCCCCGCCGCCTCGATCTTCAGCGCCGACGCCCACACCGACTTCGCGCACCCCGACTTCGCGCTTCCCGCGCGCGAAGAGACCGCCAGCGCGCCGATTACGGCCGCGCCCGAGACCGGCGCCGCACCCGGCGCGGTGCGGCCCTTCGCCGGGCCCGAATCGCGCTCCGCCGCCGCGCGGATCGAATCGCGCGAACTCGACGAGCTCTCGCAGCTCGAACTGCTCGAACGCCTCGCGCTGGCGATGACCCGCCGCCGCGAAGAAATGGAGCGGCAGGCCAGCCTGCCCGTCGAACCCGTGGAGGTCGCCGCCGAACCGCTCGAGACCACCCCGGTCGAGGAGGCCGCCGCGGCCGAAGAGCCCGTTCCGGCTATCCCGGTCATCCCCGATGTGAAGCGCGGTGCGGCCCCCCTTCTCGCCCCCGTCGCGGACGTCGCGCCGACCCCGGCGCCCGAAACCGCGCCCGAACAAGCTCGCGTCGCGCGCATTCCCGCCGCCATGCGCCCGGTCGATCTCGACGCGTTCGACGATGAGGACGAACCGCTTCCCGGCTACATTCCCCCCCGCCACATCGGCGCGGGCACGCTGCGCCCGTTCGACGCGCCGAGCGCCGCGCCGCAGGATGCCCCAGAACTCGCCGGGGCCGATGCCGGGTCCGATGAAGACGAGGAAAGCGTGCTCGAGGAAGGGTACTCCTCGCTGCTCAACCTCTCGCGCTCGACGCCCCAGCGCCAGGAATTCGTACGGATCGAGGAACCCGAGACCCCGGACGAGGTCGAGCCGGTCGTGGTCTTCCCCGGTGACGAACGCCCCGTGCAAGGCCTCTTCGCCCGCCGCACCGGCGAACCCGAGACGGACGAGACCCCGTCCGTCCGTCCGGTCGCGCTGGCGCCCGCTTTCCCCGCGATGCCCGCCGCCATGAACCAGCGCCTGTTCGACGCGCCGGGCAAGCACGATGCCGAGGAAACCGAAAAGGCCCTGCGCTCGGCGCTCGCCACGCTCCAGCGCATGAGCGGCGCGGCCTGATCGGCGAGCGGGGCAGGAGACGCCCTGCGCCGTCCCCCCTGCGTATTATGGCCTAAACGGCAGCCAACCCGCGTCAGGCCCTCCATGGGCCTTCTCCGAGCCCTTTTCGGGCCCTCACTGGGCGTGCTCGCGGCGCGGAGCGAGGGCTTGCCGGACCGCGCTTCCCCCCGCCAGCCCCACGCCGAACAAGGCTAAAGTGGGGCTTTTTGATAACAAAATGCCGAAAAATGCGTGTCAATTGGCATTTTCCTTCTCTCCACCCCCTCTATCCAGTTGCAAAATCCCCCTTCAATCTGCATGGGGACCTTGGGGTCACTACGTTGCTGAAAAGCGACGCTCGATTCGTGTGCGCAAAGCAACCGAACGGGTCCGGTGATCCCCCGACAAAATGACAGGATGGGTATTATCGATGGGATTTCCTAAGCCCCAGGGCCTTTATGACGCGCGTAATGAACATGACTCCTGCGGTGTGGGCTTCGTTGCTCATATCAAAGGCCAGAAATCGCACGCCATCATTACCCAGGCGCTGGAAATTCTGAAAAACATCGACCACCGCGGCGCGGTGGGCGCCGATCCGCTGCTGGGTGATGGCGCGGGTATCCTGACACAGATCCCCGACGCGCTGTTCCGCAAGTGGGCCACGGCGCAGGGCTACGACCTGCCGGCTGCGGGCGATTACGCGGTCGCGATGTGCTTCATGCCGCGCGACGAGCCTTCGCGCGACTTCGTGACCAGCAAGTTCGAGAAGTTCATCGCCAAGGAAGGCCAGCGCCTGATCGGCTGGCGCGACGTTCCGGTCACGCTCGATGGCCTGGGCAAGGCGGTGCTCGAATCGATGCCGGTGGTGCGCCAGTGCTTCATCGCGCGCGGCGACAACTGCCCCGACCAGGACGCGTTCGAGCGCAAGCTGCTGACGATCCGCAAGCAGACCCAGAACCCGCTCCACGCGCTGGCCGAAAAGCACAACCTGCCCGGCCTGACCGAGCTGTACATGCCCAGCTTCTCGAGCCGGACGATCGTCTACAAGGGCCTGCTGCTCGCGACCCAGGTGGGCTCGTTCTACGACGACCTGCGCGATCCCGACTTCGTCTCGGCGCTCGGCCTCGTCCACCAGCGGTTCTCGACCAACACCTTCCCCAGCTGGCGCCTCGCGCACCCCTACCGCTTCATGGCCCACAACGGTGAAATCAACACCGTGCGCGGCAACGTGAACTGGATGAACGCGCGCCGCCGCACGATGGAAAGCGACCTGCTCGGCGCCGACCTCGACAAGATGTGGCCGATCATGCCGAGCCACGGCCAGTCGGACACCGCCAGCCTCGACAACGCGTTCGAACTGCTGCTCGCGGGCGGCTATTCGCTGGCGCACGCGATGATGATCCTCATCCCGGAAGCCTGGGCCGGCAACCCGCTGATGGACGCCAACCGGCGCGCGTTCTACGAATACCACGCCGCGCTGATGGAGCCCTGGGACGGTCCCGCCGCGGTCGCCTTCACCGATGGTCGCCAGATCGGCGCCACGCTCGACCGCAACGGCCTGCGCCCTGCGCGCTTCCTCGTCACCGACGATGACCTGTGCGTGATGGCGTCTGAAAGCGGCGTGCTGCCGATCAAGGAAGACAACATCGTGCGCAAGTGGCGTCTCCAGCCCGGCCGCATGCTGCTGATCGACTTCGAACAGGGCCGCATCATCGAGGACGAAGAGATCAAGTCGACTCTTTCGGCCGCCGAACCTTACGAGAAGTGGCTCGAAAAGGCGCAGTACAAGCTCGCCGACCTCGACGTGATCGAACCCGAACTGGCCGAGATCCCGGCGCCCACCGGCACCCTGCTCGATCGCCAGCAGGCCTTTGGCTACACCCAGGAAGACACCCAGCGCTTCCTCGAGCCGATGGCCATGAACGCCGACGATCCGCTCGGTTCGATGGGCACCGACACGCCGATCCCGGTGCTGTCGAACAAGTCGCGCCTGCTCTACGACTACTTCAAGCAGAACTTCGCGCAGGTCACCAACCCGCCGATCGACCCGATCCGCGAGGAACTGGTCATGAGCCTGGTCTCAATGATCGGCCCGCGCCCCAACCTGCTCGGCCATGACGCGGGCACGCACAAGCGTCTCGAAGTCAGCCAGCCGATCCTGACCGACAAGGGCCTTGCCAAGATCCGCTCGGTGGAGGCCGCGCTCGACGGCGCGTTCCGCACCGAGACCGTCGACATGACCTGGGACGCCTCCACCGGCGCCGAGGGCCTGGAAATGGCGATCAAGGAAATGTGCTGGGCGGCGACCGAAGCCGTGCTGGCGGACAAGAACATCCTGATCCTGTCCGACCGCGCGCAGGGCCCCGACCGCATCCCGATGCCCGCGCTGCTGGCGACCTCGGCGATCCACCACCATCTCGTGCGCCAGGGCCTGCGCATGCAGGCGGGCCTGGTGATCGAGACCGGCGAAGCGCGCGAAGTGCACCACTTCTGCGCGCTGGCCGGGTTCGGCGCCGAAGCGATCAACCCCTACCTCGCGTTCGAGACGATCGAGGCGATCCGGGTGCGCAAGAACCTGCCGATCTCGGCCGAACAGGCGGCGAAGAACTACGTCTACGCCATCGGCAAGGGCATCCGTAAGGTCATGTCCAAGATGGGCATCTCGACCTACCAGTCGTACTGCGGCGCGCAGATCTTCGACGCGGTGGGCCTCTCGAGCGCGTTCATCGACAAGTACTTCACCGGGACCGCGACCACGATCGAGGGTGCGGGCCTGACCGAAGTGGCCGAGGAAACCGTGCGCCGCCACGCCGCCGCTTACGGCGACAACCCGATCTACGCCAAGATGCTCGACGTGGGCGGCATCTACGGCTCGCGCGTGCGCGGCGAAGACCACGCCTGGACGAGCGAGAACATCGGCAACCTCCAGCACGCGGTGCGCGGCAACGTCCCCGCCAAGTACAAGGAGTTCGCCGAGAGCATCAACAACCAGTCGGAGCGTCTGCTGACGATCCGCGGGTTGATGGAGTTCAAGACCGCCGAAACCGCCATCCCGCTCGACGAGGTCGAACCCGCGAGCGAGATCGTCAAGCGCTTCGCCACCGGCGCGATGAGCTATGGCTCGATCTCGTGGGAGGCGCACACCACGCTGGCGCTGGCTATGAACCGCATCGGCGGCAAGTCGAACACCGGTGAAGGCGGCGAGGACCCCAAGCGGTTCCTCCCGCTCGAAAACGGCGACACCATGCGCTCGTCGATCAAGCAGGTCGCCTCGGGCCGCTTCGGCGTCACCACCGAGTACCTCGTCAACGCCGACGACATCCAGATCAAGATGGCCCAGGGCGCCAAGCCCGGCGAAGGCGGCCAGCTGCCCGGCGACAAGGTCGACAAGACCATCGGCGCGACCCGCCACTCGACCCCGGGTGTCGGCCTGATCTCGCCGCCGCCGCACCACGACATCTACTCGATCGAGGATCTCGCCCAGCTCATTCACGATCTCAAGAACGTGAACCCGACGAGCCGCGTCTCGGTCAAGCTGGTGTCCGAAGTGGGCGTGGGCACGGTCGCGGCGGGCGTTTCGAAGGCGCGCGCGGACCACATCACCGTCTCGGGCTACGAGGGTGGCACCGGCGCCTCGCCGCTGACCTCGCTCACCCACGCGGGCAGCCCCTGGGAAATCGGCCTTGCCGAGACCCAGCAGACGCTGATCCTCAACAACCTGCGCAGCCGCGTGGCGGTGCAGGCCGACGGTGGCCTGCGCACCGGGCGTGACGTCGCGGTTGCCGCGCTGCTGGGCGCCGACGAGTTCGGCTTCGCCACCGCGCCGCTGATCGCGGCGGGCTGCATCATGATGCGCAAGTGCCACCTCAACACCTGCCCGGTCGGCGTCGCGACGCAGAACCCGGTTCTGCGCGCCCGCTTCACCGGCCAGCCCGAGCACGTGATCAACTACTTCTTCTTCGTCGCCGAAGAGCTGCGCGCGATCATGGCCGAGCTGGGCTTCCGCACCATCGCCGAGATGGTCGGCCGGGTCGACCGGCTCGACATGAAGAAGGCGATCACCCACTGGAAGGCCAAGGGCGTGGATCTTTCCAAGATCCTCTACCAGGCGCCGCTGGGTGACAGCCCCTCGCTCAACTGGTCGCAGACGCAGGACCACGGGCTCGAATTCGCGCTCGACAACGCGCTGATCGAGGCGGCCGCTCCCGCGCTCGAATCGGGTGAAGCGGTGCGCATCGAAAAGCCGGTGATCAACGTCAACCGCACCGTGGGCGCGATGCTCTCGGGCGAGGTGGCGCGGCGTTACGGCCACAAGGGCCTGCCCGACAACACCATCCACATCGCGCTGACCGGCGTTGCCGGGCAGAGCTTCGCGGCCTGGCTGGCCCACGGCGTGACGCTCGAACTGACCGGCGATGCCAACGACTACGTCGGCAAGGGCCTGTCGGGTGGCCGCGTGATCGTGCGCCAGCCCACCCACGTCAACCGCGTGCCGAGCGAGAACATCATCGTGGGCAACACGGTGCTCTACGGCGCGATCTCGGGTGAAGCCTACTTCAACGGCGTGGGCGGCGAGCGTTTCGCGGTCCGCAACTCGGGCGCGATCGCGGTCGTCGAAGGCTGCGGCGACCATGGCTGCGAATACATGACCGGCGGCGTGGTGATGGTGCTGGGCAAGACCGGACGCAACTTCGCGGCCGGCATGTCGGGCGGCGTGGCCTACGTCTACGACGAGGAAGGCCGCTTCAAGGACCTCGCCAACACCGCGATGGTCGATCTCGTGGCGGTCTCGGCCAAGCGCGACGAGGAAGACGGCGCGGGCCGTCCGCAGCAGCGTACCGTCAGCGTCAACGACCTGGGCATGGGCGACATGCTGCGCCACGACGCCGATCGCATCCGCATCCTGCTCGAACGCCACAAGCTGCACACGGGCTCGGCCCGCGCCAGCGCGCTGCTCGACGATTTCGAAGCGGCGCTGGGCAAGTTCGTCAAGGTCATGCCGCGCGATTACACCAAGGCGCTCAAGATGCTCGAGGCCGAGCGCCTCGAAGCCGCCACCGTCGCGGCCGAATAAGTTCGAAGGAATACAAAACATGGGCAAGGAAACCGGCTTTCTCGAGCTTGACCGCCAGGACCGCGTCTACGGACCGGTCGACGAGCGTCTGAAGAACTACAAGGAGTTCGTGATTCCCCTGAAGCCGGACGTGCTGAAGGGGCAGGCCTCGCGTTGCATGAACTGCGGCGTGCCGCACTGCCACACCGGCTGTCCGGTCAACAACATCATCCCCGACTGGAACCACCTGGTCTACGAGGACGACTTCCGCAACGCGCTGGAAGTCCTCCACTCGACCAACAACTTCCCCGAATTCACCGGCCGCATCTGCCCCGCCCCGTGCGAGGCGGCCTGCACGCTCAACATCATCGACGAGCCGGTGACCATCAAGTCGATCGAATGCGCCATCGTCGACAAGGGCTGGGCCGAGGGCTGGATCACGCCCAAGATCCCCGCGAAGAAGTCCGGCAAGTCGGTTGCGGTGGTGGGTTCGGGTCCGGCAGGGCTGGCCTGCGCGCAGCAGCTCGCGCGCGCCGGGCACTCGGTCACCGTGTTCGAGAAGAACGACCGCGTGGGCGGGCTGATGCGCTACGGCATCCCCGACTTCAAGATGGAGAAGCACCTCATCAATCGGCGCGCCGCGCAGATGGAAGCCGAGGGCGTCTCCTTCAAGACCTCGACCGAGGTGGGCGTGAACGTCTCGATCACCTCGCTCAAGGACAACTACGACGCCATCGTCTTTGCCGGTGGCGCCGAAGATGCGCGCAAACTGGGCATTCCCGGCTCCGAACTGCCCGGCGTGCGGCTGGCGATGGAGTTCCTGACCCAGCAGAACAAGCGCAACGCGGGCGACGATGAACTGCGCGCCGCGCCGCGCGGATCGCTCACCGCGACCGGCAAGAACGTCATCGTCATCGGCGGCGGCGACACCGGTTCGGACTGCGTGGGCACGTCGAACCGCCAGGGCGCCAAGTCGGTGGTCCAGCTCGAAATCATGCCCAAGCCCCCCGAGCACGAGGACAAGGGCATGTCCTGGCCGTTCTGGCCGCTCAAGCTGCGCACCTCCTCGAGCCACCAGGAAGGCGTGGACCGCGAATGGGCCGTGCTGACCAAGCGCGTCGTGGGCGACAACGACGTCAAGGGCCTCGAATGCGTCCGGGTCGAGTGGAAGGACGGCAAGATGCAGGAAATCGCGGGCAGCGAATTCACGCTTGAAGCCGATCTCATCCTGCTCGCGATGGGCTTCGTCGGCCCCAAGAAGGCCGGGATGCTCGATCAGGCGGCGGTCGAACTCGACGCGCGCGGCAACGTCAAGGCGGATACCCTCGCCTACCAGACCTCGGACGAGAAGATCTGGGCCTGCGGCGACATGCGCCGTGGCCAGAGCCTCGTCGTCTGGGCGATTCGCGAAGGCCGCCAGTGCGCCCGCTCTGTCGACCTGGCGCTGATGGGCGAAAGCGAACTGCCGCGCTGAGCGCGCGTTTCGCCTACCCTAAAATCAGGAAAGGGGCGCTTTCGGGCGCCCCTTTTTTTGCCTTCAGAAAGCACTGCAATAGATCGCGCCGGTGCGTACGAAGTGCGCCTGTACCGGCAGCGCGGGCAGCGCCAGGAGCAACAGCGCAAGATACCAGGGCCGCAGCCGTGCCACGCGCAGCGTCGCCACGCCAACGACCAGCAGGACGAGGTAGAGCGCGTGGACATAGCCCAGCGCGCGCAGCCACGCGCTGTCGGCGCCGGTACAGAACACCGAAAGCGTGATATCGTAGGAGAGGCTGATCCACAGGAGGACGAGCTGGACCGCCAGTCCGGCGAGCGTCAGGCCCANGAACACCGAAAGCGTGATATCGTAGGAGAGGCTGATCCACAGGAGGACGAGCTGGACCGCCAGTCCGGCGAGCGTCAGGCCCAGCCAGCGGCGCGATTGGAGGGAAAGCGTCATGCCCGCAGGCCTAGCCCAAGGCCGGTCGGGCCGGAAGGGCGAAGGGACGGCTCGAGAGGGGCCGCCCCCTTGACCACGTTATGCCACGCTGGGCCGGTCGTGCGGTCGCCCTCACCGCTATCGCGCACCGGTGGCTGGAAAAGGTGCGGCCCACAGTTCGGGGAGCCCGAGGGCAGTAGCCCTCGGACAATACCCTTCTATCCTAGTTCAGAACGCCAGCCGCGCGCTCACGCGCAGGTCGCGGCCCGACAGCGGCGCGTAGTCCTTGAGGTACGAGGCCGCGCGGCGCGCGACGACGTCGAAGATGTTGTTGGCCGAAAGCGTGAAGCTCAGCGGCCGGGTATCGCCCCAGGGGCGCAGGTTCACTTCGGCGTTGACCAGCGTGTAGGCGGGCGTGCGCGTCTCGAAGGTGCTGGTGCGGTTCTGCGCCCAGGCGTGCTCGACTTCGCCGCGCACATCAACCTTGGCGGTCTGGACGGTGAGCCCACCCAGCGCGCGCAGCGGCGGAATGCGCGGTGCAGCGCCCTCACCCACGATCGTCGCGTGGACATAGTCGCCCAGCGCATCGGCCACGATCCGCGCCCCGGCAATCTCGCCCAGCGTGAGCGAGCCCTGCGCCTCGAACCCGTAGTAGTGCGCATCGCCCTGGTAGAACTGGTAGACCGGCAGGCCATCCTCTTCCGCGCCGGTCAGGTCGTCGTAGATGAAGTTCGAGAACCAGGTGTGGTAGGCTGAGGCCTCGAACGTGTAGTTCGAGCCCGACCCGCGCAGGATCGCCTCGACGCTCCACGACTTTTCAAGCCCGAATTCGGGATTGCCGACCTCGTAGGCTTCGGTCCCGGCGTGCGGACCGTTGGCAAAGAGTTCTTCGGCCGCCGGCGCGCGTTCGGTGCGCGAGAGGTTGAGACCAACGCGCCAGGCATCGGTGAGGCCATAGGACGCACCAAGCGAACCCGAGACCGCATCGTACGTGCGCGAACCCGAATAGAACTGGTCCTGCTCGCCCTCGGGCCGCGCAGACAGCACCGAGTGTTCGAAGCGGGCGCCCGCCTCGAGCTTGAGCGCGCCGTAGTCGAGCTGCTGCAGGGTGAACAGGCCGACCTGCGAGGTGGCGTTCTTGGGCAGAAAGGCCTCTTCGCCCACGACGTTGAAATCGCGCGTGAACAGCTGGACGCCGGTGACGCCCGACCAGGCACCATGGCGGGTCTGGGCGAGTTCGAGGCGCCCTTCCATGCCCTTGTTGTAGAACGCGGTGCCCACTTCGCCGTCCTCTTCCAGCTCGAAGTGGTGGTAATCGGCGTAGGCCATGCGCAGCTTGATCGCGTCGATCACGCTGCCACCCGCGTCGATTTCGACCCGCGCGTCGAGGCGGTCCTGCACGAGGCTGAGGCGCGGCGCTTCCTGTTCGGCGCCTTCCTCCGTGGCCAGCCGGACCGGCACGCCATAGAGGCTGTCGTAGTGGCTGTAGGCAAGGCCAAAGCTGCCGCCTTCGCCGATATAGGCCAGGCCCGCGCCCGCGGTCCAGGTCTTGGCCTGCGAGTTGGGCAGCTTGCCCTTCACGTTGGCGTTGGCGGCAAAATCGATCTCGTCGTCCGAGGCGCCCGAGGCTGCGGTGGCCAGCGCCTGCGCGCGCAGCGCCGGGGTCAGCGCGTAGCCGCCGATGCGCATATTGTCGCTTTTCAGATAGCTGCCGTCGGCGTGAATCACCCAGTTCTTCGACAGCGGCGCGTCGACCGCGCCCGCCACCGAACGCTCGTTCGCGGCCGAACCATAGCCCGCCAGCGCCTCGACGTGGATCGGCTCGTCGGGGACCGAACGCGGGATGCGCTTGTCGATGACGTTGACCACGCCGCCGATCGCGGAGGAGCCGTAAAGCAGCGACTGCGGGCCGCGCAGCACTTCGATCCGCTCGGCCAGCAGCGGGTTGACCACCACCGCATGGTCGACCGAGGTGTTCGACACGTCGATCGCGCCGATCCCGTCGGCCAGCACGCGCACGCGCTCACCCTGAAGGCCGCGCAGCACCGGGCGCGAGGCGCTCGGACCAAAGGAGGTTGCCGAAACGCCCGGCTGATGCTGCAGCGTCTCGCCGAGCGAGGGGCGCAGCGCCTGGGTCAGCGCCTCGTCCTGGATCACCGCCACGCTCGAGAGCATGTCCTGGCGGCGCGTGGGCAGCACGCCGGTGACGATGATCTGCTGCGAGGTGCGCGCGTGGAAATCGTCCTGATCGGTGCCTTGATCGCTGGCCGAAGCCGCTTGGGAATTGCCGCTGGCGTTCTGGGCCAGGGCGCTGGCGGGAACCAGGAGCGCGGCGATTGCGCAGCCCTGGAGAAGTGTGCCCCTCATTGTGTTCACCTGTTTCTTCGTGGCGTGGTGCGACCGGATCGGCCTCCCCGCCGCCTAGCCGACAAAATGTAATGGTACAACATCACAGATTGGGAATCGCCAATCTTTTTGCTGCACTGCGTCCAGTTTTCCCGCACCGCAGCGCGCCCGATGCCGCCGGGATGGCCGCCGCGCGGGCCTGCGGGCCTTCCCCATCGTCTCGGGCGCGACCCAAGTGCGAAGATGAAGCGCGCCCCCGGAAATGCCAGTAGTCACGATTTGGCCCCCGCTTCACCCTGTCCTGATAAGCCCATCGCTTCCTGACGGCTTCGAGGGCGGCGCACACGCGATGATCAAGGCACAAACCCACAAGGCAGGGCGCGCACTCGTCGTGCTTGTCGCGCTGGCCATGCTGCTGACCGGCTTCGTGATCTTCACCATCCGCTTCGGCGGCCCGATCGAACGCAAGCACGCGCTGCAGAACGAGATGCTGGCCGATATCCTGCCGCCCCCCGCCTTCGTCGTCGAACCCTACCTCGAAACCACGCTGGTCACCGAGGACCCCGGCCAGGCGCCGCGCGTGCTGGCCCACCTCGACCGCCTGCGCAAGGAGTTCCACGAACGCAAGGCCTACTGGCAATCGACGCCGGTCCCGCCTGAAATGCAGGACCAGCTGACCCGCGTGATCCGCATCGCCGACCATTTCTGGCGCATCGTCGATGGCAAGTTCACCATCGCGGTCAAGGCGCGCGATCGCGATGCGATGTACTGGATCCACGTGCGCGAGATCACCCCGCTCTACGAACGCCAGCGCGTGGAAGTGCTCAGGCTCGTCGATCTCTCACGCGTCTATAGCGATCATGAAATGCACGTCGACAGCTGGATCACCACGATCTGCCTGCTCGTCAGCGCACTGATCGCGCTCGCCGTCGTCGCCGCGATCCTGTGGGCGGTGCGCAAGGTCACGCGCAACGTGGTCACCCCGCTCGAACACGCCAGCCGTACCTTCAACCACCTCGCCGCGGGCCAGTTCGACACCACCATCGAAGGCACCGGACGGCAGGACGAATTCGGCACCATGGCCCGTGCGATGGAGGTGTTCCGCCGTGCGGGGCTCGAAAAGGCCGAAGCCGATGCCGCGCAGCAGCGCGTGGTCGATGCGGTCTCGGTCGGGCTGCACAAGCTGGCCGCCAAGGACCTCGAATACCGCATCGAGGAGCCTTTTCCGCCCAGCTACGAGACCCTGCGCGCCAACTTCAACGAGGCGGTGACCCAGTTGTGCAAGGTGATGGGCACCGTGCGCGTGGGCGCGGGCAGCGTGATGAACGCGATTTCCGAAATCCGCGCCGGCGCCGACGATCTCGCGCTGCGCAACCAGCAGCAGGCAGCCAGCCTGGAGGAGACCGCCGCCGCGATGGGGCAGGTGACCGGGCGCATCCGCGATTCGGCGGTGACCGCCAGCGAAGCGCAGGACGCCATCAACCACGCGCACGAAGAAGCCAGCGCAGGCGGGCGCGTGGTCCACGAGGCGGTGTCCGCGATGTCCGCCATCGAGGCCTCGGCGCGCGAGATTTCCTCGATCATCGACGTGATCGATTCGATCGCCTTCCAGACCAACCTGCTCGCGCTCAACGCCGGGGTCGAGGCCGCACGCGCGGGCGATGCGGGCAAGGGATTTGCCGTCGTCGCCAACGAAGTGCGCGAACTGGCGCAGCGCTCGGCCTCGGCCGCGCACGACATCAAGGAGCTCATCACCAAGAGCACCGCGCAAGTGGGCAACGGGGTCCACCTCGTCGGCCAGACCGGCGCCCGGCTCGAGGCGATCGTCTCGCAGGTCAGCGAGCTGCGCGCGTTCATCGCCGCCATGGCCCAGTCCTCGCGCGAGCAGTCGCGCGATCTCGAGCAGGTCAACACCTCGGTCAGCGACATGGACCGCATGACCCAGCAGAACGCGGCGATGGTGGAAGAGACTACGGCCGCCACGCGCAGCCTCGAAAGCGAGGCGCAGAGCCTCACCCGGCTGATGTCGAGCTTCCGCACCCGCATCCGCGATGCCCGGCCCGAGATTTCGGGACAGGGCGAGCTCCTGCGCCGCACCACCGCGGTTGGCGCCGCCGGGACAGGCCATGCAATGAGCGCGGCGGCCTGAGCTTCCGTCCAACGGCGTGCCTCCTGACGGCAAGGGCCTGCCGCGAAAAAAGGGCGCCGGGGCCGGCCTTTTCAGCCCGCCCCGACGCCGCTTCGTGCGACCCGAGGGTTCACCCCC
Organism: Novosphingobium organovorum; assembly: GCF_022832435.1. Classification (GTDB taxonomy): domain Bacteria; phylum Pseudomonadota; class Alphaproteobacteria; order Sphingomonadales; family Sphingomonadaceae; genus Novosphingobium; species Novosphingobium organovorum. Next base: position 2,345 of record NZ_JALHLF010000091.1, on the reverse strand, counting down.
AGGGGTTTATTCGGCGTGCGCCTCCACCGTGTCGGGCGCGGTGTTCACGTCTTCGGCGTCGGTCGGCGTCTCGCTGGTGATCGGCACCGCGTTGACGTCGCTGTCGAGCGCCGCGCAAGCCTTGCGCACACCCGCCGCATAGTCGGGGTGGACCTTTTCGAGGACCGCGAACCAGCGCTCCTTCACGCCGGGCGAGCACGGGCCCATGGCCTGCGCGTAGTTGGCGTAGAGCCGTTCCTTTTCGCCCGCGTCGAACAGCTCGTAGAGCGCACGCGGCTGGGTGTAGTCGTCGACCAGCTGGTCGTTGCCGTAGCGGTCCATGTCACCGTCGATCGTCATCGGCGGCTCCTGCACGCGCGCGTCGGCCACCGGCCCGCCGTACTGGTTGGGCTCGTAATAGGCATCGGCGTTGCCGAAATCGTTGGTGAAGAAGCGCATCGCACCATCCTTGTGATAGTGGTTGAGCTTCGCCGCCTTTGGCGCGTTGGCGGGCAGCGCCTCGTAGTGCGTGCCGAGCCGGTAGCGGTGCGCGTCGGCGTAGGAGAACACCCGCGCCTGAAGCATCTTGTCGGGCGAGAAGGAGATCCCCGGCACCACGTTCGAGGGGCTGAACGCGGCGTTCTCGATCATCTGGAAGTAGTTGTCCGGGTTGCGGTTCATTTCCAGCACGCCGACCTCGATCAGCGGATAGTCGCCGTGCGGCCAGACCTTGGTGAGATCGAACGGGTTGTAGGGAACGGTAAGCGCGTCCGCCTCGGGCATGACCTGGATCTTGAGCGTCCACCTGGGGAAATGGCCGTTCTCGATCGCGTTATAGAGGTCCTCCTGATAGCTTTCGCGGGTCTTGCCGATCAGCGCTTCGGCTTCCTCATTGGTGTAGAAGGCGTGGCCCTGCTGGGTGATGAAGTGGAACTTCACCCAGAATCGCTCGCCCTTGGCGTTCCACATCGAGAAGGTGTGGCTGCCATAGCCGTTCATGCGCATCGGATTCTTGGGAATGCCGCGATCGGACATCAAGATGGTCACCTGGTGGACCGATTCGGGCTGCGCGGCCCAGAAGTCGAACATCGCCTCGGGGCTGCGCATGTTGGTGCGCGGGTGGCGCTTTTGCGTGTGGATGAAATCGGGGAACTTGTAGGCGTCGCGCACGAAGAACACCGGCGTGTTGTTGCCGACCATGTCCCAGTTGCCTTCCTCGGTGTAGAACTTGAGGGAGAAGCCGCGCACGTCGCGCTCGGCGTCGGCGGCGCCCGCCTCGCCCGCCACGGTCGACCAGCGCGAGAGCACTTCGGTCTGCTTGCCCACTTCGGAAAACAGCTTGGCGCAGGTGTATTGCGAAATGTCGTGGGTGACCGTGAACACGCCCTGCGCGCCCCAGCCCTTGGCGTGGACGGTGCGCTCGGGAATGCGCTCACGGTTCTGGTGCGCCAGCTTTTCGAGCAGCTGGTAGTCCTGCATCAGCACCGGACCGCGCTTGCCCGCCGTCAGCGAATGTTCGTTGGAAGGGACCGGCGCGCCGGCGCTGGTGGTCAGGGTGGGCTTCGTCTGGATGGGCTTGTCGGCCATGGTGCATTCCTCTCGGCAGCTTGGGGGGTATGCACCTTTAATGCACCACAGCGCCGCGAAGTTGCGTCAGGCTTTGTGGTCAGCCTGATCGATTGAGCCGATCAATCACCCCCAATTGATCGGCTCACGCCCATTTTCGACGAGGAACCGATTGGCCTCGCTAAAATGCCCGCAACCCAGAAAACCGCGGTGCGCCGACAGCGGGCTGGGGTGCGGCGCGCTCAGCACGCGGTGGTGGCTGCCCGCAAGATCGGGAACACGCATCGCCTTCTTCTGGGCGTGGCTACCCCACAGCAGGAACACGCAAGGCTCCGCCTTGGCGGCAACCGCGGCGACCACCGCGTCGGTGATCGCTTCCCATCCCCGGTTCTGGTGCGAACCGGCCTGCCCCGCCTCGACCGTCAGCGCGGTGTTGAGCAGCAGCACGCCCTGTCGCGCCCAGTGTTCGAGATTGCCGTGGCCCGGCGCGCGCACGCCGCAGTCGCTCGCCAGTTCCTTGTAGATGTTGGCCAGCGAGGGCGGCACGCGCACGCCTTCGGGCACCGAAAAGGCCAGCCCGTGCGCCTGTCCCGGCCCGTGGTAGGGGTCCTGCCCCAGGATCACGACCTTGACCGTGTCGAGCGGGGTCAGTTCGAGCGCGCGGAGACGGTGGCCGCGCGGCGGGTAGATCGTCTTGCCCGCGTCCTCCTCGGCCTTGAGCCACTCACCCAGCCGCCGCGCCTCGCTCGTGTCGAGCGCCGGGGCGAGCGCGGCGCGCCAGCTCGGCGGGACCGCCGGTG
>NZ_JALHLF010000090.1 GCF_022832435.1 Novosphingobium organovorum | reverse complement strand
AGCGGCTCGCAATGGGTCGCCGGTGGTCCTGCCGTGGATCGGGCTGCGGCCGCGCTCGATCGGGGCGCATCGCTGCCCTATGCGCTCCCGGCGCTCCCCCGCGCGCGCGACGTCATCACCGTGGGCGAGGATCCGGCCGCGCCTGAGGCCGAGGCGCTTACCCCGATCGACACCCCGCTCGATGCGGCCTCGCTGACCCGTGCCGACGAGGCCGCCGGGCCCAGCCGCTGGCGCACGCACGTGGCCCGGCTCGCGGCCAAGTACGACATCAGCCCGGCGCTGCTCGAGGCGGTGGTGTGGCAGGAGAGCCGCTGGAACGAGGGCGCCCGCTCGCACGCGGGGGCGCGGGGCCTGGCCCAGCTCATGCCCGGCACTGCGCGCACCATGGGGGTCGATCCCGACGATCCGGCCGCCAATCTCGAAGGGGGCGCGCGCTATCTGCGCCAGCAGCTCGACGCGTTTCACGGCGATCTCGAAAAGGCGCTCGCGGCCTACAACGCGGGGCCGCGCCGGGTGGCGCAGGCGGGCGGGGTGCCCAATATCCGCGAAACCCGCGCCTATGTCACCGCGATCATGGGCCGCCTCAGCGCCCCCGTCCGTTAGTTCCGACGGGATGCATGGCGTGGGCGGCGATTGCCTGTTAGGGGCGTCGTCCGAAACACTCCAGCGATGGAAAAGAGACAGGCAATGATTACCCCCGGCGCGGCGTTCAAGGACAATCTGGCGCTCCTCCCCTCGATCGAGGGCCTTGAGCGGATCGATCTTACCGACGCGCAAGGCGCGGTGGTGGCGACGATCCCCAACCAGCCCGGCAAGCAGGGCTCGCTGGCGCTCTACAATTACCTTCAGCGTGAATTCGGCGCGCTCGATGCCGCCGCGGCCGAACATGGCCTGGCGGTCTTTGCCGAGCATACCGTCGATGCGCGCAGCCGCCCCGGCGCGCATCCCAATGTCGATCTCCTGCTGGCGGTGGCCGCAGGCGGTGCGCCGCTGACGATCGGCGTGGTGCCGGCCGCGGCCTGATTGCGGGGCTCTGAGGCGGAAACGAAAAGAGGCGCCGTCCGACCGGGACGGCGCCTCTTTTCCTTGGTTCGGCGCGAGGGTGGCAATCAGCTCAGGATGCGCTTGGCCATCGCGCGCACGTCCTCGCCCATGTCGGCCCGGTCGAGCGCGATCGAGAGCGTGGCCTCGACGAAGCCCAGCTTCGAACCGCAGTCGAAGCGCTGGCCCGCGAAGGTCACCGCGTGGAAGGGCTGGGTGTCGATCAGCTTGGCCATCGAATCGGTCAACTGGATCTCGCCGCCCGCGCCCTTGTCCTGGCTGGCGAGCAGGTCCATCACTTCGGGCTGGAGGATGTAGCGGCCCGAGACGATCTTGTTCGAGGGCGCGTCCTCGACCTTGGGCTTTTCGACCAGGCCCTTGACCTCGGTGAGGTTGCCCTTGCTCTCGCCCGGCTGGATCACGCCGTAGCTCGACACTTCGTTCATCGGCACTTCGAGCACCGAGACGAGGTTTCCGCCGACCTCGTTGTAGGCCTCGACCATCTGCGCCATGCAGCCGGGCGAGCCGTACATCAGCTCGTCGGGCAGGAAGATGGCGAAGGGTTCATCGCCCGTCACCGCGCGCGCGCACCACACCGCGTGGCCCAGGCCAAGGGGGACCTGCTGGCGTACGGTCACGAGGTTGCCCGGCTTCATGCGGGTCGATTCGAGCGGTTCGAGCGACTTGCCACGCCCGGTCATGGTGGCTTCGAGTTCGTAGGCGGTGTCGAAATGCTCGACGATCGCGGTCTTGCCGCGGCCGGTGACGAAGATGAATTCCTCGATCCCCGCCTCGCGCGCTTCGTCGACGGCGTACTGAATCAGCGGCCGGTCGACGACCGGAAGCAGCTCCTTGGGAATAGCCTTGGTTGCGGGAAGGAAGCGGGTGCCAAGTCCAGCGACCGGAAATACGGCTTTGCGGACGGGTTTGCGGAAATCATTAGTGCTCATGAGCCCCTCGGTACTCTCAGGATATTGCGGCGCGATTAAAGCCTGCTTGTTGTTGCAGTGCAACCAATCGCGTTCACAAACTCTTTGCGAGGAAACGGGTTGCCTGCTTGCTGAGCCGAATTTTGCCGCTAAATGACAGGGCATGGACAAGATCGTTATCGAAGGCGGCAAGCGCCTTTCCGGCACCATTCCCGTTTCCGGCGCCAAGAACGCGGCGCTCACCCTGCTGCCCTGCGCGCTGCTCACCGATGAGCCGCTGACCTTGCGCAACCTGCCGCGCCTGGCCGACATCGACGGTTTCCAGCACCTGATGAACCAGTTCGGCATCTCGACCGCGATCGCCGGGTCGCGGCCCGAGGACTTTGGCCGGGTGATGACGCTGCAGGCCACGCGCATCACCAGTTCGGTTGCGCCTTACGATCTGGTGCGCAAGATGCGCGCCTCGATCCTCGTGCTCGGCCCGATGCTCGCGCGCATGGGTGAGGCGACGGTGTCGCTGCCCGGTGGCTGCGCGATCGGCAACCGTCCGATCGACCTGCACTTGAAGGTGCTCGAGGCGCTTGGCGCGCAGATCGAGATGGCGGCGGGCTACGTGCGCGCGATCGCGCCCGATGGCGGTCTTCCGGGCGGGCGTTTCTCGTTCCCGGTGGTTTCGGTCGGCGCGACCGAGAACGCGCTGATGGCCGCGGTGCTGTGCACCGGCACGTCGACCCTGCACAACGCCGCGCGCGAACCCGAGATCGTGGACTTGTGCAACCTGCTCGTCGCGATGGGCGCGCAGATCGAGGGGATCGGCACCTCGGACCTCACCATCCACGGCGTGCCGCGCCTTCACGGGGCGACCTACATGGTCATGCCCGACCGCATCGAGGCGGGCTCCTACGCCTGCGCGGCGGCGATCACCGGGGGTGAAGTCACGCTCAAGGGCGCGCGGATCGAGGATATGGAGGCCACCGTCCAGGCGCTGCGCGACGCGGGCGTCACGGTCGAGCCGCGCAGCGACGGGCTCTACGTCGCGGCCGAAGGCAAGCTGCGCCCGGTCACCTTGTCGACCGCGCCGTTCCCTGGTTTCGCCACCGACATGCAGGCCCAGCTCATGGCGCTCTTGTGCAAGGCCGAAGGGTCGAGCGTGCTGACCGAGACGATCTTCGAGAACCGCTACATGCACGTTCCCGAACTCAACCGCATGGGCGCCAGGATCGAGACCAAGGGCCGCACCGCGATCGTCCACGGGGTCGACGTACTGCACGGCGCGGAAGTCATGGCGACCGACCTTCGCGCCTCGATGAGCCTGGTCATCGCCGGGCTGGCCGCGCAGGGCGAGACGCGGGTCCACCGCCTCTACCACCTCGACCGTGGTTATGAACGGCTCGAGGAAAAGCTCGCGCTGCTCGGCGCGCAGATCGAACGCATCGGCGGCGACTGAGGAACCGGCAGGGCCCCTCGTGCATTTCCTGTACAAGCGATCGCACCGGATCGAGAGGAGATGATACGATGGGCCTGATGCGAATGGCCGTGCTCGGCGCGGCGGGCTATGCGTTCTACAAGTACACCCAAAAGGACAAGGCGGGGCCAGCGCCCGTGCGCGACGCCGGGCCCGCCAACATGAAGAGCGCGCCCAGATCGTGGTCCAAGACCGACGAGGCGCTCGACGAAACCTTCCCCGCGAGCGACGCGGTGGCAACCTACTGAGCGCTTCGGCGCTCACGGATTGCGGCGCCTGATGGGGCGTTTACCCGAGAGGGGCGGACAGCCGGCAGGCTGATGGTCCGCCCCTTTTCGTATCAGTTCTCGAGCGCGGTGACCGATCCGGCGAAGCGCAGCATGAGCCAGACCCGGATCGCGCTGGCGAGGCCAGGCGGAACCGGCGCTCCGGCCCGCTCCAGATCGATTCGCGCGACGAGCGCGTTGATCGGCACGCGCTCCTCCTCCGCCGCCGAGACGAGCGCGTCCCAGAACACGGGTTCGAGACTGATCGAGGTCTTGTGCCCGGCGATCTCGACCGAGCGCTTGACGGGAGGATGGAATGGCGAGGGCATGGGCCTCGTGGTGTAGGGCCATGCGCGGCGCGGGCCTACCGGTTTTTGGGTGTCCGCCCTGATTCCAGGGGGGCAGGCCGCAAACCCCTCCCGCTTCGTTGAGCTACAAATTTTTCGGGGTGTCGCCCGGCCCGGTCCGGGCCTAGATTTCGGCGCCCGTTCCCTTAGGCAGACATGGCGATGGCGCAGGAATATCCGCCCCTTACCGAAAAGGAAAAGCAGGCTCTGCGGCTGATCGTGCGCGGCTACGATGCCAAGTCGATGACGTTGCATCTCGGCCTGTCGGTCCACACCATCAACGAACGCTTGCGCCACGCGCGCCGCAAGATGGCGGTATCGAGCAGCCGAGAGGCCGCGCGCCGGCTGCGCGATTGCGAAGCGGGGCAGGGCCCCCATTCGTCTGTCCACGAAGAAATCGGGGACGCTGCCGGGGCCCGAGTGATGGCAGACAACGTGGCATCCGCCCGGCCGGAAACGGCGCCCGGGAAGACAGGGAGAGCCCTTGTCTGGGGGGCGGGAGGAGCTGTCATCATGTCGCTGATCCTTGCCACCTTGCTGCTTGCCACGGGGACGCTGGTCCCGGCCGGGGGCGCCGCAGCCAACACCGAAGCCAACACCGAAGCCATGCCCGATCCGGCCTCGCCGGTGGAAGCGAGCGCCGTCGTTGCGGCGGCCCGCCGCTGGCTCGCCCTCGTCGACGCTGGCGATTGGGACGCCAGTTGGAACGAGACGGGGCAATCGTTCAAGGCGCAGAACACGACCGCGCGCTGGGCGCAGGCGTCACAAGGCGCGCGTGTCCCGCTCGGTCGTGTCCTCGCGCGCGTGGCGCTCTCGCAGGAAAGCGTTCCCGCCCCGCCCTACGGTTATGAGATGGTCACGTTCCGGACGCACTTTTCGGGACGCGAGGCGGCGATCGAAAAGCTTGGCCTCTCGCACGAGGGCGGGACGTGGAAGGTGGTGGGCTACTGGATCGAGTGACCATGCCGGTGAGGCCGGCGCCGTAACGAAAAACGGCTCGCCTTGGGGCGAGCCGTCTTGCGTGGACCAGGCCGCGTGCGCCCTGTCGCTGGGACAGGGCGCATCGGGCCTCAATACATGTGCTGGCCGCCGTTGATCGAGAGCGTCGAGCCGGTCACGAACTCGGCGTTCTCCGAGCACAGGAAGGCCACGCCGCGGGCGATCTCGTAGGCATGGCCAAGGCGGCCGACCGGAATCTTGGCGACGATCTTCTCGAGCACGGCGGGGGGCACAGCGGCGACCATGTCGGTGTCGATATAGCCGGGCGCGATGGCGTTGACGGTCACCCCGTAGCGCGCGCCTTCCTGCGCCAGCGCCTTGGTGAAGCCGTGGATGCCCGACTTCGCGGCGGCGTAGTTGACCTGCCCGTACTGGCCGGCCTGGCCGTTGATCGAGCCGATGTTGACGATGCGCCCCCACTTGCGCTCGCGCATGCCGGGGAAGGTCGCCTTGGCCATGTTGAAGCACCCGCCAAGGTTGATGCGCATGACCTCGTTCCAGTCCTCGAAGCTCATCTTGTGGAGCACGCCGTCGCGGGTGATCCCGGCGTTGTTGACCACGATGTCGATCGGGCCATGGTCTTCGGCTACCTTGGCACAGCCCGCCAGCGTCGCCTCGTGATCGCCCACGTCCCACTTGTAGGCGGCAATTCCGGTCTTTTCGGTGAAGGCCTTCGCCTTTTCGTCATTGCCGCCGTAATTGGCGATGACGGTGTGACCGCGATCCTTGAGTGCAAGGGAAATAGCCTCTCCGATACCGCGGGTGCCCCCGGTAACAACTGCAACGCGTGCCATAGTGTGCCTTTCGTTCTTGTGTGCATCCACCACACACAGTGCTAGAAAGGGAATATGACTGCCGCAAGATCATTGCGGCGTTATTTGCATTCGGGCAGGCGCAATTTGCGTGCGAGAAATGCAATCCCGCTTGCGAAGCGTAAAAGCATGAATGCGCATCGAAAATGCGGCCCGTTCAGGCAGCGCGCCCGCCCGGCCTTGCGCGGACCGTCTTGCGGCGCGTGCACCGGTCCATTCCGGCCTTGCCGCTGCGTCAGAAGTGGAACTGGGTTCCCACGTAGACCGCCTGGCTGTCCTGCCGTCCGTCGGTGAGCGGCTGGAGCCGTTCGCGGTCCTGATAGTAGCGCACCCCGGCGGTCACATCGAGGTTCTTGGTGACGCGGTAGGCGCCGCCCAGGTCAAGCTCGCCCTCTTCTCCGGCAAAGGTGCGCGGAGCGCGGCCGGTGGCGTGTTTCTCGTCGATCGAGATGCGCGGCGAGAAGCGCGAATCCTTCGCGGTCGCGGTGCCCGGCGTCAGGCTGTAGGTCTTGAGGTCGGGCAAGGCGGCCAGGTTGCGCGGCTTGTCGGGCTGCTTGACGAGGTCCTGCGCGAAGTTCTGATACCCGCGCGAGACGCCCAGGCTGAACGAGGTCGAGGAGAGCTGCTGGCGGTTGGCGCTGGCATCGGGGGTATCGGCCTCGGGCACCTGGTAGCGGCCGTGGACGATGATCGCCTTGGCCGCGACCGGATCGTCACGCACGGCAACGAGCACCATGCGCTCGGGCAGGTAGGGGGTGCCGGCGGGGGTGAAGGGAAATTCCTCGCCCGATTTTTCGAGCGAGCGCATCGCCGCCGCGCGCGAAAGGCCTTCCTTGGTGCTTTGCGAATCGAGCGAGCCGAGATCGGAGACCTGGCTATGGCGGGCGCTGAACGAAGCGGTGAAGGCCATGACGGCGCTCGGCAGCGCGAGCAGGGTGACCGTTCCGGCCAGCAGCGCACCCGCGCGCGCCCCGCTGCGCGGCGCGCCGGGGGTGGCCAAGTCGGCCGTCAAATCCGCGGCGCTCGCGTTCATGGTCCTGCCTGTCTGCACGCACAGATGGTAACACAGGCTGTGCGGGCAGGCAAAGGTCGCTATGGGCCGCGCCATTCATCCGGGGTTTAGCTGGCAGCGGCTTAGAACGCAGACGCTGGCCGTTTTGGGGGCCTGGGCCGGGCGTGATGCAACTGTATCAAACGCAAGGGCGCTCTTGCCCCGATGCAATGGCGGTTATAGAGGCATTTCTTCATGTCGGGGACCGCACGGTCAACCTCTGGGCCGATCCCTGCCGACACAGACAGGAACTGGAATAAAGATGACAGGCAGCACGGAATTCGGCCTTTTCGCCTCGCGCAAGGTGGCAACTGCGGCAATTTGCGCGGCCGCCGCGCTCGCTCTGGCCGGTTGTGGCGGCAAGAAGGACAAGAACGTCGAATCGATTCCGCTCGCTCCCTCGCAGACCACCTCGATCGGCGTGAACAGCTACCTGTGGCGCGCCAGCCTCGACACGCTTTCGTTCATGCCGCTGCTCGAATCCGACAGCAAGGGCGGGGTCATCATCACCGACTGGTACGTCAACCCCGACAAGACGAGCGAGCGCATGAAGGTCTCGGTCATGATCCTTGACCAGGATCTGCGCGCCGACGCGCTGCGCGTTTCGGCCGCGCGCCAGGTGCTGCAGGACGGCCAGTGGCAGCCGGCCCCGGTCGAAGCGGCGACCGTGCAGAAGCTGGAGAACGTCATTCTCACCCGTGCGCGCGACTTGCGCCGCGAATCCACCCCGATCATCGGCGGCTGATCGGGGCGCCAGGCCCCATCCACCGTCCAACCGGCCGCTTCGGCTCCGTTGCGGAGCCGCATCGACCAGGCATCGCCCCAACATTGGCCAAGGGCCGCAGGACGCGGCCCTGGCAGGAGACCAGACTGAAATGACCGAGCGGTTCGATCCCGCAAGCGCGGATGTCCGCTGGCAGGCGGCATGGGACGAAGCCCAGTGCTTCAAGGCGGATGACGCCTCGACCAAGCCGCGCAGCTATGTCCTTGAGATGTTCCCGTACCCTTCGGGCCGCATCCACATCGGTCATGTGCGCAACTACACCATGGGCGACGTGCTGGCGCGCTACAAGCGCATGCGCGGGCACGAAGTGCTCCACCCGATGGGCTGGGACGCCTTCGGTATGCCGGCCGAGAACGCGGCAATGGAAAAGGGTGTCCATCCGGGCGGCTGGACGCGCGACAACATCGCCAACATGAAGGCGCAGTTGAAGCGGCTGGGTTTCGCGCTCGACTGGAGCCGTGAACTGGCCACCTGCGAGCCCGATTACTACGGCCACGAGCAGGCGCTGTTCCTCGACATGTACGCCCATGGTCTTGTCTATCGCAAGGAATCGGCGGTCAACTGGGACCCGGTCGACATGACCGTGCTCGCCAACGAGCAGGTCATCGACGGGCGCGGCTGGCGCTCGGGCGCGCTGGTCGAGAAGCGCAAGCTCAACCAGTGGTTCCTCAAGATCACCGACTTCGCCGACGAACTGCTCGAAGGGCTGGGTTCGCTCGACAAGTGGCCCGAGAAGGTCCGCACGATGCAGGAGAACTGGATCGGCAAGTCGCAAGGCCTGCAGTTCCGCTTCGACCTCTCGGACGGCGGCTCGGTCGAGGTCTATTCGACCCGCCCCGACACGATCTTCGGCGCAAGCTTCGTTGCCGTCGCCGCCGATCACCCGATCGCGCAAGGGGTGGCGAAGGACAATCCGGCCGTGCAGGACTTCATCGCGCTGTGCAAGCAGGGCGGCACCACCGCGGCCGAACTCGAAACCGCGGAAAAGCTGGGTTTCGATACCGGGATCACCGCGAAGCACCCGTTCACCGGCGCGAACATTCCGGTGTTCATCGCCAACTTCGTGCTGATGGACTACGGCACCGGCGCGGTCATGGCCGTGCCCGGCCACGACCAGCGCGATTTCGAGTTCGCGACCAAGTACGAGCTGCCGATCCTGCGCGTCGTCGCGGCCAGCGCGGATGAGGCCGACAAGCCCTTCGCGGGCGAGGCGGAGGCCGGTGACGGCGTGCTCGTCCACTCCGGTTTCCTCGATGGCCTGAGCGTTGCCGAGGCCAAGGCCGAAGTCATCCGCCGCGCGCAAGAAGGCGGCTGGGGCCAGGGCAAGACCGTGTGGCGCCTGCGCGACTGGGGCATCTCGCGCCAGCGCTACTGGGGCACCCCGATCCCGTTCATCCACTGCGAGGTCTGCGGCGTGGTGCCGGTGCCCAAGAAGCACCTGCCCGTGACGCTGCCCGAGGATGTCGATTTCAAGACGCCGGGCAACCCGCTGGAACGCCACCCGACCTGGAAGCATGTCGATTGCCCGCAGTGCGGCAAGCCTGCGCGCCGCGAGACCGACACGCTCGACACCTTTGCCGACAGCTCGTGGTACTTCCTGCGCTTTGCCAGCCAGCCCGGTGACAAGCCGTTCGACAAGGACGTTCTCGCCAAATGGCTGCCGGTCGAGCAGTACATCGGCGGCATCGAGCACGCGATCCTGCACTTGCTCTACGCCCGCTTCTGGACCCGCGCGCTGGCCCGCATCGGCCTCGTCGACGTCAAGGAGCCGTTCGCCAGCCTGTTCACGCAAGGCATGGTCACGCACGAGGTCTACTCGCGCAAGGAAGGCGGGCGCGACGTCTACTTCGCGCCGTCCGAAATCAATCGCACCGCCGATGGCGCGACCCTGAAGGCCGATGGTTCGGCCATCGAGGTCGGCAAGGTCATCAAGATGTCGAAGTCGAAGAAGAACGTCGTCGACCCTGACGAGATCGTCCAGACCTACGGCGCCGACGCGATTCGCTGGTTCATGCTGTCCGATAGCCCGCCCGAGCGCGACCTGCCCTGGTCGGAAGCCGGGATCGAGGGCTGCGCGCGCTTCGTGCAGCGGCTGTGGAGGCTCTTTGCCCAGTTTGATGGCGAGGCGCAGGGCGAGGACAAGGCGCTCGACCGCAAGCTCCACCAGACCGTCGCCGCGGTGGCCGCCGACATCGAATCGCTCGGCTTCAACAAGGCCGTGGCGCGCATCTACGAGCTGACCGGTGCGACCGAGAAGGCGGCCCCTTCGGCCAGCCGTTCGGCCGCGATCCGTGGCCTGCTCGCGCTCATCGCGCCGATGATGCCCCACCTTGCCGAAGAAGCTTTCGTGCGCTTTGGCGAAGGCCTCATCGCCGAGGCGGCCTGGCCCCAAGTCGATCCTGCGCTGCTGGTCGAGGACGAAGTGACCATTGCGGTCCAGGTCAAGGGCAAGCTGCGCGACACGCTGACGGTCGCCAAGGGCACCTCGAAGGAGGACCTCGAAGCGCTTGCGCTGGCGAGCGAGAAGGTCCAGCGTGCCCTCGATGGAGCGCAAATTCGCAAGGTGATCGTCGTGCCCGACCGTCTGGTCAATCTCGTCGCGTGAGGCGCGTTCTCGCCTTTGTCGCCGCCGCGCTGACGGCGCTGCCGCTGGCCGGTTGCGGGCTTTCGCCAATGTACGCGGGCGGGGGTGACAGCAAGGTCGCGCGCGGGCTCGCGGGTGTCCAGGTCGCCGCGATCGAGGGGCGCGCGGGTTGGCTCGTGCGCAACGCGTTGGTCGATCGGCTGGGCGAGCCCAAGCCCGGTCAGGCCCCGCGCTACCGCCTCGACGTGCGCCTCGACGACAAGCTGGAAGGCTTCGCGCTGCTCTCGGACGACACCATCGGGCGCGAGCGGCGCACGCTGCGCGCGCGCTACCAGCTGGTGGACCTGTCGGACAACGCCATCGTGGTCGATGCGACCGCAGGCTCGGACGCGGGCGTCGATGTCGTTTCGTCGGACTACGCGACGATCGCGGCCGAACAGCGCGCGCTCGAGAACCTGGCCAAGGACGTCGCCAGCCGGATCGTCACCAATGTCGCTCTGCGCATGCGCGAGGGGCTGGATGCGAACGCCGGGGGGGCGGCCTCTCCGAACGCGCCGCAAGCCACGCCCAGCAAGGCGCCGTGAAGGCCTCGCAACGCGATTTCAACTCGCTCTCGTCGCGGGCCGCGCGTGAGGCGCGGGTGTTCTTCTTCTGCGGACCCGACGAATCGGGGGCGAGCGATGCGGCCGCCAAGATCGTCTCGCTGCTGCCCGAGGCGGGTGAGCGGGTCGAGATGAGCGGGGCCGAACTGCGCAAGGACCCGGTCCGGCTGGGCGACGAGGCGCGTTCGACCTCGCTGTTCGGCGGCGCGCGGCACATCTACGTGCGCGCGCAGGGCGATGAGGCGCACGATGCGGTCAAGACCCTGCTCGACAACGCGGTGGAAGGCTGCCCGGTGTTGATCGTGGCGGCCGGGGCAACCGACAAATCGCGCACCGCCAAGCTGCTCGCCGCGCGCGGCGATGCGCTCGTCGCGATGTTCTATCCTCCCGATCTCGCCTCGGTTACCGGAAGCGTGCGGATGATGGCCAACGGGGCCGGGCTCAAGATGGGCAGCGAGATCGCCGAGCGAATCGCCCGTTCGACCGGGCTCGACACCCGGCTTGCCCGCTCCGAGGTCGAAAAGATCGCGCTCTATCTCGACGCCGCGCCCGAGACCCCGCGCCCGGTCACCATGGCCGTGCTCGACGAGATCGGCGCCTCGNCCGAGGTCGAAAAGATCGCGCTCTATCTCGACGCCGCGCCCGAGACCCCGCGCCCGGTCACCATGGCCGTGCTCGACGAGATCGGCGCCTCGACCGAGGACGATGCCTTCGGGCCGCTGGTCGATGCGGTGCTGGGCGGGCGGCGCGAACAGATCGCGCCGCAGCTGCGCCGCATGCACGAGCTGGGCATCAACCCGGTCGGGCTGTTGCTGGCGATTGAGCGGCGCGTGGCGCAGCTCGCCACGCTCAACGCGCAGCTCGCGCAAGGGGGCGATGTCGCGGCGCTGCTCGACAACGAGGCCAAGGCCCGGCGGGTGTTCTGGAAGGACAAGCCCGCGCTGAGCGAGCAACTGCGGGTCTGGCGCGGCGCGCGACTCGATCGACTGGTAAATCGACTGGTAAGTCTGCACCAGATGCTGCTGACAAATAGTCAGGATGCCGAACTTCTTCTGGCAAATGGACTACTTGGCATCGCTCGCTCAACGATTGCACAATCAAGACAACGGACAAATAGAACGCTTTAGGCATTTTCGATTGCCGGGAGCCTTACCTAGCGTTTATACGTATTGCGCTGCAGCAACGCTGCCTGCTGCGCAAATGTCGGGGGGTGGCGTGTGACGTCGGCTATCGGGAGTTCACCAAGCATGAATGCGCCATTCGCGCCACAGGCGTTGAAAACGCAGGAATCTCTGTTCGCCGCATCGCCCGTGGCGCCTTCGCTCGAGCGGCGGCGCCTGCAATGCTACCTGGGCATCATGGTCGGCGATATCGCGGCGATCGTTGCGGGCTTCACGCTGGCCAGCTGGCTGGTCAGCCGCGACCTGGGGGCTGGCCTGGTCCATGGCCAGCTGATCCTGCCGATCTTCCTGACGCTGGCGCTCTACAACGGCAGCTATTCGATCGACACCCTGCGCCGGACCTGGACCAGCCTGTCGCGCCCGATGATCGCGATGACCATTGCGGTGGTGGTGGCGGTCTTCGTCCAGTTCCTGGTCAAGCCTTCGGGCGGGTTGCCGCGTCTCAGCTTCAACGCCGGGGCGATCACCGGGATGCTGCTGATCTGCCTTTCGCGCCTGCAGATGCGCCATCTGGTGCGCTGGCGTTGTGGCGCTGCAGTGATGAACGAGCTGGTGATCGACGACGGCGGACCCAAGGTCGATTTTCCGGGCGCCATTCGCGTCTCGGCCGCGGCACTGGGGCTGCGCCCCGACTTGCGCGACCCCGAAGCGCTCGACCGGTTCGGGATCGTGCTGCGCAACATCGACCGCGTGATCGTGAGCTGCCCGGTCGGGCGGCGCGCCGAATGGGCGATGATGCTCAAGGGCGCGAACGTCGATGGCGAAGTGCTCGATGATGTCGTGGTGCGGCTGGGCGCGCAGGGCGCGCGGGTGGCGGGCAAACATGGCCTGCTGCTGGTTTCGGCAGGGCCGCTGGGCTTGCGCGAGCGTGCGATCAAGCGGATGTTCGACCTGGCCTTTGCGGGCAGCGCCATTCTCGCGCTCTCGCCGTTGCTGATCGTCATCGCGCTCGCGGTGAAGTTCTACGACGGGGGTTCGGTGTTCTTCGTCCAGCGCCGCATGGGGCGCGGCAACCGCTTCTTCAACATGTACAAGTTCCGTTCGATGACCGAGGCCTTGTGCGATGCCGACGGCAACCAGTCGGCCTCCAAGAACGACCAGCGCATCACGCCGGTGGGCAAGTTCATCCGCAAGACCAGCATCGATGAGCTGCCGCAGCTGTTCAACGTCCTGTTGGGCGACATGAGCCTGGTCGGACCGCGTCCGCACGCCACGGGCTCGCTGGCGGGCGACAAGCTGTTCTGGGAAGTCGACCTGCGCTACTGGCAGCGCCACAGCCTAAAGCCGGGCCTCTCGGGGCTGGCGCAGGTGCGCGGGTATCGCGGGGCGACCGATCACGAATCGGATCTCGTCAACCGCCTCCAGTCGGACCTTGAATACCTTGAGGGCTGGACGATCATGCGCGACATCCAGATCATCGTGCTGACCCTGCGCGTGCTGGTCCACGACCGCGCGTTCTGATCGCTTGGCCTGGCCTGGCGGCGGGGCGGATAACGAAAAAGGGCAGCCCGGCAGGGCTGCCCTTTTTCGTATCGCCATCTCCGCCGTGACGGCGCGGCAGCGGCAAGGCCGCTGGGAAAGTGGGTTTCAGGTCCCGCTGTTGTCGCCCGTGGTGGCCTTCTTGGGCACGCTGAAGGTGCCCTGCACGCGCCCGCCCGAGGCCTGCGAGACGCCGGTGTTGAGATCGACCACGAAGCGGGGCCCGCGCAGCGTGTCGGTCGCCCCGCGCTTGAGCGTGGCGTTGCCGACCATGGTGATGATGCGCTTGTTGAAGTCGTAAACGGCAACGTCGCCGGTCGCGATCTGGTCCTCGCGGGTGACCCGCACGCCGCCCGTCGCGGTGATTCGCTGGACCTGGAGGCGGTCGGCGTTGGTGAAGTTGACTACCGTGCGCGCGGCGGTCAGCTTGAGGTCGTCCTGCACGATGTCGACATTGCCGGTCAGCACGACGCGGTCCTGCTTGTCCTGCAGTTCGATCTTGTCGGCGGCGAAATCAACAGGCGCGTTGGAATTGTGCCCCTTGAAGGTCTGGGCGCCGATCTGCTGCGTGGCGATCAGGCCGCCGGCGGCGAGAAGGGCGGCGGCAAGAACGCAGCGCAGCGCGGTGGCGGGCTGTCGAACGGGCATCATTTGGGTATCTCCAGCTTGCTGCCGGGGGTCATCCGCAGCTTGGCGTTGCCTTCCAGGGTGACCGTGCGCCCTTCGAGATCGGCGTGCATCGTGTCGGCCTTGAACGTGCCCGAGGGAACCTGGCCTTCCACGCCGCCTGAACCTTGCGCGGACTTGGTCGCGATGTCGACCGCGACGTTGTTGGCGGTCATGCGATAGCCGTCGCTGGCGGCGAAATCGACCGGGCCATCGACGTCGAGCGTATCGTTATCGTAGTTGTACTTGCCACGCGGCGCCTTGATCGTGCCGGGGCCGTCGTTGAGCGCGATCCTGGCGGCGAGATCGAACATCTCGACCACCGGCGTCTCGGCCGATTTCTGCACCGCGGTGCCCGCGGTCACGGTGAAGTCGCGCCCGTTGCGGTCCTTGCCGCGGTAGGCCGCGTTGTCGACCGCGATGCGATCTTTGGTCACCGCGACCTTGTTGCGGTCGAGCAGGAAGCTGACTTCGCCGCGCGGGCTGAGCGGAACGAGGATCATCACCGCCGCCACCACGCCGATCGCGGCGGGGAGCGCTTTGGCCAGGAAGGATACGAGCCGGTCGTGCGAACCGCCGGGCGCCGCAAGATGCTTGCGGCGATTGCGGATCTGGGTGGCTTCCTCGGACATCGTGCGACCCGTTCCGTCCGGTCAGGCCGCTTCGTGGCTGAAGATGTCGTGGTCGGGCCAGCCGGCAAGGTCGAGCCGCGCGCGCGCGGGCAGGAAGTCGAAGCAGGCCTGCGCGATCTCGGTGCGGCCTTCGCGCGCCAGACGCTCGATCAGGATGGTGTGCATCGCGTGCAGGTGGCGCACGTCGGACGCGGCGTATTCCTTCTGCGCGTCGGTCAGCTCGGGGGCGCCCCAGTCGCTCGACTGCTGCTGCTTGGAGACTTCCTTGCCGAGCAGTTCGCGCACGAGGTCCTTGAGCCCGTGGCGGTCGGTGTAGGTGCGCACCAGCTTGCTCGCGATCTTGGTGCAGAACACGGGCGCGGCCATCACGCCCATGTAGTGCTCGATCGCGGCGAGGTCGAAGCGCGCGAAATGGTAGAGCTTGATGCGCGCCGGATCGGCCAGCACCGCCTTGAGGTTGGGCGCGGCATAGGCGCTGCCGGGGGCAAAGCGAACGAGGTGCTCGTCGCCCTGGCCGTCGGATATCTGGACCACGCAGAGGCGGTCACGGCGGGTGATCAGACCCATCGTCTCGGTGTCGACGGCAACGGGTCCCGGCGCAAGCACGCCTTCGGGGAGATCTTCTTCGTGGAGATGGACAGCCATGATCCCAAGGTGCTTAGGGATTGGCGAGGCCAAGTGCAATGGGCGCACGCCCTGTGCGGGGCCCGCTGCAGGAGAATTTTGCGATGAGCGGGAACGAGGCAACAGCACCGGGGGCTCCTGGCGCGGCGCAATCGGCTGGGGGGGCGTCGCAGGGCGCACCGGCGGTCCCGCCGAGCTGGCGCGCCGCGCTCGCCCCGGC
>NZ_JALHLF010000009.1 GCF_022832435.1 Novosphingobium organovorum | reverse complement strand
CCTGCACCGCGTCGCGCGCCGCCTGCGGGCTGAGGCCTGCGAGCGCCAGCGGGGCGGTGCCGGGCAGCGCGATCGTGCCATCGGCGGCAATGACATAGTTGCCCGTGACCAGAGCGGTGTCACCCGCCAGGCGAATGCGCAGGCGATCGCCGGGGCCCAGTTCGAGCGTCTGCCCCGCGAGCGCGGTGGCGGGGACTTCCTCGCCGGGCGCGAAATCGGCCGGGGCGGCGCCGGGCGTGCAGGCCGCCAGGTGGAAGGGGTCTTCCTGGTACATCCAGGTTGCCTGTGGGGGATTTTCCGGCGTCCTCCCGGTTACGCATCCGGCCAGGAGCATGGCGCAAAATGCTAATGTTATCGCACCATTGCAATGCCTTGCCATGTCTTCGTCCCTGCTTGCCCGGCGGTGGGTCGATGCGAAGGAAACGATCTGTGCTGCAGATCGAAAATCCGAGTAGGTACCAAGTATATATCCGTAAGGTTTCTCAAATTGTTAACCTAGTAAGCTCTAATCTTCATGGACTCACATGTGGCCTTGCCGGCTGCATCTGGACCCAGGGGGGATACCGCCGGTGAGCAAGGCCCGTGTACTGATCGTCGAGGACACCCGCTCGCTGGCGCTGGCCTATTCCAAGCAGCTCGAACTGGCGGGCTATCTCGTCAAGGTGGCCGAGACCGGAGGCGCGGCGCGCACGCTGCTGGTCTCGGGTGCGCGCTTCGATGCGGTCCTGCTCGACCTGCAACTGCCCGACTGCGACGGGCTCGACATGCTGGCCGAACTGTCGGGGCTGAGCGAGTTGACCAAGGTGATCGTGGCCACCGCAGACGGTTCGATCGGCCGCGCGGTGCAGGCGACGCGGCTGGGCGCTTACGACTATCTGGTCAAGCCGATCAAGCCTGAGCGCCTGCTCACCACCTTGCGCAACGCCACCCAGCACGCCGAACTGCAACGCCACGTCGAGGAAGCGCGCAGGGACGCAGAGCGGGACCACTTCCACGGTTTCGTGGGCGCTTCGCCGCAGATGCGCGCGCTCTACCGCGCGATCGAAAGCGTGGCCCATTCGCGTGCGACAGTGTTCATCACCGGCGAGAGCGGATCGGGCAAGGAAGTCGCGGCGGAAGCGATCCACCGGTCGGGGCCGCGCAAGGATCGCCCGTTCGTGGCGGTCAACTGCGGGGCGATCCCCGAGGCCTTGCTCGAATCCGAGCTGTTCGGGCATCGCAAGGGCGCCTTCACCGGGGCGATCGACAACGCGCTGGGCGCCGCGCGTGCGGCCAACGGCGGTACGCTGTTCCTCGACGAACTGTGCGAGATGGACATCAAGCTCCAGGTCAAGCTGCTGCGTTTCCTGCAGACCGGAATGGTCCAGCCGGTCGGGGCGAGCGCGCCTGAACCGGTGGACGTGCGGGTGATCTGTGCGACCAACCGCGATCCGATGCTCGAAGTGGCCGAGGGGCGCTTTCGCGAGGATCTCTATTACCGTCTTGCGGTGATCCCGCTGCACCTGCCGCCGCTGCGCGAGCGGGGCGAGGATGTCGAGCGGATTGCCGAGGCTTTCCTCGAACGCTTCACGCAGGAAGAAGGCAAGCGTGCCGGGCATTTCGACGCCACCGCGCGTGAGACGCTGCGCCGCCATTCCTGGCCGGGCAACGTGCGCGAACTGCAGAACGCGGTGCGCCGCGCGGTGGTGATGAATCCGGGTCCGGCCTTTCCGCTCGACGTGGTGGGGGGCGCTCCGGTTCCGGGTGAGCCTGCGGTCGAGCGCGCCGCGCGGCCATCGGGCACATCGGGCGCGGGGCTGGTCGACCTGGCTGGGCTCACACTGGACGAAATCGAGCGGCTGGCGGTCGATCAGGCGATCCGCCGTGCCGATGGCAATCTTCCGCAGGCGGCGCGGGCGCTGGGGGTCAGTCCCTCCACGCTCTACCGCAAGCGCGAGCGCTGGCAGGAGAGCCGCGACGAGGCGCCGGGCGCCTGCGCGTCGCGCGCCTGAGGGCGGCCTGAAGCGGTTCGGACACGGGCCGCGAGCAGACTTTGAAGGAGAGCGGCCATCGAACGCATTCTCGCCAAGCCGACCAGCGCGCCGCACAGTCGCGGGCTGTGGCTGGCGGTCGTGCTGGGCTACGTGCTGGCCACGGCGGGCGGGAGTTTCGCGCTGACCCGGCACGATCCGAGCTTCGCTGCCTTCTGGCCCTCCAACGCGGGGGTGCTGGCGGCGGTGCTGATCGGCGCGCCGCGCTACCGTGTCGAACTCGTCGCGCTGGCCAGTCTCGTCCTC
The DNA here is from genome assembly GCF_022832435.1 of Novosphingobium organovorum. Classification (GTDB taxonomy): domain Bacteria; phylum Pseudomonadota; class Alphaproteobacteria; order Sphingomonadales; family Sphingomonadaceae; genus Novosphingobium; species Novosphingobium organovorum. The sequence continues at coordinate 86,504 of NZ_JALHLF010000009.1, read as the reverse complement.
TTCGTCACGGCGGCGCTGTTCGGGGTGGACCCGATCGACAACCTGGTCTTCGTGCTGGCCAATGCCATCGAGATCACGGTGGCCTGCGTCCTCATCGAGTATTCGCAGGAGCGGCGCGTCAATCTTACCAACCTGCGCGGGCTGGCGCAGTTCCTGTGCGCCTGCATGGGCCCCGCGCCGATGGTTTCGGGCGCGCTGCTCGCGCTCGTGGCGCTGGTGCGCGGTGAGGGGCGGGTGCTCGAACACGCGGCGGAATGGCAGGTCTCGCACGCGCTTGGCCTGATCGCCATCGTGCCGCTGGTGCTCTCGGCCTACAGCACGCTGGTGCTGCGCGGCCGATCGCGCCGGACCGACCCGGTCGAACTGGCGTTTCATGCGCTGGCGCTGGCCGCGGTGAGCGTGATCGTCTTCGCGCAGCCGCTCGCGTTGACGTATCTTGTCCTGCCCTTCGTGTGCCTTGCAGTGTTTCGCACCGGTTTTCTCGGGGCTGGCCTTGCCGCGCTGATCGTCGCTTCGATCTCGGTCGCGCTGACACTCAAGGGGCTGGGGCCGATCGCGGCGGCCACCGCCGATCCGGCCCAGCGGCTGATGCTCGTCCAGCTGTTCATCGGCAGCTGCGTGCTGACCGCGTTGCCGATTGCGGTGGTGCTGGGCGAGCGTGACCGGCTGACCAGTTCGGTCGGGGCGAGCGAGCGGCGCTTTCGCGAGCTGGCCGAAGCCGCCCCGATCGGGATCTGCGCGATCGACGAGGCGAACACGATCACGTACGCCAACGCGGGCATGGCGGCGATGACCGGGCTGCCGGCGGCCAGTCTCCTGGGCCAGCGCATCGGGCGGACTTTGCCCGACCACCAGCGCCGCGCGCTCGACGAGGCGCTCGAGGTGTGCCGGAGGGGGAGTGGATTTGCCGATGTGGCGCTGCGCGTGGCGGCCTACCAGGGCGGTGAGGATCGCTGGTTCCAGACCCGCTTCGCTGCGCTTTCGGGGCAGGACGGCGAAGTTGCCGCGCATATCGCGGTGGCCACCGACGTGACCGCGCTGCACCGCTCGCAGCAGCGGCTCGAACAGCAGGAGCGCGAGCTGCGCCTGCTGGCGGACAACGCCAACGACCTGATCTGCCGGATCGACCAACATGGCCGCATCGCCTACGCCTCGCAGGCGAGTGAGCGGCTGTTCGCGCTTCCGGCCGGGCAACTGGCCGGGCAATCGTTCCTCGCCCATGTCGTTGCCGTTGATCGCACCTTCGTTGGCCAGGCCATCGCCGAACTGGGGTGCGGCTCGAACAGCGAGACGCGCACGTTCCGCTGGCACACCGGAACCGGGCGCGACGTGTGGGTCGAAGCGGCGTTCCGGCCGATCGAGAGCCCCCGCGAAGCGCGCCAGTTCGTGGTCGCGGTGCGCGAGATTTCGGATCGCAAGGCCGCGCAGGATGCGCTCGAGACCACCAACACGCGCCTGCGCCACGCCAACCACCTTCTGCTCGTCGCCGAGGATCTGGCGGCGATGGGGCACTGGAGCTTCGATGCCGGGGCGCAGCGGGTCGAATGGTCGCGCACGCTGGCCGCGATGCTGGGGTTCGATCCCGAGGCGCCGCCGGGGCTCGCGCAGGTCTTTGGCGCGATCGAGCGGCGCGATGCGGCGGGCTTGCGCGCGGCGCTCAAGCGGGTGCTGCGCAAGGGCGGCGGGTTCGAGCGGCGGATACGGCTGCGCGAGGGGCTCGCCTCCTCGCGGGTCATGGAAGTCCACGGCAACGCCCAGGTCGCCTCCGACGGGCGGATCACCGGCCTGTTCGGGGTGTGCCAGGACGTGACCGGGCGCATCGAGATCGAGCACGAACTGCGCAAGGCGCGTGATGCGGCGATGTCGGCGGCTGAGGCCCGCTCGCGCTTCATCGCGGTGATGAGCCACGAAATTCGCACGCCGATGACCGGGGTGCTGGCGACCTTTGCGATCCTCGCGCGGCACAAGGACGCGATCGCGTGGCCGGTCGCCGACATGCCGCAACTCATCGCGACGACCCAGGCCCAGGCCCGTGCGCTGATGGTCACGCTCGATAACGTGCTCGATTACGCCAAGCTCGAAGCGGGCCGGCAGGAGGTCGATGGGGTCGAATTCGATCCCAACGTGACGCTCGGCGATGCGATTGACGTCTTTGCCGCGCGCGCGCGGGCCAAGGGCATCGGGCTTGATTACAGCGCCGATGTCCCGTTTCTGGTCGTTGGCGATCCGGGGCGGGTGCAGCAGGTCGTCTCCAACCTTATCAGCAACGCGGTTAAGTTTACCGAGACGGGGCAGGTCGAGGCGCGCTGCGAACGGCTCGATGCGCAGCGTTACCGGATTACCGTCACCGATACCGGCATCGGCATCGCGCCCGAGGCGATCGCGCGCGTGCTCCAGCCCTTCGCGCAGGCCGACGCGCGCGTGGCGCGGCGTTTCGGCGGAACCGGGCTGGGGCTGGCGATCACGCGCGAACTGCTCGATCTCATGGGGGGGACGCTGAGCGTGGAGAGCACGCCGGGCGAGGGTTCGTGCTTTCGCGTCACGCTGCCGATCCGCGCTGCCGGGGCGCCGGCGCGCGATGCGCCTTCTGCGCCCGCGAGCCCGTCCGCGCGCGCGGCTTTGCCCGAGGGGCTGCGGGTTCTGGTGATCGACGATACCGACGCCACGCGGCTGGCCGCACAGGCGCAGCTTGGCGTGCTGGGCTGTTCGGTGGCGGGCGTGCCAAGCGGGCTCGATGGCGTGCTTCGCGCGCTTGATGAACGTTTCGACGTGATCCTGGTCGACAGCGCGATGGACGGGCTCGACGGGGAAGCGACCATCCGGCTCCTGCGCGCGTTGCCAGAAGGGCGCGGAACGGTGCCAATTCTGGGCTACACCGCCTATTCGGAGAATGTGCGGCGCGATGCGCTGATCGCGGCGGGCGCGTTCGACATCGTGCCCAAGCCCTTTACCGAGGCGATCGTGTGCGAGGTGATCGCACGGGCCTGCGCGGCGGCGCCGGTCGGCGTAGGGGGCGAGGGGGCAGAGGAGGACGACAGCTTTCTTGCGGCCCTGCCGGTCGAGGCGCGCGCCGAGCTTTTGGGCCACGCGCGCGCGGATATCGCGCGGCTGGGCCTGGCCTTTGCCCGCGCGGCCTCGTCGCAGGCACCGGCCGACGAGGCTGGCCTTGCCCGGACGGTTCACGCGCTCAAGGGGGTGGCAGGGAGCTACGGATTCGAACGCCTCGATGCGCTGTGCCGGGTGTTCGAGACGGTACGCGCCTATGGCGAGGGCGTGCCGGTGACACTCATCGAAGCGTTCGATCGCGAATGCGCGCAGGCGGGATAGGGCGAAGGGCGCCCGGCCGGTCGTCGAAGCGGTCTGTCTTTGGCGATGTCCCGCCTTAGCCGTGGGCGAGCGAGACGATCCCTCCCATCGCGGCCATGCCCAGCGCGGTGCCGATCAGGCTGCGGGCGCGCCCGTGCCCGGTAAGGCTCTGCGGCAGCAACTCGAACAGCGCGATATAGAGGAACCCTCCGGCGAAGAAGGCGAGCAGCCAGCCGAAGTGGGCCGGCTCGATCGGCAGGAGCTGCCCCACAGCGATGCCGAGCGCCGGGGCAAGCGCGTTGGCCAGGACCCAGCGATAGGCCGAGCGGCGGTCGGCGCGGGCGAGGCTCAGCCCGGCCATGTTGGCCCCGTCGGCCATGTCGTGCGCCAGCACGGCGGCGGCGATGATCCACCCGGTCTGTGCCGAAACCTGGAAGGCGAGACCGATCCCCAGTCCGTCGATCAGGCTGTGGAGGAGCAGCGCGATGCGGCCCGGCCCGGCCTTGGCGAGGCTGCCTTCGGGCAGGTGGTGGAACAGCAGGCTGGCCCCCAGCCCCAGCAGGACGAGCGCGAACACCAGCAGGATCTGGAACGCGCCACTGCGCCCCTCGAGCGCCTCGGGCAGGAGGTCGAACACCGCGACACCCAGCGCCAGCCCGCCGGTCAGCGCGAACAGCAGCGTGCTGCGCGCGAACAGGCGCATGGTGAACAGCCCGCCAAGCCAGCTGGACAGGGCAGTGCCGAGCGCGATCAGCGCAAGCGGGAAGGCGTCGGAGGCGATCATGGTGTGCATGTGATAACGTATCATGAAAAAATCAAGACCGGCGCGCGTGCAAGAAGGGCACCGCAGCGTGACAATTGCGTCCCGCTTCGGGCGCGGCCGGAGGCGGGTACGAAAAAAGGCCGCGAGCGGCCTTTTGACGGGATGTCCCGTGTCGCGTCGAGGGACGCGATGCGAGGGGAGCGAAGGCTTACATGTTCACTTTGCCGGTGTCGGCGGCGGCGATCTGGATCGGGGTGTTGGCAAGGTCGGTCGGCTGGGCCTCGGGCGCTTCGGGGTAGATGAAGCCGTAGACCGGGTTGGCGCGGGTGCCCAGCGAAGCGGTCGGGGCGTACCACACGCGCACTTCGCTCCAGTCACCGGCGTCCGAGACGTCTTCGGCCATCACGCCGGTCTCGATCATGCCGGGGCGCGACCAGTTGGCGTGGTTGAGCAGGACGTGGCGGTTGTCGACGACCTTGGCGACGACCGCGACATGGCCGAGCGGCATCGCGCTGGAGGGGGCCATGGCCATCACCGCGCCGACCTTGGGAACATCGCCGCGGGCGTAGATGCCGCCAGCCTGCTTCCACCAGGTGCGCGCGTCGCCATGGATGTCGATGCCCGACTGTTCGCGGGCGTAGGGAACGCACTGCAGATGCGCGAAGGCGGTGCCGGGCAGCGAGAACAGGCCAAGCGCACAGAGCACCAGCGAAAACAGGCCAACAAGCCCGTTGCGCGATTTGGCGCGCTTGCCTTCGCCGCGCAGCACGATGGTCTGTGCCGCGCTTTGCGACCCCCGCAGGTTCAGCATTAACGAATCCCTCGAATTTCCGATCCGGGGACTGGTTAGGTGATAGGGTCTCACCAGGTCCATATCCGGTTCCACGCCTCACCCCGGCGGTGGCTCAACTCATCGCGTAATCGTTCATGGCGGGTTAGGGAAAGGTCCGGATGGCGCTGCGCGCGCTCGCGAGTTGTGCGCTGCGCAAGATCATAAGTGGCTAAAATCTGCCGTTTTCATCGATTTAGCCCGGTCTTGTGCTGCGTGAGCGTTCCGCCGTGAGAGGGGCACGGTTCATCGTGCGTGGCGCTTCGTGGCCCCCCCCTGTCAGCGCTTCAGCGCGCCAGGCCGTGGGGCGCGCCGTAGCCCCAGTCCTCGTACTTGCGTGCAATCGTCTCGAGCATCAGCGCAAGTTCGGGGGAGCGGTCGCCGGGGCGGTGGCTCATGATGATCGGCGACGTCGCGGTTTCGGCCAGTTCGCGAAAGGCGACGTCGTGGCTGCGCGCGCGGCGCACCGATTCGGGGACGATCGCCATCCCTTCCTCGGCCGCGACGAGCCCGATCGCGATCTGCAGTTCGCGCGCTTCATGGACGATGCGCGGCTCGATGCCGTGGTCGCGCCAGAGCGAAATGACCTGATCGGCGTAGCTCGGGCGCGGCTGGCGGGGGTAGATGATCTGTGGCTCGGTGGCGATGTCGCGGAGCGATACCGGCCCGTCGCCATGGGCCAGCGGATGGTCGACCGGGAAGGCGGCGACGAGCTTTTCATGGCGCAGGATCACGCGCTGGACGGCCGGATCATCGAACCGGATGCGCCCGAAGCCGACGTCGATGCGCCCGTCCTTGAGCGCGGCGAGCTGGTCGAGCGTGGTGCTCTCGAGCATGACCAGTTCGATATTGTCGGCCGCCTTGCGAAATTCGCGGATCAGTTCGGGCAGCCGGGCGTAGATCGTCGAGGAGACGAAGCCGATCACGAAGCGGCGCCGTTCGCTGGTCGCGGCGGTGCGCACCATGGTCTCAACGTCCTCGATCCGGGCGAGCAGCTGGAGCGCCTGGGCGTAGAGCAGCTGGCCGACCTTGGTGAGCGCGAGCGGGCGCGCCGACCGCTCGATCAGGCTTGCGCCGACATGGCCTTCAAGCTGCTGGATGGCGCGCGAGAGCGGGGGCTGGGCAATGTGCAGCCGCTCGGCCGCGCGGTTGAAATTGCCTTCCTGGGCAACCGCAACGAAATAGCGAAGGAGGCGCAAGTCCATGGTTCATACCTTCAGGGTATTGCTCTGTGACCCGATTGATCTTTGAAAGCCGTCAACGGCGCGACTAGCTTTCCCTTGAAACCTAACCATACGGGAGAGTGTCTGCAATGGCTGCGTTGGATCGCGCTGATACCTTCATTGTCGATGTCCCGACAATCCGCCCGCATGTCCTGGCCATGGCCACGATGCATTCGCAGGCCATGACGATCGTGCGGCTGGTCGATGACGAAGGCATCGAGGGGATCGGCGAGGGCACCACCATTGGCGGCCTGAGCTACGGCGAGGAGAGCCCCGAGAGCATCCAGTCGGCGATCGAGACCTATATCCTGCCCGTGCTCGAGACGAGCGACATTTCCCGCGTCGGCGAGACCATGGCCAGGGTCGAGGCCTGCGTGCGGGGCAACCGCTTTGCCAAGTGCGCGGTCGAAACCGCGCTGCTCGACATGGCGGGCAAGCGGCTGGGTGTGCCGGTTTCCGAACTGATCGGCGGTGGCCGCCGCCGCGACACGCTGCCGGTTGCCTGGACCCTGGCGAGCGGGGACACCGCGCGCGACATCGCCGAGGGCGAGGCCATGCTCGATGCGCGCCGCCACCGTATCTTCAAGCTCAAGATCGGCAAGCGTTCGGTGCGCGACGACGTGGCCCATGTCGGGGCGATCTGCAAGGCACTGGGCAGCCGCGCCAGCATCCGCGTCGACGTCAACCAGAACTGGAGCGAGGCGCAGGCACGTCTGGGCATGGCGATGCTCCACGATGTCGGCTGTGAACTGGTCGAACAGCCGATCGCGGGTGACGCGGTGGCGGCGATGGCGCGGCTGTCGAGCAGCCAGCCGGTTCCGCTCATGGCCGATGAGGCGTTGACCGGGCCGCGTTCGGCGCTGGCGCTGGCAAGCGCGGCGGGGGCCTCGGTTTTCGCGCTCAAGATCGCGCAGTCGGGCGGGCTTTTCGCCACCGCCGAAGTCGCCGCGATCGCGCGCGCGGCCGGGCTTGGTCTTTACGGGGGCACGATGCTCGAAGGGGCGGTGGGGACCGCAGCCTCGGCGCACGTTTTTGCCACGCTCGAGAAGCTCGAGTGGGGAACCGAGCTGTTCGGCCCGCTGCTACAGACCGACGAAATCCTGGCCGAGCCGCTCAAATACGCCGACTTTGCGCTTGCCGTGCCGACCGGACCCGGCCTTGGCGTGACGCTCGACGAGGACAAGATCGCCTACTTCCGGCGCGACCGCACCGGCGCGCGCCTTCACGCCGTCAAGACAGGAGCCTGATTTCCCATGCTGTTCATGGTTGAAATGGACGTTGCCATCCCGCTCGATTTCGATGCGGACGAAGCCGCCGCGCTCAAGGCGCGCGAGAAGGCCTATTCGCAGGACCTGCAGGCCAGCGGCGTGTGGCGCCACATCTGGCGCAAGGCCGGGCTCTATTCGAACGTCAGCATCTTCGACGTGGCCGACAACGCGGCGCTGCACGACACGCTCATGGCCCTGCCGCTCTATCCCTTCATGACGATGAAGGTCACGCCGCTGTGCCGCCATCCTTCCTCCATCCGCGACGACGACAGCTAGGCCTCGACAAGACCATCGCCGCGTAAATCCATCGACAAGAACCACCAACAGCGGGCCATCACCAACGGGAGAGCTCACCATGACTGAGGATTTCGTAAAGACACCGGACATTCAAAAGCTGCTCGATACCGCAGCGGGCATCGGCCAGGAAAAGGGCGATCCGCGGCTCAAGGCGATCGTGCGCGACCTGACCGAAGCGATCATGTGGGTAATCGTGCGCCACGACATCTCGGAAGACGAATTCTGGGGCGCGGTGAAGTTCTTCGCCGATGGCGCGGGCGAGCTTGGCCTGATCGCGCCGGGCACCGGGCTTGAGCACTTCATGGACCTTTACATGGACGCCAAGGACGCCGAGGCCGGGCTCGCCGGTGGAACGCCGCGCACCATCGAAGGGCCGCTCTACGTCAAGGGCGCGCCGCTCGTCGAAGGCGATGCGAACCTGTCGAGCGACCCCGATCCCGCAGCCGACGACCTGCACATGCGCGGCACCGTCACCGGCCCCGACGGCGAGCCGGTGCCCAATGCGATCCTTCACGTCTGGCACGCCAATTCGGCTGGCTGGTACTCGCACTTCGACCCCACGGGCGAACAGACCCCGTTCAACAACCGCCGCCGCATCAAGCTCGGCCCGGACGGCGCCTATGCCTTCCACTCCAAGATGCCCAGCGGTTATTCGGTGCCACCGGGCGGCGCGACCGAAACGCTGATGTTCGCGCTCGGCCGTCATGGCCATCGCCCGGCCCACGTCCACTTTTTCGTCGAGGCGCCCGGCTACCGCACGCTGACCACGCAGATCAACTTCGGCGATGACCCCTTCGCCAAGGACGATTTCGCCTTCGGCACCCGCGAGGGGCTCTTGCCGGTTCCCAGCCGCCAGGGAAGTCGCGCCGACATCGCCTTCGACTTCCAGATGCAGAAGGCCAAGGGCGAGGAGGACGAGGCGTTCTCGACCCGCCGCCGTGCCGAGGCCAAGGGCCAGCGGGTGCCCGAAAGCGCCTGAACGCAGGCCTTGCAAGTAAAGAAAAAACGGGAGACAGGATCATGTACGAACGCTTGATGGAGAAAGTCGCGACGGCTGTCGTCGACGATCCCGAGACCGGTGCCTTCCGGTGCCGCCGCGACGTGTTTACCGACGCGGACCTGTTCGAACTCGAGATGAAGCACATCTTCGAGAGCAACTGGGTCTATCTTGCCCACGAAAGCCAGATCGCGAAGAAGAACGACTACTTCACGACCTGGATCGGGCGCGTTCCCGTGATCCTGACCCGCGGCAAGGACGGCGCGATCAACGCAATGGTCAACGCCTGTGCCCACCGCGGCGCCCAGCTGTGTCGCAAGAAGCGGGGCAACCAGCCGCTGTTCGTCTGCCCGTTCCACGGCTGGAGTTTCAAGACCGACGGGTCGCTGCTGCGCGCCAAGGACGCCAGCACCGGGGCCTATCCCGAAAGCTTCGATCGCGACGGCTCGCACGATCTCACTCGCGTGCGGGTCGAGAGCTACCGCGGCTTCGTGTTCGGCTCGATCAACGAGGATGTCCTCTCGCTCGACGAGCATCTGGGCGAGGCGCGGATCATCATCGACCAGATGGTCGACCAGGCGCCCGAAGGGCTAGAGGTGCTCACCGGCAACTCGACCTACACTTTCGATGGCAACTGGAAGATGCAGATGGAGAACGGGTGCGACGGCTACCACGTCAGCTCGGTCCACGAAAACTACCAGTCGACGATGGGGCGCCGCGCTGAAGGCGGGACCCGGGCGGTCGACGCGAACGGCTGGTCGAAGGCGCCGGCAAGCGGGGTCTATGGCTTCGAACATGGCCATATCCTGCTCTGGACGCAGGTCATCAATCCCGAAGTGCGCCCGATCTGGAACCGCAAGGAGGAACTCGAGGCGCGGCTCGGCGCCGACAGGGCGCGCTTCGTGATGGAGCAGACCCGCAACCTCGCGCTCTATCCCAACGTGTTCCTGATGGACCAGTTCTCCACCCAGATCCGTGTCGTGCGCCCGATCGACGTGCACACCACCGAAGTGACGATCTACTGCTACGCTCCCAAGGGCGAAAGTGCGCAGGACCGCGCCCATCGCATCCGCCAGTACGAGGATTTCTTCAACGTCACCGGCATGGGCACGCCCGACGACCTGGAGGAATTTCGCAGCTGCCAGTCGGCCTACGAAGGCGCCGGGACCTTGTGGAACGACCTCAGCCGTGGCGCGCGGCGCTGGATCGCGGGGCCCGATGCCAATGCAAAGGCGATGGGCATGAACCCGCTGCTGTCGAGTGAGCGGTCCGAGGACGAGGGCCTTTTCGTGCGCCAGCACGAATACTGGGCCGAGGTGATGCTGGCGGGAATGGCGCGCGATGCGGCTCCGGCCGCGCTGCAGGAGGCCGCCGAATGAGCACGCGCGAAATGACCCGCGAGAGCCTGTCCTACGATGCGCTCTGCGCCTTCCTCTACCGCGAGGCGCGCCTGCTGGACGATCGCGACTTCGACGCCTGGCTGACCTGCTATGCGCCTTCGTGCGAATACTGGATGCCCGCCTGGACCGACGACGATGCGCTGTGCAGCGATCCGCAAAGCGAGATTTCGCTGATCTATTACCCCAACCGCACAGGCCTTGAAGATCGTGTCTATCGCATCAACACCGAGCGTTCCTCGGCCTCGATGCCGCAGCCGCGCACCTGCCACAATCTCTCCAACATCGAGATCGTGGATGTGCGCGAGGGCGAAATCGCGGTGCGCTACAACTGGCACACGCTCAGCCACCGCATGAGGAAGACGCAGAGCTTCTTCGGCACCACCTTCCTGACCCTGGACCTGCGCGGAGAAGCCCCGCTGATCGCGCGCAAGAAGGTCGTCCTCAAGGACGATTACATCCACCAGGTCATCGACATCTACCATATCTGAGGAAGTGCGCGAGGTGCTGTTCGAGGGACGCTTTCAAGGCAAGGTCATGATCGTGACCGGCGCGGCGCAAGGCATCGGGGAGGGCGTTGCCCGGCGCGCCGCGGCCGAAGGCGCGCGGGTCGTGCTGATCGACCGGGCCGATTTCGTCGCGGCGGTCGCCGCTGATATCGCCGCGCAAGGCGGCGAGGCGGTCTGCGCGATCGGCGATCTGGAAACGTACGCCGGAGCCGCGCTGGCGGCCGAGACCGCGCTTGCGGCCTTCGGGCGGATCGACGTGCTCGTCAACAACGTGGGTGGGGCGATCCGCATGCGCCCCTTCGCCGCGTTCGAGCCCGGGCAGATCGACGCCGAAATCCGCCGCTCGCTCATGCCCACGCTCTACGCCTGCCATGCCGTGCTGCCCGCGATGCTGGAACAGGGCGCAGGGGTCATCGTCAACGTCTCGTCCAACGCCACGCGCGGCATTCGCCGGGTGCCCTATTCGGCGGCAAAAGGTGGGATCAACGGCCTGACGATGAGCCTGGCCATGGAATACGCCGAGGCGGGCATCCGCGTGGTGGCGACCGCGCCCGGCGGGACTTCGGCCCCCGCGCGCAAGGTGCCGCGCAACGCGCGAGGCGATACCGCGCAGGAGCAGGCCTGGATGGCCGAGGCGGTCGAACAGGTCACCACATCCACCTTCGTCAAGCGCTACGGCACGCTCGATGAGCAGATCGCCCCGATCCTCTTCCTCGCCTCGGACGAGGCGAGCTACGTGACTGGATCGATCCTGCCCGTCGCGGGCGGCGATCTGGGCTAACGCCTTTTATCCGTCCGGCCGCTCGCGCGGCCGGGCAGCAATCAAGGAGCGGCACGATGCCATTCACCGCGGCCAAGGGTGCCGAAATCTACTGGAAGATGGACGGGCGCGAGGGGGCCCCGGTGCTGGTCCTGCTCAACTCGATCGGCTGCGACATGGATCTGTGGGACGCGGCACTGCCCACCCTGCGCGAGCACTTCCGGCTGCTGCGCATCGATACCCGCGGGCATGGCGCTTCGGCGAGCGAGCCGGGCGACTATTCGCTCGCGCTGCTGGCGCAGGATGTCCTTGGCGTCGCGCGCGCGGCCGGGGTGGAGCGCTTTGCGCTTGCTGGCGTATCGCTGGGCGGGATGATCGGGATGGAACTCGCGCTCGCGCATCCGGGCGCGGTCGAGGCCCTGGCGCTGGTCTGCACGTCGGCGACGATGGACGCCGCCGCGTGGGACGCGCGTATCGCCACCGTGCGCGAACAGGGCATGGCCGCGATTGCCGAAATGGCGATGGGCCGCTTCCTCTCGCCGCAATTTCACGCCGAGCATCCCGCCGTGTGGGACGCCGTCGCGCGCCAGCTCAAGGCCACCGACGCGCAAGGCTATGCGGGCTGTGGCGCCGCGATCCGCGACATGGACCTCAAGCACCGCATTGCGGGCATCGCCTGCCCGACCCTCGTGGTGACCGGCTCACGCGATACCTCGACCCCGCTTGAAGGGCATGGCGAACACTTGCTGGCGATGATCCCCGGCGCGCGTCACGCCGCGCTCGAGGCCGCGCATCTCGCCCCGCTCGAGGCGCCCGAGGCGCTGGGCAAGGCTCTGCGCGCCTTCGTTCTGGGCGAGGGCGCGGCATGAGCGGCAAAGGCGTTGTCATCGTCGGCGCGGGGCACGCGGGCGCGCAATGCGCCATTGCGCTGCGCCAGAACGGGTACGCCGGGGCGATCACCGTAATCGGGCGCGAGCCCGAACTGCCCTACGAACGCCCGCCGCTGTCCAAGGAATACTTCGCGCGCGAGAAGACGTTCGACAGGCTTGCCATCCGTTCCCGAACGTTCTGGGCGCAGAAGGGCGTGACCTTTCGTCTGGGCGTCGAAGCGCTTGGCGTGGATGTTACGGGCAAGACGCTCGCCCTTTCGGATGGGGCGGTGCTTGGCTACGACACGCTCGTCTGGGCGGCGGGCGGTGATCCGCGCGCGTTGACCTGCGAAGGGGCCGGGCTGGCCGGTGTCCACGCCGTGCGCACCCGTGCGGATTGCGACCGGCTGATGGCCGAAATCGATGCCGGGATCGCGCGCGTGGTGGTGATCGGGGGCGGCTACATCGGGCTCGAGGCGGCCGCAGTCCTGTCCAAGATGGCGATCAAGGTCACGCTGCTCGAAGCGCAGGAGCGTGTGCTGGCGCGGGTCGCGGGCGAAACGCTTTCCGCCTTCTACGAGGCCGAGCACCGCGCCCACGGCGTGGATCTGCGCACGGGGACGCAGGTCGATTGTCTCGTGGGGGACGGCGGCCGGGTGACGGGCGTGAGGCTGGCCGAAGGGGTGATCCTGCCTGCCGATGCGGTAATCGTAGGTATCGGCATCGTGCCCGCAGTAGCGCCGCTGCTCGGCGCCGGCGCCGAGGGTGAGAATGGTGTGGACGTCGATGCGCTGTGCCGCACCTCCTTGCCCGACGTTTACGCCATTGGCGACTGCGCGCGCTTTGCCTGCGCTTACGCGGGCGGAGCCGCCATGCGGGTGGAATCGGTGCAGAACGCCAACGACATGGCGACATGCGTGGCGCGGGCCATCTGCGGCGAGGAACAGCCTTACAGGGCTTTCCCTTGGTTCTGGTCCAACCAGTACGATCTCAAGTTGCAGACCGCAGGGATCAACGCGGGGTACGACGATGCCGTGGTGCGCGGCGATCCGGCCGAGCGGCGCTTCTCGGTCGTTTACTTGCGCGAAGGCCAGGTCATCGCCGTCGATTGCGTGAACAACGCCAAGGACTTTGTGCAGGGGCGCAAGCTGGTCGAGGCCGGGGCCGTGGTTCCCCCTCAGGTGCTGGCCGATCCGGCGCGCCCGCTCAAGGAAATGGTCCCGGCCTGAGGCCGCCTACAGCCCCGGAATGGTCACGGCTTCGGGCCGCTGCGCCTCGAAGCTGGCGATCGGATAGGCGCAGTAATCGGCCGCGTAATACGCGCTCGGGCGGTGATTGCCGGATTCGCCGAGCCCGCCGAAAGGCATGTTGGCGGCCGCTCCGGTGGTCGGCCGGTTGCGGTTGACCACGCCCGCGCGGCTTTCCTCGACGAAGCGTTGCCACAAGCCGTCATCGGCGCTGACGAGCCCGGCCGAAAGCCCGAAGCGGGTGGCGTTGGCAGCCTCCAGCGCGGCGTCGAAATCGGCCACCCGGCGCACTTGCAGCACGGGAGCGAAGATTTCCTCGTCGGGAACGTCGATCTGCGTCACGTCGAGGATGGTGGGGGTGACGAAGGCCGCGCTGCGCCCGGCAATCCCGGTGAAGGGGCGGAGAACCTTCGCGCCGCGTTCGATCAGCGCGGCGACCTGGCGGTGCGCCTGTGCGGCGGCGGCATCGGAGACCAACGGCCCCATGAACGCCTCGCCCGGCTCGTCCCAGGCGGCGATCCTGAGCTGGCCGGTCAAGGCGTCGAGCGCGTCGACGATGGCCGTGCCCATCGCCCCTTCGGGCACGATCAAGCGGCGCGCGCACGAACAGCGCTGGCCGCTGGTGACGAAGGCCGACTGGACCAGGATCGAAGCCGCTTCCTCGGGGCTGTCCCAGACGATCAGCGGGTTGTTGCCGCCCAGTTCGAGCGCGAGGATCAGGTGCGGGCGATCGATCGTGGCGTGCTTGAGCGCGCGGCCCGCACCGGCCGACCCGGTGAACAGCAACCCGTCGATGTCGCCCGCGACCAGCGCCTCGCCGGTCTCGCGCCCGCCCTGGACGAGCTGGAACACGCCCTCGGGCAGACCCGCACTGGCCCAGGCGGCGGCCATGCGCTCACCCGTCGCGGGGGCGATTTCGGAGGGCTTGAAGACCACCGTGTTGCCCGCCAGCAGCGCGGGGACGATGTGCCCGTTGGGCAGGTGGCCGGGGAAGTTGTAGGGGCCGAGCACGGCCATCACGCCGTGCCCGCGATGGCGCAGGCGCGCCTCGCCGAAGGGCATGTCCTGATGGCGCTCGCCCGCGCGTTCGGCCTGCGCCTTGATCGAGACGGCGACTTTGCCGACCATGCCCTTGGCCTCGGTTCGGGTCTCCCACAGGAGCTTGCCGGTTTCGCGCGCGATGGTTTCGGCAAGGCCGCTTTCGTCGGCAGCGATGGCCTTGGCAAAGCGCTCGACGGCGGCGACGCGTTCCTCAAGCGGCGCGGCGCGCCAGCCGGGCAGGGCCTTGCGCGCGCGCGCGATGGCATCGGCGCAGTCGGCGGCGGTGGCGCTCGGCCCTTGCCAGACGGTGGCGCCGCTGGCGGGATCGAGCGAGGTGAAGCTGGGGCCGGACAGGGTCATCAGTGTGCCTTTGCGCGTATTGTGTCACCCTCGGCAACGCCAAGCAGGCGCGCCGTTTCTGGGGTGAGTGTGGCATGGCCTTCGCCCAGCGCGCAAGCGCAGCGGGCCGAGCGAAAGGTGGGAAGATCGGTGGTCGCGACGAGGTGGAGCGGTGCATCGTGCGGATTGCCCAGGCGCACCGTGAGGCTGCGCGCGGTGCGCACGGCGCTTAGCTGGTCGCGCGCCACGGCCATCGTCGGGCCGCCGTCGAAGATGTCGACGAGGCCGGTGCGCTCGAACCCTTCCTTTTCCAGCATGGCGAGCGCGGGGCGCCCCTCGCGGTGGACGTTGCCCAGCGCCGCGCGCGCTTCAGGTGCGATCAGCTGGACGTAGATCGGGTGGCGCGGCGCGAGGTCGAGCACGAACTGCCCATCGGTCGCGGTCAGCATACGGTCAGCATACGGTCGGCCTGTTCGAAGGGCAGGCGTAAGAACGGCGAGGAATACAGCGCCAGCGTGACGACGCGAAACGAGAAATGCGGCCGCCTTACGCCCACCGCCGCGCGCACGCTGGCGATCCCGTCGATGGCGCCGCTCGCGGTGTCTTCGAGCAGGAGCGTGTACCAGGCCTCGCTCGGCGCGCCGTCGCCGGCAAAGCTGCGTTCGGACAAGGCGAGCCGCTCCGTCAGCACCGCGCGGTCTTCGGGCAGACCACCAGGACGGACGAAGTGCATCAGGCGGCGGGGGCGAGCAGGGTCTGGCGCGCGGCGAGGCACGTCGCCTCGAGCCGGGACACCGCCTCGGTGACTTCGTCGGCCGTGATGGTGAGCGGAGGCAGAAGGCGCACGCAATTGTCGCCGCCGCCCGCGACGAGCAGGCCGTGATCGCGCGCGAGCGCCATGAACGCCCGGTTGTCGCAGGCCATCTTGAGCCCGATCAGCAGGCCCTTGCCGCGCACCTCGTGGATGACGTCGGGGTGGCGGGTGGCGAGTGCGTCAAGCCCGGTGAAGAACGCCTGCGCCATGGCGCGCGCGTGGGCGAGCGTGGCCTCGCTGGCGATCACGTCGAAGGCCGCGTTGCCCACCGCCATGGCCAGCGGGTTGCCGCCGAAGGTCGAACCGTGCGCGCCGGGGGCCATGCCCCTGGACGCTTCTTTCGTGGCAAGGCAGGCGCCGACGGGAAAGCCGCAGCCCAGCGCCTTGGCCAGCGCCATGATGTCGGGCGCGGCATCCTCGAACCACTGGTGCGCGAAGAGCTTGCCGGTGCGCCCCATGCCGCACTGCACTTCGTCGTGGATGAGCAGCACGCCGTGGTGGGTGCACAGCGCGCGCAGGTGTTGCAGCCATTCCCCGCTCAGTGCGCGGGCGCCGCCTTCGCCCTGCACCGGCTCGACGATCACGGCGGCGGTGGTGGGGCGGGCGACGTGCCTGGCAAGCCCGGCTTCGTCGTCGAGCGTGAGCTGGATGTAGCCGGGCAGGCGCGGGCCGAAGCCTTCGACATAGGCCGGGTTGCCCGCCGCGTTGATCGCGCCGTAGGTGCGCCCGTGGAAGGACCCGGCAAAGCCGATCACGTCGATGCGGGCGTCCTCGCCGTTCACGGCGTGGTACTTGCGCGCCATCTTCAGCGCACATTCGACGCTTTCCGAGCCCGAATTGGTGAAGAATACGGTGTCGGCAAAGCTGGCGGCGGCCAGCTTGTCGGCAAGTTGCTCCTGGCCCGGAATGCGAAAGATGTTGGAGACGTGCCACAGCGCGCCCGCCTGCTCGGTCAGCGCGGCGACGAGCGCGGGGTGCGCGTGGCCCAGTGCGTTGGTGGCGATGCCGCTGACGCAGTCGAGCCAGCTGCGGCCCTGGGTATCGGTCAGCCAGACGCCCTGGCCGCGCGCAACGGTAATGGGGGCGCGGTTGTACACGCCGAGAAGATGGTCGGTCATGGTTGGCTTCCTTGGGGGGGGGAGGGGAACGGGGAGGAGGCGATCAGCCGCCGGGTGGGCCGAAATCCACGCGGCCAAACGGCATGGGCGCGATCAGCGCCTGGAGCGCGCCCGACAGCGCGAGCACATCGGGCGGGGTGAAACGTTCGTACCAAGCGTAGTTGGCGGGGCCCACGCCGTGTTCGGCGCTGAAGCTGCCGGTGTAATCCTCGACCACGCTGGTGAAGATCGCGGCGCGCGCGGCCTCGGCAACGGCGGGATCGTAAGGTCCGGCGCTTTCGGGCCACACGCAGTTGCAGTGCAGGCCGCCATCGCCGATGTGGCCGAAATCGTGCAGTTCGAGCTGGGGGGCGATGGCCGCCAGCCGCTCGGCGATCTCGGTGCGAAAGCGCATGACGTCGCCGCGCTTCATCGCGATGTCGCAGGCGACCACCTTGCCCGACCTGCGCAAGCCCTCGGGCACGGCGTGGCGCACCGCCCACAGCGCGGTGCCGCGATCGATCCGGGTGTCGGCGATGCGCCCATCCTCGAACAGGGGTTCGAGCGTTTCGGCGAGCGTTTCCTCCAGCCACTCGGCCGCGACCGCCCGCCCGCCCGACAGTTCGAGCAGCACGCAGTACCCCGGCACTTCGCCGCCGAAAGGATCGCGCAGGCTGGGGACGTGACGGATCGCCGCGCTGAGCGCGGGGCGCGATATCCCCTCGAAGGCGGTCAGCAAGGTGCCGAAGGCGTCCTCCATGCGCGCCAGGATGTCGAGCGCGACTTCGGGATGGGGCAGCGCCAGCAGCGCGGTGACCGTGTTGACCGGCTTCGGGCTGAGCGCGAGCGTTGCCGAGGTCACCACCCCCAGCGCGCCCGAGCTTCCCGCCACCAGGCCTTGCAGGCACAGCGCGGCGTTGTTCTTCCACAGCGCGGAGCCCAGTTGGAGAATACGCGGTGTCTTTTCGGCGGTGACGAGTTCGAGCCCCATCAGGTTCTTGCGCAAGTCGCCATAGCGCAGCAGCCGTGCGCCGCCGGTGTTGGCGCCGATCATCCCGCCGATCGAGGGGTCGGCGCCAAGGTCGATCGGGAAGAACAGGCCGTGTTCTTCGGCCGCGGCGTTGAGTTCGGAGAGCAGCGTGCCCGCGCCCAGCGTCACCGAGCGGTTGACCGGATCGATCGCGATCGTGCCCTTCAAACGCTCGAGGCTGAGCAGGAGCTGGCCTTCGCCGCTCTGCGCGAGTCCTGCCGCGACGAGCCCGGTGCGCGCGCCCTGCGGCACCACGCGAAGGCCGCGCGCAAAGGCGAGCGCGAGGACGGCGCGTACCTCCTCGCTCGATCCCGGCCGCACGACCAGGCCCGGTTCCCCGCGCGTACCGCGCCCGTCCTCGGCGTACGTCGCCATATCGCCGGGGGCGGTAAGGACGTTGGACGGACCGACGAGGGCTTCGAAGGCGGCGAGCGTTTCGGGGGGCAAGGTCATGGGCGCGGTCATAGCGCGTCTCAGGCGCTGCGTGTCATTGCGAAGATGCCGGTGGCATTCGAACTGTCGAAACCAAGGTCGAGCGCGTTCGAGCCGGGCAGGGGATCGCGGGTGATGAATTCGAAGAACGAGCCGGGGACGCTGCGGCTGATCGCCTTGCCGTGCGCATCGCGAAACGGCCGCTCGACCATGTCGGCGCGAAACGCGGTCTGGTGGACGCGGCCCGAAGCGGAATGCTCGACGCTGTCCTTGATCGGCTTGCCCGCCGCGCGCAGCGCATCGGCGAGCGCGCCGACATCCTCGACCCGGTCGGTCGCGTGGTTGAAGGCGTTGCCTTCGGTGGCGATCCAGGCGGCTTCCTTGGACTGGGCCAGCAGCGTTTCGTAGTCGGCGAGCGCGGGGGGCTCGTGCTGGCGATCGAACGCGGCGACGAGAACGGGCAGCGCGGCTTCGGCCTCGGCATAAGGCGCGCTGCCTTGCTCCGCGAAGCGATCGAGCACGACCTGGGCTACCGGGGTGATCGGATCGCGCGCGCTGTCGAACACGCCATGGGCGGCCGCCGCAAACGCCTCGTCGAACTGGTCGACGTGGAGTTCGCTGACGAAATACTGGACCACGGCTTCGGGGTGATCGGCGTGGCACCAGGCGTGCCCGGTCATCTTGAGACGGGGAAGCGGATAAAGGCCTGCCTCGACATAGCCCAGCGGCGCGAGGATGCGCGCAAAGGCCTGCTGGCCGCCGGGCAGGGCGCCGGTCGTCCCCTCGGCGAACAGGATCGTGCGCAGCGCGCCATGGTCGAGCGTGATGCGGCGGTCCTCGGCGAGCCGCCCGGCGACGTAATCGGCCGCGCTCGGCACGCTATCGAGAATGGTGCGGAAGAGAAGGACGCCGAGCGCCGTCGCCATGCTGGCGCGCGAAACGCGCTCGCCCTCGTCGGCCAGGAGTTCGGGAGCCAGATCGAGCGCGGCCAGCGTTACCGCACCGCGCGCGTCGCCGAGCTGGGCGAGGACCAGCCTCGATACCGTCGATGTGTGCAGGTCTTGCATGAACGATCTCCTGTGCGGCCTGCATTATCGCAGGTCTTTCTTGTCTTACAAACGAGAAGCTTTCATCAATGCATGATGAAATGGAATGAGCCCTATCGGCAACATCTGCCCTCCTCGGCCGCGTTGCGCAGCTTTCTGGCGGCAGCGCGCCTGGGCAGCTTCTCGCTTGCGGGGGACAGTGTAGGCCTGACACAAAGCGCTGTCAGCCGCCAGATATCCCAGCTCGAGGCGCAGCTGGGGGTCGCGCTGTTCGTGCGCACCGGGCGGCGGGTGGAACTGAGCGGCGAGGGGCGGGCCTATGCCGAGGCGATCGGGCCCGCGCTCGAACAGATCGCGCGCGCCGGCGCCCGGCTGGCCCAGCGGCGGGGCGACAACGAGCTGACCATCGCCACTTTGCCCAGCTTCGGGATGCGCTGGCTGGCGCCGCGTCTGCCGCGCCTGTCGGTGCGGCATCCCGAACTGGTCATCAATGTCGCCTCGCGCACCTGGCCGTTCACGTCCGGGGCACAGGGGCTCGACGACGGGCCGCGCGATTTCGATGCGGCGTTCGATTTCGGTCGCCCGCCCTGGGGCGGCATGCAGCACGCGCTGCTGTTTCGCGAGGAGGCGGTGGTGGTCTGTTCGCCGCACTGGCTGGCCGCCAATCCCTTGCGTGAGCCGGCCGATCTGGTGGGCAAGCCGCTGCTGTTCCAGTCCTCGCGGCGGCAGGCCTGGGATGCCTGGTTCGCGGCCAACGGCGTGGCGCTGGCGGCGCCGTGCACGGGGCCGAGCATCGAGCATTTCCTGATGCTCGCGCAGGCGGCGGCGGCGGGCGCGGGGCTGGCGCTGATCCCCAGCTTCCTGATCGCGCCCGAACTGTCCGCGGGCACGCTGGTGGCCCCGCTCGACCGGCCGTTCTCGACCGATCAGGCCTATTACCTTGTCTGGCCTCAAGGGGGCGAAGCGGGCTCGGCGCTCAGCCGCTTCATCGCCTGGGCAAAGAACGAGGCTTCCCGAACCGAGTGACGCGGCCTGTCAGGGGCGTCCGAACCCGGCCCGGTGCCGCTCAGGCGGCGGGCAGGAGGCGACGCAGGCTCGTCTTGCAGCGTGCGATCGCCCGCTCGCGCGAGGCGCTGTCGGGCGAGAGGCAGACCTCGAGCCACAGCCCGTTGATGATCGCGGTCATGATCGCCTGCACCTCGCCCAGCGAGGGATCGTCTGCCGTACCGGCCCGTGCCCCGCACGGGATAAGGCGGTCCATCGCCGTGCGCAGCAGCGCGCGCAGCTCGGCGTTGAAGGCTTCGTTGCGCGCGGTGAACTCGGGGTTGGCCCGGACCAGCGACCAGAAGGCGAGCCAGGCGCCGAGCATGTCCGAACTGGCGGCCTCGGGTGCGAAGAGGGTTTCGAGGAAGCGGTCCATCGCGCCCCAGGCGTCGGCGGCGTCGGCATCCTCGTCGAGCCGGGCGCGCAGGCGGGCGATGACCTGCCGGCAGACCTCCTCGTAGGTTTCGAGCAGCAGGTTCTGCGGGTTTGCGAAGTAGTGGCGCAGCAGCCCGTGCGAAACACCGGCCTGGCGGCAGATCTCGCGCCCCGTGGTGCCTTGCGGGCCGAGCCGGGCAAGACAGCCGACGGTGACCTGGAGCAGGTCCTGGCGCCGCGTGCCGGGGTCCTGGCGCGTGATGATGCGACGCGGCGGGGTGGTGCCCGCCTGCGGCTGTGCCCTGGGAGGGGTGCTCATGGAATGATGCGCTTCTTTCCCGCGTTGCGACCGGTTGTGAGTTATCGTGTTGCCGTTCTGCCTATCGCAACCGTTTCGAAACAAGGCAAGAGGCTTGCGTGCGGTGCGTCGGGCACTTGCGCGCGGTGCATCGGGGGCGCATCGGGGGATCGCGCGCGGAGACGCTGCCGGGACGATGGCGCGGGCCGTCGATCGCCGGAAAAGGCCGGTCGCTTTAATCGCGGGCGGCACCTGAAAAGATTGCCTGCACGCAGGCTCTCAGCCTAAGCTTGCGCCATGAGCATGACCGGATCCGTTCTCAAGATAAAGCTCCAGATCTATTCGGGAGAGGAAATCGCGATGGGGCCGGGCAAGGCCGACCTGCTCGATGCGATCGCCGAGCAGGGGTCGATCTCGGCCGCGGCGCGCACGCTGGAAATGAGCTACCGGCGGGCCTGGCTGCTGGTCGATGCGATGAACCGCTGCTGGAAGGAGCCGCTGGTGGAAACCGCGCCCGGCGGATCGGCGCGCGGCGGCGCGCGGCTGACGCCCTATGGGCGCGGGATTCTCCAGCTCTATCGAGGCTTGCAGGAGGAAGCGGCGGTGCTCAGGCGCTCGTCGGCGTGGGATGAACTGAGCGCAGCCTTGCTCGCAGCGCCAAAGGCGCATCAGAAGGCGTAAGGTCCGGCCCGGCCTTTCGTCCTTGCGCCGGGCCGGGTCGGACGGTGCAACCCTCAGGCCCCATCTGCACGATGTGATCGGCCAGCCGGTCGACCTCGCGGTGGTCGTGGCTGACGTAGAGAATGGGCAGTTCGAGCTCGTCGCGGATACGCTCGATCACGTGCATGATCCCGCCGCGCCGGTCCTCGTCGAGCGAGGACAGCGGCTCGTCCATCAGCAGGAAGCGGGGGCCGGAAAGAAGCGCGCGGCCAATCGCCACGCGCTGCATCTCGCCCCCCGAAAGCGTGCGCGGCATCCGCGCGAGGAGATGGCCGATGCCAAGGAATTCGCACGCTTCCTCAAGCGCCATCCAGCGCCGCTGGGTGGGCGCGCGGCGCCAGCCGTACAGCAGGTTGTCGCGTACCGTTCTGTGCGGGAACAGACGGCTGTCCTGGAACACGTAGCCGCAGGCGCGGCGCTCGGGCTTGAGGTCGATGCGCGCGCTATGGTCGAACAGGACTTCGTCGTTGACGCGGATCGACCCGCGCTCGGGGGTGATGAGCCCGGCGATCGCGCCCAGCACGCTGGTCTTGCCCGCGCCCGAAGTGCCGAACAGCGCGGTTAGCCCGCCGGGAACCGCAAAGCGCGCCTCGATCCGCGCGGTGCCGCGCGTGAGGGCGATGTCGATGTCAAATGGCATGGCCAGCCTTTCCCTGCCCGCTGCGCCGGGTCAGGACTTCGGAGATGACGAGCGCGGCGAGCGAGAGCGCGACCGAGATGAGCGCGAGGCGGGTGACCTGGCTCTCGCTGCCGGGGATCTGCAAGGCGGTGTAGATCGCCAGCGGCAGGGTCTGCGTTTCGCCGGGAATGTTCGAGGCGAAGGTGATCGTCGCGCCGAATTCGCCGATCGAACGCGCAAAACCGAGCACGATCGCGGCCATTACGCCGGGCAGGGCGAGCGGCAGGGTGATCGTGGCGAACGTCCCCCAGGCCCCCGCGCCCAGCGTGCGGGCGGCGTTTTCCAGCCGGCGGTCCACCCCGTCGAGCGACAGGCGGATGGCGCGCACCATCAGTGGCAGCGCCATGATCGCGGCGGCGAGCGCGGCGCCGGTCCAGCGGAAGATGAGGGTGAGCCCGAAAAGGTCGTTCAGGATCTTGCCGAAGGGGCCCTGGCTGCCGAAGCCGAGCAGCAGCATCCAGCCGGTCACCACCGGAGGCAGGACGAGCGGCAGGTGCACGATGGCGTCGAGCAGGACTTTGCCGGGAAAGCGCCCGCGCGCCAGCAGCCAGGCCAGCGCGAAGGCCAGCGGGAGGTCGAGCACGATGGCCACCGTGCTCACCTTGAGCGACAAGGCGACGACCTGCCATTCCTCGCCGGACAGGCCGGGCAGCGCAGACAGGATCGTCGACATGTTCTAAAGCGCTCCGAAGCCGTAGCGCGCGAAGATGGCCTTGCCGTCCTTCGAGATCAAGAATTTGCGGAACGCTTCGGCGTCGCGGTTGGTGGACTTGGCGACGAGCGCGATGGGGTAGGTCACCGGGGTGTGGCTCGATCGGGGGAATACGCTGACCACGCGCACGCCCTTGTCCTGCTTGGCGTCGGTCGCGTAGACGATGCCGAGCGGAGTTTCGCCCCGGTCGACGAAGGCGAGCGCGACCCGCACGTTCTGCGCGGCGGCGACTTTGGCGGCGACGCTGTCCCACACGCCGAGATTTTCGAGCGCCTGCTTGCCGTAGCGACCGGCCGGCACTGCATTGGGATCGCCCATTGCAAGGCGTCCGTCACCCAGCGTGCGGGCGAGCGGGAAGCCTTTGCGGATCGCCAGCTTGACCGGACTGTTGGCGGGCGCGATCAGGACGATGTCGTTGGCGAGGAAGGATTTGCGCGTGGCCGGTTTGATGAGCTTGCGCTGCTGAAGGTAGTTCATCCATTCCTCGTCCGCGGACACGAAGATGTCCGCAGGGGCATCGGCCTCGATCTGGCGGG
The DNA here is from genome assembly GCF_022832435.1 of Novosphingobium organovorum. Lineage (GTDB taxonomy): Bacteria > Pseudomonadota > Alphaproteobacteria > Sphingomonadales > Sphingomonadaceae > Novosphingobium > Novosphingobium organovorum. The sequence continues at coordinate 62,876 of NZ_JALHLF010000009.1, read as the reverse complement.
CGAGCGCGGAGGAGGCCGCGAACGACACCACGGGGTGCTCGTGCCCCTTGGCGGCCCAGGCGTCGGCGGCGGCTGTCATCGATTCGCGAAGGCTGGCCGCGGCCAGCACCAGGGGACCGGCCGCATGCGCGATACCGGCGTTTGCGACAAGGCCAAGCGTCAGGGTGAAAGCCGCGAGCCAGCGACCAAATCTGTTCATGTGATGCCCTCCATTTCTATATCCAAGCGTATATTGCAAGAAGGCTCGGGGGAAGAGGGTGAAGGGCTTATTGCGAAAAAAATTATTGCGTCGCAAAAAGATCGTGATAGAAATTAGTCCAATAACACACTGATTTTAAATAATAATATACGAAAATAAATTCGCAATAAGGTGTAGAAATCATAATGTTCGCGGTTGCAAAGCCAATTTTGAGGTGGACAAACAGCCCTTGCTATATACCTTGAGATATAGATGAAGCGCTGTTCACCGAGCCTGTTGATTCGGATAAGGATAACCGCAGCGCGCATTTCCCAAGGGGGGCTTTTCCAATGATCGAATCTACCCACCGCGCCTGGCGCGCGCCCTTCGCCTGCGCTCTTCCCGCAGGCCTCTTCCTGGTGTGCGCCAGCCCTGCGCTGGCGCAATCCACTGCCGCGTCGGGCTCGGCGCCGACCCTGCAGGGCGCGCTCGGCGATCCCGACGGCCTGACCATCAAGGGCACCGTCCGGGCGCGTTACGAAGCCATCGACAACCAGTTTCGGCCCGGTCTCGACCGCAACAGCGACGCGCTCCTGCTGCAGACCGACCTCCAGATCGAATACGATACCGGACCGGTGCGGGTGGGGACCGAAATCACCGACTCGCGCGCCTATGGCGGCGGCACCGGGAGTTCGCTGTCGACCACCGAGGTGAACGCGCTGGCGGTGACCCAGGCCTATCTCGCCTTCGACCTGGGCTCGGCGCTGGGCGCCGGATCGACGACCACGTTCGAGGCGGGCCGCTTTACCATGGACCTGGGCTCGCGGCGGCTTTCGGCCCGCAACAGCTACCGCAACACCATCAACGCCTTCACCGGCTTTCGCGCCGACTGGAAGGGGGCCAAGGGGCAGAAATTCACCGCCTTCTACACGATGCCGGTGGTGCGCCTTCCCGACGATCAGGACGGCATTCTCGACAACGACGTGCACGCCGACAGCCAGAGCTTCGACCTGACCTTCTGGGGCGCCTTCGCGAGCACCCCGATCGCGGGCGGCGCGGCCACGCTCGAGACCTATTTCTACGGTCTCGACGAGAACGACACCCCCGATACCGCGACCACCAACCGCCATCTGCGCACGCCGGGTGCGCGGCTGCACCGCGCGGCCAAGGCGGGCACGATCGATTTCGACATCGAGGGTGCCTACCAGTTCGGCAACGTGCGCGCGAGCAAGTCGGCCAGTGCGGCGCGGCTCGACGTGTCGGCCTACTTCGCGCACGGCGAGCTGGGCTATACTTTCGCGAGCGGCTGGGCGCCGCGCGTCGCGTTCGAGCTCGACGTGGCGTCGGGCAACAAGGGCGGGGGATCGTACAACCGCTTCGACACGCTCTACGGCGCGCGCCGGTTCGAGTTCGGGCCGACCTCGCTCTATGGCGCGCTGGGGCGCAACAACATCCGCTCGATCGGTCTGCTCGCCTCGGCCAAGCCCAGCAAGCGTCTCGCGCTCACCGGCATGTACCGTGCGGCCTGGGCGGACAGCGTCGATGACAGCTTCGCCTCGACCAAGGTCTCCGACACCAGCGGCGATGTCGGCCGTTTCGCCGCGCACCAGATCGAGGCACGCGCAAGCTACTGGCTGGTGCCCAAGGTGCTCCAGGTCGAGGCAGGCGGCGCGGTGCTGATCGATGGGGACTTCCTCAAGCACGCCTCGGGCGCGACCGGTAATGGCGATACCCGCTACGGCTATGCGAGCGCGACAGTGCATTTCTGACGGCGCATCCCGATCCGCAGGCGCGCCATCATCACGATGGTGCGCGCCTTTTCCGGCGCGGCCCCTATTGAAGGGGCCGCGCTTTCGCGTTTGCGCCCGCGCGCCGGGGCCGGCCCGGCGCCGCGCCGCTATGGACGAAACCGAACACGCTTTGTCGGGTCCCGAACACAGTTGGGATGTCGTAAGAAACTGAAATCGCGAAGTTTAAGCTTTGGCACGCTTCCTGCTTTTGAACGGGAAACTCTGGCAGGAGAGTATCCATGGCTTACAAGATCATCGCCTCGCAGTGCACCGGTTGCAGCGCTTGCGAATTCGAATGCCCCAACGCGGCGATCTCGATGAAAGGCGATACGTTCATCATCAATCCCGACAAGTGCACCGAATGCGCGGGCGAATACGACCATCCGCAGTGCGATACCGTGTGCCCGGTGCCCAAGACCTGCGTACCGGCCTGAACGGGCCGCACGGTGGCGAGCGGCGAGGCCGGGAACGCGCTGGGCGCGGCGGCGCGGCAGCCTTACGAGGATAACCTGGGCGCCGCGCTCGACTGGACCGGGCGCCCCGTGCGCTGCCGCGAATGCGACCACCAGGCAATCAAGGCGATGGGGCTGTGCGTCAAGGGCAAGGCCTGCATCCGTGATCGCCGGGCGCGGCGGGTCGACACCTTCCTGCGCGCCAATCCGCAGCTGGCCGACCGCTATCTGGACCATCCCTACTTCGAGGTGCGCGCGGGCGCGGCGCGTTACGCCACGCTGTTTCGTCTGGGCGCGCTGCTCGACGATCCCGAGCCCGAAGTGCGCGCGGTGGCCACGCTGCGCCTTCCCGAGGAAAGGATCAAACGCATGATCCACGACGAAGATACCGACGTGCGCATCGCGGCGGCTTCGCGGCTTTCGGGCGCGGACCTGATCCCGGCGCTGCACGACAGCGCCTACATGGTGCGCATCACCGCGGTGCGGCGCATGCCCGCCGAGATGCTGCCGCTGGTGCGCCACGATCCCGACCCCGAAGTGCGCGCCTGGGTGGCGCGGCGGATCGATCTGCGCGCGCTGCCCGACATGGCCTTCGACACCGATCCGCTGGTGCGCCGCGAAGTCGCCGCGCGCCTGCCGCTCGAACCCTTGCGGCTCCTGGCGAACGACAGCGACATGCGCGTGCGCTTTACCGTCGCCGAACGCATTGCCGAGGAGGATCTTTTCGCGCTGCTGGACGACGAGGAGCCTGCGATCGCGGAGCTGGCGCGCGCGCGCATCGCGCTCGTGCCGGGGTTGGGCCTGCGGCTTCACGATTACGACCGGGGGCATGACCTGGCGCGGGAGCGTGCGCGGGTGCGCGACGGGCGCCTGCATCTCGTCGAACCCTTCGATCGGCCTGATCCGGCCCCCAAGCAAGGAAACCCAGAGCCATGAAAGTCATGATCCGCCGCTCCGAAGGCCAGCTTTCGGCCTATGTCCCCAAGAAGGACCTCGAGGAGCCGATCGTCGCGCTCGAGAAAGAAAGCCTGTGGGGCGGCTGGGCGCGCCTTGCCAACGGCTGGGTGCTCGAACTGCCCGATATGGCCGAGGACACCCGCCTGCCGATCACCGTCGAGGCGAAGAAGCGCGCCACGGCCGAGGAGGAGGAATGACCGCGATGACCACCGCCACTCTTGCCAATCCCCAGGCGCTGCTCGGCGATGTCGCCGCAGGCTTTCGCGCGGGCACGCTGGTGCCGTTCGTGGGGCCGGGCGTGTCGGCGCTGGAGGAGCATGGCGCGCCGCTGTCACCCGAGGAACTGGCTGATTTCTTCGCCACCAAGACCGCCTTGCCCAAACGCGCCAAAGGCAATTGCTGGTCGGCCGCACAGTACATCGAAAGCACCCGCTTTCGCGACACGGTGACGGTGTGGATGCAGGAGGCCTTTGCGGCGGGCGTCGCGCCCTCGCCGTTCCACCACTGGCTGGCCCAGCTCCCGCTGCCACTCATCGTCGATGCCTGGTACGCGAGCGAGATGCACGCCGCGCTGCTCGCCTCGGGGCGCGGCGACTGGGCGCAGGTGCAGGGCATCACCCGCGCCGGGATCGGCGAGGATCGCTGGTTCCGCTTCTACGATGCGACCGGGGCCGCGTGCGAGGCGGACACGGCGGCACAGGCGACGACGCTGCTCTACACCCCGCACGGCGGGATCGCGCCCGCGGCCAATTTCCTCATCACCGACGCCGACTATGTCGAGGTGCTGACCGAGATCGACATCCAGACCCCGATTCCGGAGGAGGTGCGCCAGCGCCGTACCGGGCTGGGCTTCGTTTTCCTCGGCTGCCCGTTCAACGACCAGCTTTTGCGCATCTACGCGCGCCAGATCATGAAGCGCTCGTCCGATCGCCACTACGCGGTGGTCGATGTCGCGAAGCTGACCCGCAACGAGGCGCGTTTCCTTGAGGAACAGAACATCGCTGCGATCGACCTGCCGCTGGGCGAGGCGCTGGCCGCGCTGATGGCGGCCTAGCCGGGCGCTCACGCGCCCATACCCTTCTCACGTGCGACCCCCGGGCGCTTTTCGCCTCGGTTCCTTGCACCGCTCCTCCTTCGGGAGGGGCGGTGTTTTTTACGCGGCCTTGATCGCGCCGCCGGGCAGTGCGAGGGAAGGGCCATGCAGTCCCACACGCGCGCCCTCATCGCGGCTTCGGCCTTTGCTTTTGTCACCGGCAAGAAAGTCGCCGGGCTTTACGATCACGCTGAAGCGCGCGACCGGCTGATCGCGGCCGAGAGCCGCCGCGACCAGCTTCAGGGATTCGATGGCGAGCGTCAGGTCAAGTTTTCGGGGCGCCTGCCCGAACTCTACGACGAAGGCGACAGGGTCTCGATCGCGATGGCGATCACCGATGGCACGGTCGAGGGCTACGATCGCGGCTCGGCGACATCCTACACCGCCAGGGTCGCCGACGACTTCGTGCAGCTCTACGACCACGGCGCCAAGGCCTGGTTCGATTACGACGTGCAGAACCCCGACGCGGCGATGAGCTATTATCGAGGCGGCGCAGGCGCGGCCTGAGTACGGCAAGAGCGAGGGGGCCGACGGGCCGCTCGCTCGCGGCGTTGGGTAAGCCCTTTCGTCCCGTGGTGTGTGCAGGCGTGTCGTGACCCGGACAAACCCGGTTGCATTCGCGACATGGGCCGGGCGCGCCAATGTCGCATCGCAGCATGAATAGGGCCTAATTGCGTCCCTGCGGGCATCTGGCATGGTGCTTGCTGACACACTCTCCATCAGCACAGGCCGGCGGTGCCCCCCGCCGCCCGGCACAGGATGGGGAGTTTTTCATGACCGACACCCTTTTCATCGGCAACCCGGACACCGCGACCAGTTCGAACGGCGGTGCGGTCGATATTGCCGACGTCATGCAGAAGATGGCCGAGCACAAGGGCTGCGGCACCGAAGGCGGCAGCGGCAAGGCAAGCTGTGGTTCCTCCGGCGGGCCCGAGGACATGCCGCCCGAAATCTGGGAAAAGGTGAAGAACCATCCATGCTATTCGGAAGAAGCGCACCACCACTACGCGCGCATGCACGTCGCGGTCGCGCCCGCCTGCAACATCCAGTGCAACTACTGTAACCGCAAGTACGACTGCGCCAACGAGAGCCGGCCCGGCGTCGTCTCCGAGCGGCTGACCCCCGAGCAGGCCTCCAAGAAAGTGCTGGCGGTCGCCTCGACCATTCCGCAGATGACGGTGCTGGGCATCGCCGGGCCGGGCGATCCGCTCGCCAACCCCAAGAAGACCTTCGAGACCTTCCGGCTCATCAGCGAAGTCGCGCCCGACATCAAGCTGTGCCTCTCGACCAACGGCCTTGCGTTGCCCGACTGGGTCGACGAGATCGCCAAGTACAAGGTCGATCACGTCACCATCACCATCAACATGGTCGATCCCGAGGTTGGCCAGCACATCTATCCCTGGATATTCTGGGAGAACAAGCGCCTGCAAGGCTACGAAGCCGCGAAAATCCTGAGCGAGCGCCAGCTGCTCGGGCTCGAGATGCTGACCGAGCGCGGTATCCTCGCCAAGATCAACTCGGTGATGATCCCGGGGATCAACGACCAGCACCTCGTCGAGGTCAACAAGGCGGTGAAGGCGCGCGGCGCGTTCCTGCACAACATCATGCCGCTGATCTCCGCGCCCGAACATGGCACCGTGTTCGGCCTCAACGGTCAGCGCGGCCCCAGTGCGCAGGAACTCAAGGCGCTCCAGGACGCGTGCGAGGGCGACATGAACATGATGCGCCATTGCCGCCAGTGCCGCGCCGACGCGGTCGGCCTGCTGGGTGAGGACCGCTCGGCCGAGTTCACCACCGAGAAAATCATGGAGATGGAGGTCGAGTACGACGCGGCGGGCCGCGCGGCCTACCAGCAGGCGGTCGAGGCCGAACGCCAGGCCAAGGTCGAGGCGCGCAAGAGCGAGCTTGACGGGCTGGAACAGGCGGGCGACCTGGCGTTGCTCGTCGCGGTCGCCACCAAGGGCCACGGCATCATCAACGAACACTTCGGCCACGCCAAGGAGTTTCAGATCTACGAGCTGACCGCCAAGGGCGCCAAGTTCGTCGGCCACCGCCGCGTCGATCTCTATTGCCAGGGCGGCTACGGCGAGGAGGACGCGCTCGACACCGTGATCACCGCGATCAACGACTGCCACGCGGTCTTCGTCGCCAAGATCGGCGGCTGCCCCAAGGCCGATCTTCAGGCCGCCGGGATCGAGCCGGTCGACCAGTACGCGCACGAATTCATCGAACAGTCCGCGCTGGTCTGGTTCAAGGACTACCTGGCCCGGATCGCCAGCGGCGAAATCATCCACAACGAACGCGGCGATGCGGCGATCCGTCAGGGCGCGCTGCTCAGCCAGGCGGGCTGAGCGCCATGGCCTACACCATCGTCGCCAGCCAGTGCACCAACTGCACCGCCTGCGAGGCGCTGTGTCCGAACATGGCGATCTCGGAAGCGAGGGGCACCTTCGTCATCGATCCGGCGCTGTGCACCGAATGCATCGGGCATTTCGACACCCCGCAGTGCGTGGCGNGAGGCGCTGTGTCCGAACATGGCGATCTCGGAAGCGAGGGGCACCTTCGTCATCGATCCGGCGCTGTGCACCGAATGCATCGGGCATTTCGACACCCCGCAGTGCGTGGCGATCTGCCCGGTCGACGATACCTGCGTGATCGATACCCGCGTGCCGAGGTATCAGGCATGAGCGGGGCGGGCGACAGGCTGCTGTTCGAAGGGTTCGGCGGGGAATCGGACGCGTTCGAGCGTTCGATCCTCGCCAGCCCGCTGCTCGGCGGCGGGCTGCCCGCCGAGGCGCGCTTTCACCTCGACCGCGCGGCCGAGCGCTACCACATCACCGACGTTGCCGAAACGCACCTGTTCACCGCCGAGACCCTGGCGCCCGATCACGCCGCGGTGCTGATCGCGCTCTACCGCTTCTATTTCTACAAGGGGCGGCTGGGTGAGGCGCTCGACGTGGCGCGCACCTGCGTCGCCAAGGCGCTGCGGCTCAACGTGCTGGGCGAGGACTGGCGAGCGGTGGCGCCCGGCGATGCGCCGTTTGGCGAGTGGGAGGCGCTCTTGCCGCGCTTCTTCCTCTTCAGCCTGAAGGGGTTTGCTTATCTTTCGCTGCGCACCGGGCGGCTCGCCGAAGGGCGCGAGGCGGCGGAAAAGCTGATCGAACTCGACCCGCGCGACCGGATCGGCGCGCAGGTCCTGATCGACGTGCTCGACCGGCTCGAGGCGGATGAAGACGACGAGCAGGAGGAGGGTGGTTATGGCGAACATCGTTCGTGACAGCGACGTCGTTGAACTGGGTGGACCACCTGCCTTTCGCTACGGCGAAAAGGTCCGCGCGCGCCGTCTGGTACGCAACGACGGGACTTATGCGGGCAAGGAGATCGGCGAACTTCTGGTGCGCAAGGGCGAGGAAGGCGTGGTCGTCTCGATCGGCACCTTCCTCCAGCAATTCTACATCTATGGCGTCGAGTTCACGCAAAGCGGCAACCGTGTGGGCATGAAGCGGCGCGAGCTCGATCCGGTCTGGGCGGGCGAGGAGGAAGCCGACGAACTGCCCTGCGCGCTGCCGACGCGCGCGGGCCGGGCGGGGAGCCTCGCGCGATGATGGACCTGCGCGAACCAATTTTCGGCTGGGGCGAGAAAGTGCGTGCCGCGCTTGACCTCATCAACGACGGCTCGTTTCCGGGCGTGGGCGAAGGGGCAGTGCTCGCCGCGCGCGGGACACGCGGCGAGATCGTCAACGTGGGGCACCACGAGGAAACCAACCAGCCGGTCTACCTCGTCGAGTTCGACGGCGCCGCGCCGGGCGCAAGTCCGCTCGTCGTGGGGTGCCTCGAAGGCGAACTCGAACGGCCCGAACGCGAACGGCCATGAAGGAGGAGGGGAAACCATGTCGATAGCCGCCGCCCTTCGTCTCTCCACTGCGCCGCGCGCGGTGCGACAACCCAACGAATTCGACCGCATGCGCGTTGCCCGCACGCTCGAGCAACGCACGCGTTACCGCTACGTGGCCCCGAGCGTCGAGCCGGTGGTCGATGGCTATCTGGTGCGCAGCCCGTGCTGCTCGCGCCGGATCGATCCGGCCGGGGGCGAGATCGATGTCGCGCTCTTGCTGTGGGATGAAGAGCGGCGCGACTGGCTGCTCTACCGGCGCGACCACGGGGCTGCCTGCTGGATCGAGGATGGCCGCTTCGCGCGGCTGGGCGAGCTGCTCGTGCGGCTCAACACCGACCCGGCGCGTGTGTTCTGGCAATAGGAGGACGAACCGATGGCGATCAGCGAACTCGAACTGGCCCGCATCGATGCGCTGTTGAGCGCGTTGGGGGGCGCCGCGCAGCCCGATCCGCTGGCCATCGCGCTGCAACGGCTCGTTCCCGGCCTGGCGCTGCGCCGCTGCGATGCGAGCGACGTGCTGGAGGAACCCTTCCGGTCGGCCGGGGCCTGTGATCTGCACCTGCTCGACACCGCCGACCATTGCCTTCTCGTGACCGATCAGCCCGAGCGGGCCGGTGGCCTGCTGCTCGCCGCGCGCGCCAGCCAGCCCGAGGTGGCGGCATGAGCGCCGAGGTCATCGCGATCGACACCGGGCGGCGCGTCCAGATCCCGCTGAGTGATCCGGACCTCACGCTCGAAGACGTGGTCGCGGTCGAGCAGGTGCTGCGCGGCGCCCAGCTGGGTGAGGCCGCGGTGGTCGAGGAACTGGAGCAGACGCTCGCTTCCTACTGCGGCCGCGCGCGCGGTGTCGCGGTGGCCAGCGCGGCGATGGGGCTGGTTCTGGCGCTCGTCGCCAGGGGCATCGGGCCGGGCGACGAGGTGATCCTTTCGGCGCATTCGTTCCGCGAGCTGGGCCATGCCGTGCTGCGCGTCGGGGCGACCCCGGTCTTTGCCGACATCGACTACTGGTCGGGTTGTCTTTCGGCGGCCAAGAGCGCGGACAAGGTGACCGCGCGCACCCGCGCGATCATTGCTGGCAACACCTGCGGCCACCCGGCCGACTGGCCGGGCCTTCGCGCCCTTGCCGAGGCGCACGGCCTGTTCCTGATCGAGGATTCGAGCGAGGCGATCGGCTCGCGCCACAAGGCGGGTCTGGTCGGCTCGTTCGGTGATGTCGCGCTGTTCGATTTCGCGCAGCCCGGCGTCATCGCCTGCGGTGAGGGCGGGGTGGTGCTGACCGACGATGCGCAGTTGGCGATGGCGCTGCGCCGCCTGCGCGCCCGCACGCTGGCCGATCGCGCCTCGGTTTCGGCCACGACCGAGGCGCCGTTCGGGGCACCGATGGGCGCGATGGTCGCCGCGCTCGCGCTGTCGCAGCTGCGCCGGATCGACGTGCTGCTCGAACGCCGCCGCGGCATCCAGGCGATGTACGATGGCTTCATGCAGAGCTTCGAGGGGATCAAGCCGCCCTACGTCTCGCCCGATGTCGAGGAGGTCCACTGGTTCCTCTACATCGTCCACCTCGGCACGCGTTTCACCAAGGGCGCGCGCGATGCGATCCTGGAGGACATGCGCACCGAAGGGGTGGAGGCGCACGCCTATTCGAGCCCGCTCCACCTCCAGCGCGCCTACCGCGCGCTCGGCTGGACCAAGGGCGACCTGTTCGTGACCGAGAAGGTCGCCGACCGCGCGGTGGCGCTGCCCTTCCACGCGCATCTGGTGCCCGAACAGATCGCCTTCATGGTTGCCCGGCTCAAGGATTCCTCGATCAACGCGGGCGCGGGGGCGGCGATCTACTGACCATCACCCCCGCACGCAGGCCATTCTCAACACAGGAAAGAAGCGAAGTACCGATGACCACGCTCACGATCATGCCGTCCGCCACTTCGGTGGCCGTGTCCGAAGGCGACAGCCTGCTCGCCGCCATGCTCGCCAACGGCGCTGCGGTTGCGCACAAGTGCGATGGGCAGGCCAGCTGCGGCCAGTGCCACCTTTTCGTGCTCGACGGGCGCAAGGGCCTGTCGCGTTCGACCCGCGAGGAAAACGCCATTCTCGATACCATGGTCGGCGTCAGCTCGAAGTCGCGCCTGGCCTGCCAGTGCACGATCCTGGGCACCGAGGACGTCACGGTCGAGGTCCTCAGCTTCGTCTGATCCGCTGGCCATGCACGCCGTACAACAGGAGGTTCCCTCATGCCGATGGACAGTGTCGAAATCGAACGCCGCATCAAGGCCGCGTTTCCCGATGCCGTGGTCCTCATGGTCGATCTGGCCGGTGATGGCGATCACTGGGCCGCGCGGGTGACCTCGGCCGAGTTCGCGGGCCACAGCCGCATCGCGCAGCACAAGATGGTCTACGCCGCGATCGGCGCGGACATGGGCGGCGAACTGCACGCTCTGGCCTTGCAGACCTTCGTTCCCGCCCCCGCACCTCCCACGCCTTAGAAAGGAATACCGTGATGGCTACTTCCGATCGTATCCGGTCGCTCGTTACCGAGAATGAAATCGTCGTCTTCATGAAGGGCGAGCCCGCCGCCCCGCAATGCGGTTTCTCCGCTGGCGTGGTCAAGGTGCTCGACGCGATCGGGCGCCCCTATATCGGCATCGATGTGCTGAACGATCCGTTCCTGCGCGAAGGGATCAAGGAATATTCCGACTGGCCCACGCTCCCGCAGGTCTATGTGCGCGGCGAGTTCGTGGGTGGGTGCGACATCGTGCGCGAGATGTACGCGAGCGGCGAGTTGCAGGCGCTGCTCGGCACGCAAAGCGCCTGAGGATGCCTGTCTCCTCCTCCAGTGCGGCCGGAACCGGAACGGTCGTCCCGCTGTCGCGCTACGGCTCGCGCCGCCTGCGGGTGAGCGAGCGCAACATGCTCGAAGGGATCGTCACCGCGATCGTCCATGGTTCGGTCAGCGCCGAAGTCGGCCTGCTGGTCAACGAGCGGATCGTGATCGATGCGCTCGTCCCGGCCAGTTCGGTGACGGCGCTTGGCCTCAGGCCCGGCGGACGCGCGGTCGCGCTCATCAAGCCCAGCTTCATCACCCTGATCGATGACGTGCCGGGTCTCGCGCTTTCGGCGCGCAACCTGATCGGGGGCACGGTGACCGAACTGGTCATGGGCCCGGTCGAGGCCGAATGCGTGCTCGACATCGGCGAGGGGCGCGAACTGGCGGTGGTGGTCACCCGGTCGAGCGCGATCGAGCTCGAACTGCAACCGGGGCGCACGATCCTGGCCAGCTTCAAGGCCTCGCACCTGATCCTCGCCGCGATCGACGAGTGATACCGCGTTGCGGCGACCTCTTGACCTTTGCGCCGGGGCACAGTAGCGGCCCCGGCCAAGGCAATGGATTTCTGCCGGGCCCTTCGGGCCGAACCGCCCACCAGGGCTGATGATTCCTGCTTCTGACCGCGTCGGTATCGAAGGAGGAATTGTGCCTGCATCATTCAACACCCTGTGGCTTCGTTTCCAACCCGCAGCGCTGCTGCGCTGGCTGATCGTGCTGGTGCCGCTCGCGGTGCTGGTCGGCACCTTGTGCTCGGCCTTCCTGTGGAGCCTCGAAGCCGCGACCGAGGCGCGTTTCGCGCATCCCTGGCTGCTGTTCGGGCTGCCGCTCGGCGGGGGCGCGGTGGGCTGGCTCTACTATCGGTTCGGCACCTCGGTCGAGGCGGGCAACAACCTCATCGTCGAGCAGATCCACGAGCCGGGCGGCGGCGTGCCGCTGCGCATGGCGCCCCTGGTGTTCCTGGGCACGGTCGTCACGCACCTTTTCGGTGGTTCGGCCGGGCGCGAGGGGACGGCGGTGCAGATGGGCGGCAGCCTGGCGAGCTGGGTCGCCGGGATCGCCCGGCTTGATGCCGCTGGCGTACGCATCGTGCTGATGGCGGGTGTCGCGGCCGGGTTCGGCGCGGTGTTCGGAACGCCGCTTGCCGGCGCGGTCTTCGCGCTCGAAGTGCTGGCGGTGGGCCGGGTCGAATACGGCGCGCTGCTGCCCTGTCTGCTCGCCGCGTTGCTGGGCGACTGGACCTGCCAGATGCTGGGCGCGCATCACACGCTCTACACCGTCCACACCTTGCTTCCGGTGAGCGAATGGCTCGCACTCGAGCCGGTGCTGCTGGGCAAGGCCGCGCTGGCGGGGGTTGCCTTCGGGCTTGCCGGGCTGGCCTTTGCCGAGGCGAATCACGTCCTTGGCGGCTGGATGAAGCGCGTCGTGCCCTATGGTCCGGCGCGCCCGGTGATCGGCGGGCTGGCGGTCATCGCGCTGGTCTATCTTTGCGGCACGCGCGACTATCTGGGGCTCGGCGTCTGGGCGCCGGATGACCACGTCGTCACCATCTCCAGCTTCTTTGGCGACACGGTCTATCCCTGGAGCTGGGCGCTCAAGCTGCTGTTCACCGTCGTCACGCTGAGCTGCGGGTTCAAGGGCGGCGAGGTGACCCCGCTGTTCTTCATCGGCGCGGCGCTGGGCAACGCGCTGGGCGGCGTGCTGGGCGTGCCGCCCGACCTTTTTGCCGCGCTCGGCTTCGTCGCGGTCTTTGCGGGTGCGGCCAACACGCCGCTGGCCTGCACGATCATGGGGGTGGAGCTGTTCGGCGGCGCGCATCTGGTGCCGATCGCGGTGGCCTGCTTTGTCGCCTATGTCTGTTCGGGGCACAACGGCATCTACCTTTCGCAGCGCGTGGGCGTGCCCAAGACCGCGGGCGAGGGGGTTCCGGTGGGCGTCACGCTGCGCGAGGCGCGCACCCGCATTCCCCGGCCTTGAGCGCGCGCTTGCGCAAGGGAACCTGAGCCATGCAACAAATCGTTACCTGACCTTCGCAAATTGAATGGCCCGCGCCATTGCATTCGCAAGGGGCGGGTCTATCTTTCTTATTGCAAAGTTTTCGCAATAAGGACCCGCCATGCCCAGACCCGCACCGCGCACGATGACTGTCCTCGCCCGCCAGGCCGTGTCGCCCTCGATGATCCGCATCACACTGGGCGGGCCGGGGCTCGAGGGCTATCCCGAGGAGCAGCAGGGCGGCTACGTCAAGCTGATGTTCGAACCCGCGCCGGGCAAGGCCAAGCCGACGCTGCGCACCTACACCATTCGCGCGCAGCGCCCCGGCGAGATCGACGTCGATTTCGCGCTGCATGGCGTGGAGAACGGGGTTTCCGGCCCGGCGACCAACTGGGCCTCGCGCGTTCAGCCCGGCGAGACGATCGAGGTGGGTGGTCCCGGCGCGGCCAAGCCGCTGCCCGAGGGGTTCGATTTCTACCTCGTCGCCGGCGACATGACCGCGATCCCCGCGATCTCGGTCAACCTCGAGGCGCTGCCGCGCGAGGCCAGGGGGCTGGCCGTGATCGAGATCCAGCAGGAGGGCGATCGCGTTGCCATCGATGCGCCCGAAGGGGTCGAGATCCGCTGGGTGGTCAACCCGCATCCGGGCGATCATCCCGAATTGCTGGTCGATGCGCTCAAGGCCTTCGGCTGGCCGGAGGGGCGCGTCTACGGCTGGGCGGCGAGCGAGTTTTCGGCGATGCGCCTGATGCGCCAGTACCTGCGCGAAGAGCGCGCGCTGACGCCTGCGGAACTCTACATCTCGAGCTACTGGAAGCTCGGCCTTGACGAGGAAAGCCACAAGGTGGTCAAGCGCGAGGACATGGAGGCGAGCACGCCCGCCTGAGGGCGGCCTCGGCTTTCCATGAAATGCAAGACAAGGGTGCGGGGGCCATGCGGATGCACGGCCCCCGCACCCTTTTTGCCTACTTGCCGATCAGCAGGTCGCTGGCCTTGATGATGACCGTCACCGCATCGCCCGGCGCGAGGCCGAGTTCCTCGATCGCTTCTTCGGTGATGCTTGAGGTCAGGATCGTTCCGCCGGCGATCTCGACTTTGACCGTGCCGTTTACCGCGCCGGGCGTGATCGCGGTGATGGTGCCGGGAATCTTGTTGCGTGCGCTTATTTTCATGCCTGTCTCCGTGGATCGTGTCGGTGCCTTTCGCCGCGCGCCTTTCCCGGTGTTTCCCGTCTGTCGCGGGATAGAATCGTTGCTGAGAGCCTGAGCCGGATCAGAGCCCGCCGAGCTGGATCAGCGGCGCGCCGCCCGCGCGGCCCAGGATCGTGTCCACCTTCTGGCGAACCGCTTCCATGCGCAAGGGCTTGATCAGCGCGCCGTGCGCGCCCGCCTTGAGCGCGGCGATACCCAGCTCCTCCTCCTCGGGCGCGGCGACGATCAGCGTGCGCGCGCGCGGATAGCGCGCGGCGATTTCGCCGATCACCCCGATCCCCTTGGCGCGCACGATCGACAGGCCCAGGATCAGCACATCGGGCTCGAGCCAGTCCTGGCCCTTGGCGTAGGCTTCCTCGAGCGAGCCGAGTTCGTGGGTTTCGATCTCGTCGTGCAGCATGAACTGCAGCGCGGCGCGGGTGATCTCGTCCTCGTCGACCACGAAGATGCGCCGCTGGTCGACGGCCTTGGCGGTTTCAACCCCGATCTGCATGTCTGTCTCCTGTGCAAGTGGCGTCCGGGCCAGCGAAGCAAGGATCGTTCCATATCCGCGCGCCCGCTCACCTGCGCGCGAGGATGGCGTGCGGGTGCGCGCTTGCAGGCAGAACGCGCGGTCGAACGGCGCTGCGACACGGCGGTGACATTTCCGGCTGGCGTGTGTCCTTTGCGACAGGCCGGGGCGCTTTGTTGGCTTTGTCACACGCTTGCGACAGGCCCTGAAAACGCCTCGGAAGCCCGGCTTTCCGGGGCATTTTCGCAAATGCGAGCATTTGGCACGCCCCGTGCAGAGGGGGTGGCGCAGCGGGCCGCGCCTGCTGACCCGCCGCAACGAAAGAAGACGCGTCGGGGAGAGAACCGGTTTGAAGACGGGGCCCCCCGCCCTCTCTTCGAGCACCGCGCGAAACGGCTTTAACAGCTTAGGAGCCAAGCAATGTCACTTCGTCAAATCGCCTTCTACGGCAAGGGCGGGATCGGCAAGTCCACCACCTCGCAGAACACGCTCGCCGCGCTCGCCGATCTCGGCCAGCGCATTCTCATCGTCGGTTGCGATCCCAAGGCCGACTCCACCCGCCTGATGCTCCACGCCAAGGCGCAGGACACCATCCTCTCGCTCGCCGCCGAGGCCGGTTCGGTCGAGGACCTCGAGCTCGAGGACGTCATGAAGATCGGCTACAAGGACATCCGCTGCGTTGAATCGGGCGGCCCCGAGCCGGGCGTTGGCTGCGCGGGCCGCGGGGTCATCACCTCGATCAACTTCCTCGAAGAGAACGGCGCCTACGAAGACATCGACTACGTCTCCTACGACGTGCTCGGTGACGTCGTGTGCGGCGGCTTCGCCATGCCGATCCGCGAGAACAAGGCCCAGGAAATCTACATCGTCATGTCGGGCGAGATGATGGCCATGTACGCGGCCAACAACATCTCGAAGGGCATTCTGAAATACGCCAATTCGGGCGGGGTGCGCCTTGGTGGGCTCATCTGCAACGAGCGCCAGACCGACAAGGAGCTGGAACTGGCTGAATCGCTCGCCGGTAAGCTGGGCACCAAGCTCATCCACTTCGTGCCGCGCGACAACATCGTCCAGCACGCCGAGCTGCGCCGCATGACGGTGATCGAATACGCGCCCGAATCCAACCAGGCGCAGGAATACCGCAACCTCGCCGAGAAGGTCCACAACAACTCGGGCAACGGCATCATCCCGACCCCGATCACCATGGACGAGCTCGAAGACCTGCTCATGGAGCACGGCATCATGAAGGCGGTCGACGAAAACCAGGTCGGCCTCACCGCCGCCGAACTCGCCAACTGAGCCCATCCGTGAACGTCCGGTTCCCCTCGCGCCTCTCATGGGCATGCGAAGCGAGGGGGGCCGGGCCCCGGTCCCAAGCGTGATCCACGAGCAAGGACGGATCAACCAGGAGTCCATCGAAATGAGCGTCTCAACCCCAACAGACATTGCCGAAGTCAAGGAACGCAACCGGGCGTTGATCCAGGAAGTCCTTGAAGTCTACCCGGCCAAGTCCGCCAAGCGCCGCGCCAAGCACCTCAACGTATCCGAAGAGGGCAAGAGCGACTGCGGCGTGAAATCGAACATCAAGTCCATCCCCGGTGTCATGACCATCCGCGGCTGCGCCTACGCCGGCTCGAAGGGCGTGGTGTGGGGCCCGATCAAGGACATGATCCACATCAGCCACGGTCCGGTGGGCTGCGGCCAGTATTCCTGGGCCGCGCGCCGCAACTACTACATCGGCACGACCGGCATCGACACGTTCGTGACCATGCAGTTCACCTCCGACTTCCAGGAAAAGGACATCGTCTTTGGCGGCGACAAGAAGCTCGCCAAGATCATGGACGAGATCGAGCAGCTGTTCCCGCTCAACAAGGGCATCACCGTCCAGTCGGAATGCCCGATCGGCCTCATCGGCGACGACATCGAGGCGGTCTCGAAGGTCAAGAGCAAGGAATTCGGCGGCAAGACCATCGTGCCGGTGCGCTGCGAAGGCTTTCGCGGCGTCTCGCAGTCGCTCGGCCACCACATCGCCAACGACGCGGTGCGCGACTGGGTGTTCGACAAGAGCGAGGGCAAGGAACCGCTGTTCGAACCCTCGCCCTACGATGTCGCGATCATTGGCGACTACAACATCGGTGGCGACGCCTGGTCGAGCCGCATCCTGCTCGAGGAAATGGGCCTTCGCGTGATCGCCCAGTGGTCGGGCGATGGTTCGATCGCCGAGCTGGAAGCGACCCCCAAGGCCAAGCTCAACGTGCTGCACTGCTACCGCTCGATGAACTACATCTCGCGCCACATGGAAGAAAAGTACGGCATTCCCTGGGTGGAATACAACTTCTTCGGGCCTTCGAAGATCGAGGAAAGCCTGCGCAAGATCGCCAGCTACTTCGACGAGAGCATCCAGGAAAACGCCGAGAAGGTCATCGCCAAGTACAAGGCGCTGGTCGAGGGCGTGATCGCCAAGTACCGCCCGCGCCTCGAAGGCAAGACGGTCATGCTCTACGTCGGCGGCCTGCGTCCGCGTCACGTCATCGGGGCCTATGAGGACCTGGGCATGGAAGTGGTCGGCACGGGCTACGAATTCGGCCACAACGACGATTACCAGCGCACCGCCCAGCACTACGTCAAGGACGGCACGCTGATCTACGACGATGTCACCGGCTACGAATTCGAGAAGTTCGTCGAGAAGATCCAGCCCGATCTCGTGGGCTCGGGCATCAAGGAAAAGTACGTCTTCCAGAAGATGGGCGTGCCGTTCCGCCAGATGCACAGCTGGGACTACTCGGGCCCCTACCACGGCTACGACGGCTTCGCGATCTTCGCGCGCGACATGGACATGGCGATCAACTCGCCGGTCTGGTCGATGGCGCCCACGCCCTGGAAGAAGGACGACGGCGACTATCTCGCGATCGCGGCCGAATGAGCCGCCATCCCCACCCCATCATGACAGGAGGCACCGATGCCCCAGGACGCAAATAAGGTCAAAGACCACTTCGAGCTGTTCCGCGGTGAGGAATACGTGGACATGCTCGCCCGCAAGAAGGCCGAGTTCGAGAACCCGCACCCGGCCGAGGAAGTCGCCCGCGTGCGCGAATGGGCCAAGACCGAGGAATACAAGGACCTCAACTTTTCCCGCGAGGCGCTGACGATCAACCCGGCCAAGGCGTGCCAGCCCCTGGGCGCCGTCTTCGCCGCGGTCGGCTTTGAAAGCACGCTGCCCTTCGTCCACGGCTCGCAAGGCTGTGTGGCCTATTACCGCTCGCACTTTTCGCGCCACTTCAAGGAGCCGACCAGCTGCGTCTCCTCCTCGATGACCGAGGATGCCGCGGTGTTCGGCGGGCTCACCAACATGATTGACGGGCTTGCCAACGCCTATGCGATGTACAAGCCCAAGATGATCGCGGTGTCGACCACCTGCATGGCCGAAGTCATCGGCGATGACCTCAACGCCTTCATCAAGACCGCCAAGGAGAAGGACTCGGTTCCCGAGGACTTCGACGTGCCCTTCGCCCACACTCCGGCTTTCGTCGGCAGCCACATCACCGGCTACGACAACGCCATGAAGGGCATCCTGGAGCATTTCTGGGACGGCAAGGCCAAGACCGCGCCCAAGCTCGAGCGCGTCGCCAACGGTTCGATCAACTTCCTCAACGGGTTCGATGGCTACGCGGTCGGCAACCTGCGTGAAGTGAAGCGCATCTTCGACATGATGAAGATCGACTACACGATCCTGGGCGATCAGTCGGACGTGTGGGACACGCCGACCGATGGCGAGTTTCGCATGTACGACGGCGGCACCACGCTGGAAGACGCCGCCAACGCGATCCACGCCAAGGGTACGATCTCGATGCAGGAATACTGCACCGAAAAGACCCTGCCGTTCATTGCCGCGCACGGGCAGGAAACGGCCGCCTTCAACCACCCCATCGGGGTCGAGGCGACCGACAGCTTCGTGATGGAAGTGGCGCGCATGGCGGGCGTCGAGATCCCCGACGAACTGGCCAAGGAACGCGGCCGCCTGGTCGATGCGATCGCGGACTCCAACGCCCACATCCACGGCAAGAAGTTCGCGATCTATGGCGATCCGGACCTGGCCTATGGCCTTGCCAAGTTCGTCATGGAACTGGGCGGTGAGCCGGTGGTGGTGCTCTCCACCAATGGCGGCAAGGCCTGGGCGGCGAAGATGCAGGAACTGTTCGACAGCTCGCCCTTCGGTGCGGGTTGCCAAGCCTATCCGGGCAAGGACCTGTGGCACATGCGCTCGCTCCTGTTCACCGAGAAGCCCGATTTCCTGATCGGCAACACTTACGGCAAGTATCTGGAGCGCGACACCGGCGTGCCGCTGATCCGCATCGGCTTCCCGATCTTCGATCGCCACCACAAGCACCGCTACCCGGTGTGGGGCTACCAGGGCGGTCTCAACGTCCTCGTCACGATCCTCGACCGGATCTTCGAGCACATGGACGCGACCACCAACGTGCCCAGCAAGACGGACTACAGCTACGACATCATTCGCTGAGCGTCCCTTGGTCCCCCGCCGCCACGAGACGGCGGGGGACGCTTCCTTCACCGCCTCCAACCGCCCCCAACGGAGATCGCCGCCATGACCAGTCTCAACCAGACCATCCAGGACGTGTTCAACGAGCCTTCGTGCGGCAAGAACCAGGCGAAATCCGAAAAGGAGCGCAAGAAGGGCTGCACCAAGCAGTTGCAGCCGGGTGGGGCTGCGGGTGGCTGTGCCTTTGACGGTGCCAAGATCGCGCTCCAGCCGATCACCGATGTCGCCCATCTCGTCCATGGTCCGATCGCCTGCGAGGGCAATTCGTGGGACAACCGCGGGGCCAAGTCCTCGGGATCGAAGCTCTACCGCACCGGCTTCACCACCGACATGACCGAGAACGACATCGTCTTTGGCGGTGAGAAGCACCTGTTCAAGGCGATCCGCGAGATCGTCGAAAAATACGCGCCGCCGGCGGTCTTCGTCTATGAGACCTGCGTTCCCGCGATGATCGGCGATGACATCGACGCGGTGTGCAAGCGCGCGGCTGAAAAGTTCGCAACGCCCTGCATTCCGATCCATTCGCCCGGCTTCGTGGGTCCCAAGAACCTGGGTAACAAGCTGGCGGGCGAGGCCATGCTCAAGCACGTCATCGGGACCAAGGAGCCCGAATACACCACGCCCTACGACATCAACGTGATCGGCGAATACAACCTCTCGGGCGAGCTGTGGCAGATCCGGCCGCTGCTCGATGAACTGGGCATCCGCATCCTCTCGTGCATTTCGGGCGATGCGCGCTACGAGGAAGTCGCCTGGTCGCACCGCGCGAAGGCGGCGATGATGGTCTGCTCCAAGGCGATGATCAACGTCGCGCGCAAGATGGAGGAACGCTACGGCATCCCCTTCTTCGAAGGCAGCTTCTACGGCATCGAAGACATGTCCGACACGCTGCGCGAGATCGCGCGCCTGCTGGTCGAGCGGGGCGCCGACGGCGAACTGATGGCGCGCACAGAAGCGGTCATTACGCGCGAGGAAGCGCGCGCCTGGGCCGCGATCGAACCGTACAAGCAGCGCCTTTCGGGCAAGAAGGTCCTGCTCGTGACCGGCGGGGTGAAGAGCTGGTCGGTCGTCGCCGCGCTGCAGGAGGCGGGGATGACGATCGTGGGCACCTCGGTCAAGAAATCGACCCGCGAGGACAAGGAGAAGGTCAAGAAGCTGATGGGCGATGACGCCCACATGTTCGACAACCTGGCCCCGCGCGAGATGTACCGCAAGCTGAAGGACGCCGAAGCCGACATCATGCTTTCGGGCGGGCGTTCGCAGTTCATCGCGCTCAAGGCCTCGATGCCCTGGATGGACATCAACCAGGAACGCCACGTCGCCTTTGCCGGCTATCACGGCATGGTCGCGATGGTGGCCGAAATAGACCGCACGCTTGCCAACCCGGTCTGGCAGGAAGTGCGTCGTCCCGCACCGTGGGAGAGGGCGGGCGATGTGGCATGGCAGGACCGGGCCCTGGACGCCCCGGGGCATGTGGCTTCCGTTCGTTCCGCCAATCCCCCTGACACCGGCCGTGCAACCGTTCGGGGAAAGGAAGCCGCATAGCCATGGCACAGCTCGTCAAGTCCCGTAAGGCCTGCACGGTCAACCCGCTCAAGATGAGCCAGCCGATCGGCGGCGCGCTGGCCTTCATGGGGATGCGCGCGGCGATGCCGCTGCTGCACGGCTCGCAAGGGTGCACCAGTTTCGGCCTGGTCCTGTTCGTGCGCCACTTTCGCGAGGCGATCCCCTTGCAGACCACCGCGATGTCCGAAGTGGCGACGGTGCTGGGCGGGTTCGAGAATGTCGAGCAGGCGGTGCTCAACATCGTCGCCAAGACCAGGCCCGAACTGATTGGCATCTGTTCCACCGGGGTGACCGAGGTGAAGGGCGATGACCTCGCCGGTTTCGTCGAACTCATCCGCCAGCGCCATCCCGAACTGGCCGGGGTCGCGATCGTCCAATGCTCCACCCCCGATTTTTCGGGCGCGTTCGAGGATGGCTGGACCAAAGCGGTGACCGCCATGGTCGAGGCGATGGTGACCGGGGCGGACGGCGCGATCCGCGATCCGCGCCGCATCAATGTCCTGCCCGGCTGCCACGTGACGCCGGGCGACATCGACGAACTGCGCGCGATCATCGAGAGCTTTGGCCTTATCCCGACCTTCCTGCCCGACCTGTCGGGCTCGCTCGACGGGCACATCCCCGAGGAATTTACCCCTACCACGCTTGGCGGAACCGGGCCTGAGGAAGTGCGCGCGATGGGCCTTGCCAGCTGGACGCTGGCGATCGGCGAACAGATGCGCGCGCCGGCACAGGCGCTGGAAGCGAAATCGGGTGTTCCCTTTCGCCTGTTCGAACGCCTGACCGGGCTGGCCGCCTGTGATGAGCTTTACGGCTTCCTCTCGATGATCTCGGGCCAGCCGGTGCCTCCCCGTTACCGCCGCCAGCGCGGCCAGCTGGTCGACGCGATGCTCGATTCGCATTTCCACATCGGCGGGCGCAAGTTTGCCATCGGCGCCGAGCCGGACCTCCTCTTCGCGCTGGTCTCGGCGCTGGGCGAAGTGGGGGCCGAGGTCGTCTCGGCGGTGACCACCACGACCTCGCCGATCATCGCGAAGATCCCCTGCGAGGAAGTTCTGCTCGGCGATCTTGAAGATCTCGAGGCGGGCGCGGCGCAGGCCGACATCCTGATGACCCACAGCCACGGGCGCCAGGCCGCCGAGCGGCTTCATCTGCCGCATTTTCGCATCGGTATCCCGATGTTCGACACGCTGGGCGCGGCGCACCTCGTGACCGTGGGCTATCGCGGCACGCGCGATCTGCTGTTCGCGGTGGGCAACATGCTGATGCACCGCCACCACGAGCCCGGCCCCGAGGACTGGCGCAACGCCTGGCCCGAAGAGGGCGCGTGCGCGCCATCGTCCGACCCGTCACCCCACGCTGAAAAGGAGCTTGTGCCATGAAAGTCGCCTTTGCCACGCAGGACCTCGAACGCATCGACGCGCACTTCGGTTGGGCGCGCAACATCGCGATCTACGATCTCACGCCCGAGGGCTGGGCGCTCGACAGGGTCGCGGAATTCTCGGGCGAGCTCAACGAGGATGGCAACGAGGACAAGCTCGAACCCAAGCTCAAGGCGCTCGAAGGGGTTTCGATCCTGGTCGTCGCCGCGATCGGCGGTTCGGGGGCGGCGCGCGTCGTCGCGCAGAACATCCACCCCATGAAAGTGCCCGAGCCCGAACCGATCGAGGGTATGCTCGCCAAGCTGCAACAGGTGCTCAAGGGCACTCCGCCGCCCTGGCTGCGCAAGGTCATGGCCAAGTCGGGCGAGAAGCAGGCCCAGTTCGACGACGATTTCGAGGAAGAGGAGGCGTGAGCCATGTCTGAACAGGTTATCGAGGCCCTGGCGATCGAAGGTTTCGCCGCCGCGCTGGTGCGCCAGATCCGTGCGCAGGACACCCACGGCCATTGGGAGCGCAAGGCGGACGGCGAACTGCTCGCCCCCTATCTGCTCGACAAGGAAGCGCGCCGCGCGATCCCGATCATCGGCGATCCCGATCCCGACACGCTCTGGCGGCTGGAGCTGTTCTACGGCGCGCTGTGCCTGGAGATCGAACGCCGCACGCGCCGCATGGTCCAGCCGATGATGAAGATGAGCCACGAAGGCTTCGGACGCATGGTGCTGATCGCCGGGCGGCTGGTGGTCGTCAACAAGTCGCTGCGCGACGTTCATCGCTTCGGTTTCGACAGTCTGGAAAAGCTCAATTCCGAGGCCGAGAAACTGATCGGGCAGGCCAGCGACATGATTACGAAATTTCCCGCCGTGGCGGATTATTGAGGGAGGCCGGTGCCATGTCCGATGCGCATGTCCCCGATGATCGGGCGCCCGATCTGGAAGCGATGAAGGCCGAAGTGAAGAAGCTCTCGGCGCGTGCGATGCAGGCCAAGATGGACTTGCACGACTTGTCCGAGGAACTGCCCGTGGGGCTGGCCAACGTGATGAAGGTCGCCGAGCGGGTCTGCGCCAGCTACGCGGCGCTGGAGGCCATGAAGGCGCAGATGCGCGCGCTGGAGAGCGCGTCGTGACCGCGCTTCTGACCCGTGGCGGGCGCGAATGGGTGCCCGAATACCTGCTCTCGATCGACCCTGAGGCGTGCATCGGCTGCGGGCGCTGCTTCAAGGTCTGCGGGCGTGCGGTGATGACCTTGAAGGGGCTCAACGAGGACGGCGAGATCGTCGAACTCGACGAGGATGACGACGACGACGAGATCGAGAAGCGGGTCATGGCGATGAACGACGCCGATGCCTGCATCGGTTGCGGTGCCTGCGCGCGGGTGTGCCCGACCAACTGCCAGACCCACGCCAAGGCCGCCTGAGACGGCCCTTCGAACGACGAGACCAAGCGGGAGAGACCGAACGGAAAAAGGGGCGGCGACAGCCAAGGACACAGGAGGATAGCGAAGATGGGACGTGCCGAAGCCATTTATGCCGAGCTGCTCTGGCAAGGGGGGCGTGCGCGGATCGATCCGGTCGACGTGCATCTGGCCGCCTCGGTCCTTGCGCTGGCGTTCTACGAGGCCGAGGTTGAGGGCACCTCGCTCGCTGTGGCGACCGGGCTCGATGGCGAGGAACTGGGCGAGCTGTGCCGGATCGCCTTTCCCCAGGTCGTCCTGCCCGAAGCGGGCACGCCATGGGTCGGGCGCGAGGAGCAGGCGCTGCGTGACATTCTGTGGATGAACTGCGGAGCGGCTTCGGTGTTCGAACTGCTGATGGCGCGGCTCGTCGCGCGGCGCTGCCAGCGGCCCAACCACTTGTGGCAGGACCTTGGCTTTGCCAGCCGGAGCGAACTTTCGATGCTCATGCAGCTCCATTTTCCGCGCCTCGCGCTCAAGAATGCGAACGACATGAAGTGGAAGAAGTTCTTCTATCGCATGATGTGCTCGTCGGAGGGTTTCCGGCTCTGTTCGGTGCCGGTCTGCGCCGAGTGCGACGATTTTGATGCCTGCTTCGGGCCTGAGGACGGCGAGGCGCTGCTGGCCCGGATTGCCAATGGCAAGGCGCCCTCATCCGGCATGGCGGGGCACGCATGAGCGGGTGCGATATCGGCCCCGCGGTGGGCGAGGGCGAGATGGCCGAAATCGCGATCGACGCGATGGTCCGCCGGTTCTACGCGCTGTGCGACAAGGACGATCGGCTGGGCCCGATGTTTGCGCGGGTGATCCCCGATTTCGCCGAGCACTACGGCTTCGTGCGCGACTTCTGGTCGCACGCGCTGCTCGGCACCGATCGCTACCAGCGTGGGACCCCCTACAGCCACCATCTGACGCTCACCGTCGAGGAGGAGGACTTCACCCGCTGGATGCGCGCCTTTGTCCAGGCGGTCGAGGAAACGCTGCCTGAGCCGCTGGCGGCGAGCGCCCTCCAGCGCGCCCGGCACATGACCGCCAGCTTCAAGATGGGGATGTTGCCGCTGCCCAAGCCCGGCGCACCGGCGGCGCCCGCCGCGTCATGACCGCCGCGCCGCGCCAGGAGCCGTGCGGTGCTTCGCCTTTCGCGCTCTGTGCGGTGTCGGACATTCCCAATCGCCGCGCGGTGCCCTTCGTGCTCGCGCGGCGCGAGTTGGACGGCACGGTCGGTCCCTGGCCGATCTTCGTGCTGCGCTGGGGGCGCAACGTGCGCGCCTTCGAGAATCGCTGCCCGCACCAGAACACCAACCTCGACTGGGAGGAGGGCGAGTTCCTCGACGGTGAAGGCCTGCGCATCCAGTGCGGCAAGCACGGCGCGCTGTTCGACCTGGGCTCGGGCGAATGCGTGGCGGGGCCGTGCCTCGGGCAGGGGCTGGCGCCGATCGAGGTCGTGATCGATGCCGACGAGGACATCTGCATCTTTGCCGAGGGCCTTGTCGAGGATGACGATGTTGAGGAGGACGATTTCGACAGCGGTCAGGGGCTCGAGTGAGCCACGCTCCGCCGTCCTCGTCGTCGTCCCGTCCGGCGCACGGGCTGTCGCTTGCCGAACTGATCGAGGCTGAGGAGGGGCGCGGCCTGCTGGCCTGCTTTGCCGAGCGTGCGCTGGGCGAAGGCGCGCTGTTCGATCAGGCGGATCGCGACCAGATCCTGATCGTGCGGCGGGGGCGCCTGAGGGTCTACCTTGCCACGCACGAGCGCGAGCTGAGTCTTGCCTATCTGGCGCCGGGCGACGTCTTTTCCACCCACACCCGCGCGCAGATCGTGGCGCAGGAGGAGACCACGCTCCTGCTCGCCCCGCGCCGCGCGATCGAGCGCGAACTGGCCGCCTATCCCCCGCTTCAGGCGGCGGTGATCCGCGTGCTGGCGCGCACGCTGGGGCAAAGCATCACGCTGATCGAGGATCTGGCGTTCCATTCGGTGCGCGGGCGCATCGCGCGCTATCTCCTGCGCGGCCTGGCCCGGCGCGGCGAGGCGTGCGCCGTTGGCGCGCAGATCCGGCTCGAGCTGACCGTCGAGGAAATCGCCGCGCTGCTCGGCACCGCGCGCCAGACCGCCTCGAGCGAATTGAGCGCGATGATCCGCGAGGGCGCGATCGCGCGGCTCGGGCGAGGCAATCTGGTGGTGCTCGACCCGGCTGCCCTGCGCGCCTGGGCAGGCGAGCCGCAGTCCGGCTGAGGGCGCCGCGAGGGGCGGAAAAAACGCGCAATGTCAGCCGACTGACAGACACTCCTGGGGGACGTGGGTAGGGTGATTTCGCCAACCACGAAGGAGATGCGCATGGAGCCGGCTTACGACCGTTATCTTAGTTTCAAGGGCTGCGATTGGGAGGGGCGCTGCGCGCGTGTCTTCGCGGGCCTTGAACGCCATTTCGAACGCCAGACGAGCGCCTTCTGGCCCTACTTTCGCGAACAGCGCCGCCGCGCCCACGCGCAGGGGCTCGATGATCTGCGCGTGCTGCACAACTACGTTTCGACTCTGCGCGACCTGCTCGACGAGCTGGGCGACCGCGAAACGCTGGCCCTGCTTGAGGAGCTGGAAGAGACTTGCATGTAGGGGCTGCCCCACTTGAGCGTCCGGCGTCCGGCGTCGGGGTTCAGGCCGATGTGGCGTCGAAACCGAAGTCTTCGGGGGCGAAGGGGTGTTCGTGCAGGGCATGGCCGACCGGCTTGCGCTCCGCGTGCGCCATGCGCACGTGGAGCGCCCGTTTCATCCGGGCCTCGGCAAGGTGCACGTCGCGGTGCACCGCGTGGTGGAATGCGCCGGGCAGCGTTTGGTAGAAGCCCCAGGAGCCCACACCGATCATACCCCACAGGGCAAGAGTGGGCAGGACGATCCATGTGAGATCGGGCCGCTTGCGATTGGGCCTCTTGCGATTGGGTTGGGACCGCGGCGTCGTGCCGGGCGAAGAGGGGGCAGGGGTACGTGTGGTCATCGCGCTCTTTGCCTTGCGCCAGCCTTCCTGAACGCGTGCTGAAAGGAGAGCCGGACTGGCCGTCGCGCTCCCGCGCCTTCATCGGCCAGACAACTCGACGGCCAGACGGGGAGGGGCGGGTTGGGGAGAAAGCCTGCGGCAAACGGTCTAATGACCCCCGATGGAGGTTTTCCCCTTCGAATTGCCGGGTGTCCTGCTGCTAACGCCGCGTCGTATCGGCGATCATCGCGGCTACTTCGCGGAAACGTTCCGGCTCGATCGCTTCAAGCAGAGCTGTGGCCGCGTCGATTTCGTGCAGGGCTGCTGTTCGCTGGAGGACCTGCCCGCCTATTTTCAGTGGAACAACTAATACCAACCTGCAGTGATCCGTGTCGCCTGGGTCTACAGCCCGTTCGGGCGCAACTTCGTCAAGACCATGCTGAACCTCGCGCGTGAGCATGACACGATACGCTTCGTGGCGGACCGGATCGGAAATCCGACCAGCGCACTGGACATCGCCGACGGGCTGCTCACGCGCGCCCCGCGATCTGCCCGCGTTCCGCTATCTGCGGGGCGAGGGGGAGCAATGGGGTCTGTCGATCACCTATGCCGAGCAGCCCCGTCTGGAGGGGCTGGCCCGGGCCTATGTGATCTGGGCCGATTTCGTCGGCTCGCCGCCCTCCGCGCGGGTCTTCGCCTACCACGCCAACGATCCCGAACGCTATGGCGTGGTCTCCTTCGATGCCGGCGAGTTCGTCCGCGTGCGCGAGACGCGGCAGAGTTTCAAGGTTGCCAGCCTGAGGAAATCGCCTTTCAGCAGGGCTTTACCGGGACTGTCGAACTGGAGCGGGCGAGTGATCGGCTGGGTTAGTCCGATTAAGCGGGGTATCTCAGGCGCCTGCTCGAAAGCGGACGCACCCGTTCCTGCGCATCGGCGCTTTCGTGCGCGAGGACGGCCCGCTCCGGCCTGCCATGGTCGACACACGCCTGCGGCGCCGCAAGCCGGGCTTGCGGCGCCGCAGGCGTATGCGCCGGGGGGCGGGGCAGATCGGAGGCGTCAGACCGGGCGGTTCTCGTTGCGGTTGCGCACCGGTTCCATCGCGGCCACGCCTTCCTCGTAGGTGATCGCCGGATAGTCCATTTTCGTCGCGGCGAGCTGGTCGAGCACGTATTCGAGCTTCTGCGCCCCGTTCATCTTCTTCACGTCGTTCTTCTCGACGCTGGCGAGTTCGAGCGCTTCCTTCCACACGGTCGATTCGTCGAGCGGCAGGATTCGCGCAAGCGCGCCCGAGGGCAGCGCCACGGTGTAGCTCTTGAGGAAATCGATGTTGTTGACGAAGAAGACATACGTGCCCTCGGGCACGAAGTAGCCGCCGAGAATGTCGGCGGTGTCCTTGAGCCATTCGAAGCTGTGCAGATAGCCTGCAAGCGCCGGGATCGTGCCCTTCGCGGCATCGGCGACGGCGAGCACCTGTTCGAGCGAATAGGCCGGCGGGCGCGCCTCGTCGGCGACCTGATCCTGGAAGGCAAGCGCGATGTCACCGCGAAAGCCGAAGGTGCCCTCGCGCGGGAGGGGCTCCTTGAGCACGGCGTTGTGCAGGCGGTGCTGGTCGGCCAGCGCGCCGAACGGGGTATCGGAAAGGGTAACGGCCGTAAGGGTCGACATGAAAGGGCTCCTTTGCGGGTGGCGCGCGCGGCATGGGCCGCGCGTCCGGGCGCTCATGCAGGAACCGGGCCGTTTGGGCCGGACGCGGCCGAGCGCGGGGCTGGCCCGTGACTTTGTGTGCAACGCAACACGCGCGCTGTCCGGAATGTGACGAAAGCGACATCCAGCGTGTCGCGCGGCGACGAGGTGCGCACGGCGATCGGCGCAAATTCGGGATTTGGCACAATTGGCACGCGGCTTGCTGAACCCCTCTTCGCAAACCCTGTGAGGAGATGACCCGTGATCGTCCTGACCGACAGCGCCGTAGAGGCCGTCCGCAGTGCCATGACCAAGGCCGAAAGCGCGCCCGCGGGTCTGCGCATCCAGGTCGAGGCGGGCGGGTGCGCGGGCTACAAGTACATGATGGGCCTGGTCGCCGCGCCCGAAGCGGGCGACGCGGTGGTCGAGAACGAGGACGTGCGCGTCTTCATCGACCCGGTCAGCCAGCCGCTGCTTGCAGGAACCACGATCGACTTCGTGGTGGCGCTCGAGGGATCGGGCTTCACCTTCGAAAATCCGAACGCAACCAACAGCTGCTCGTGCGGCAAGTCATTCGGTTGAGGGAGACCGGCACATGTGGGAATACAGCGAGAAGGTCAAAGACTACTTCTTCAACCCCAAGAACAGCGGGGTGCTGGAGGACGCTGACGGTGTCGGCGATGTCGGCGCGATCAGTTGCGGCGATGCGCTGCGCCTGATGATCAAGGTCGATCCGGTCACCCAGATCATCACCGACGCGAAGTTCCAGACCTTCGGCTGCGGCTCGGCTATCGCCAGCTCCTCGGCGCTGACCGAACTCATCATCGGCAAGACGATCGAGGAGGCGATGCAGATCTCCAACCAGGATATCGCCGATTTCCTTGGCGGCCTGCCGCCCGAGAAGATGCACTGCTCGGTCATGGGCTTTGAGGCGCTTCAGGCGGCGGTGGCCAACTACCGCGGCGAGGAATGGGTCGACGATCACGAGGAAGGCGCGCTGATCTGCAAGTGCTTCGGTGTCGATGAAGGCATGATCGAGCGGACCATCCGCTCCAACGCGCTGACCCGCGTCGAGGACATCACCAACTTCACCAAGGCGGGCGGTGGCTGCTCGACCTGCGCCGAAGGCATCGAGGCGGTGCTCGAACGCGTCAACCAGGAGATGGTCGAGGAAGGCCTGCTCGCGGCTGACGAGGCGTTCGTGCCCGGTGCGGTGCCGGTGCTGGCCAAGCCGAAGAAAATCGTGCGCGCCGAGCCCGAAACCAAGGCCCCGCTCACCACGCTGCGCAAGATCCGGTTGATCGAGGAGACGATCGAGGCGATCCGCCCCTCGCTCCAGCGCGATGGCGGCGACTGCGAGCTGGTCGATGTCGAAGGCAACCGGGTGATCGTCAAGCTCACCGGAGCCTGCGTCGGCTGCCACCTGTCGGGCGCGACGATCGAGGGCGTCCAGGCGAAACTCGTCGAAGCCGTCGGCGTGCCGCTGCTCGTAATCCCCGCCGCCCCCGTTCACTGACCGAACCCCGAAGCGAAGGAGCCCCCGCCATGGCCAACGATCCGGTCTATCTCGACAACAACGCCACCACCCGCTGCGACCCGCGCGTGGTTTCCGCGATGCTGCCCTACTTTTCCGAACAGTTCGGCAACGCCTCCTCGATGCACGCCTTCGGCTCGGAAGTGGGCGGGGCGTTGGCCAGGGCGCGCAAGCAGCTCCAGACGCTGCTCGGCGCCGCGTTCGACCACGAGATCGTCTATACCTCGGGCGGCACCGAGGCGGACAACATGGCGATCCTCTCCGCGCTCGACACCCAGCGCGGGCGTGACGAGGTGATTACCTCGGCGGTCGAGCATCCCGCCGTGCTCAGCCTCGTCGCCCATCTCGAAAAGACCGGCGCGGCCAAGGTCCACATCATTCCGGTCGACGCCAAGGGCCGGCTCGACATGGAAGCCTACCGCAAGGCGCTCGGCCCCAGGACCGCGATCGTCTCGATCATGTGGGCCAACAACGAGACCGGCACGATCTTCCCGGTCGAAAAGCTTGCCGAGATGGCCCACGAGGCGGGCGCGCTGTTCCACACCGATGCGGTGCAGGCGGTCGGCAAGATCCCGATGGATCTCAAGGAGACCGGGATCGATATGCTTTCGCTCTCGGGCCACAAACTGCACGGCCCCAAGGGCATCGGCGCGCTCTACGTGCGCAAGGGCGTGCGGCTGCGGGCGCTGATCCGCGGCGGCCACCAGGAGCGCGGCCGGCGGGCGGGCACCGAGAACGCGCCGGGCATCATCGGGCTGGGCATGGCCGCGGAACTCGCCGCCGAGCACATGCACGAGGAACAGACCCGCGTGGCGGCCCTGCGCGACCGGCTCGAGGCCGGGCTGCTCGCTTCGATCAGCCATTCCTTCACCACCGGCGATCCGCAAACGCGCCTGCCCAACACCGCCAACGTCGCGTTCGAATATATCGAGGGTGAGGCGATCCTGCTGCTGATGAACCGTGAGGGGATCGCGGCGAGTTCGGGTTCGGCCTGCACCTCGGGTTCGCTCGAACCCAGCCATGTGCTGCGCGCGATGAACGTGCCCTACACCGCCGCCCACGGCGCGATCCGCTTTTCGTTCAGCCGCGAGAACACCGAGGCCGACGTCGACCGCGTGCTCGAGGTCATGCCCCAGATCATCGCCCGGCTGCGCGAGATGAGCCCGTTCTGGCAGGCCAGAGACGGCGATGGGCGCGAAACGGAAGGGGCGTTCAACCCGACTTACGCCTGATCGCGCCGCCTGAAACCCATTCGAGACAACCCCAAGGAGCTTGTGTGCCATGACCGGTTTTCTGCCCAATGTCCCGCCTGTCGTCGTCAATGACAGCACTCTGCGCGACGGCGAGCAGTCTCCGGGCGTGGCCTTCAGCTTTACCGAAAAGCTGGCCATCGCCGCCGCGCTCGAAGCGGCTGGGGTCGACGAGATCGAGGCGGGCACCCCGGCGATGGGGCCGGAGGATGTCGAGGTCATGGCCGCGATGGTGGCCGAGGCAAGGACCGCGCAGATCATCCCCTGGTGCCGCGCGACACGCGCCGACGTTGATGCCGCCGCGCGCACGGGGGTGAGCCGGGTGCATCTTTCGGTGCCGGTTTCAGACCGCCAGATCCGCGCCAAGTTCGGCACCGGGCGCGCCGACGTGCTGGCCCGAATCGAGGAAGTGGTGGGCTACGCGCTCGACCGGGGCCTGCGCGTCTCGATCGGGGGCGAGGATGCCAGCCGCGCCGATCCCGATTTTCTGAAGCGCGTCGTCGTGGCGATCGAGGAGGCGGGCGGGCACCGCTTCCGCTACGCCGATACGCTGGGCGTGCTCGATCCCTTCGGCACCTACGAGGTGTTCCGCGAGCTGGCGCGCGAGACCGACATTGAGCTGGAATTCCATGGCCACGACGATCTGGGGTTGGCCACCGCCAACACCCTGGCCGCGGTGCGCGGCGGGGCGAGCCATGTCTCGGTCTGCGTGCTGGGCCTCGGCGAGCGGGCGGGCAACGCCCCGCTCGAGGAAGTGGTGACGGCGCTGGGCGAAACGCTCGGGCGCACCACGCGGATCGATTTCCTCCAGCTCGCCGCACTGGCCGAGACCGTTGCGCGCGCCGCAGGGCGCCCGATCCCCGAGAACAAGCCGATCGTCGGTTCGATGGTGTTCACCCACGAAAGCGGCATCCATGTTTCGGGCCTGCTGCGCGACGCGCAGACCTACGAGGCGCTCGACCCGGCGCGCTTCGGGCGCGAGCGGCGGATCATGCTGGGGCGCCACTCGGGTCGCGCGGCGATCACCTCCAGCCTGCGCTCGATTGGCCTTGAGGCCGACCAGCAGCGGCTGGAAAAGATCCTCGCCGACGTGCGGGCTAAGGCGCTGGTCACCAAGAAAGGCGTCGAGCTTGCCGATCTGGCGCTGATCTACTGCCAGAGCGCGATGGCCGAACAGGCGCTGTGAGGAGCAAGGCGATGCCTTTTTCGACGCTCATGGATCAGGTCGCGCCCAAGGCGCCGCGGCGGCCGCTCTCGCTTCTCGCGATGCTGCGCGAGGATGTGGCCTGCGTCGCCGCGCGCGATCCGGCGGCCAACGGCACGCTGGAAGTGCTGATGACCTATCCGGGCGTCCACGCGATCATCTGGCATCGCCTGGCCAACCGGCTGTGGCGCGCGCGGCTGCGCTTTGCGGCGCGTTTCCTGTCGTGGTTCGCGCGCGCTGTGACCCATGTCGACATCCACCCTGCCGCGACCATCGGGCGCCGCTTCTTCATCGATCACGGCGCGGGCGTGGTGATCGGCGAGACCGCCGAGATCGGCGACGACGTCACGCTCTACCACGGGGTGACGCTGGGCGGCACGAGCTGGGCGCCGGGCAAGCGGCATCCCACGCTCGAGGATGGCGTGCTGGTGGGCTGCGGGGCCAAGATCCTGGGGCCGATTACCGTGGGCAAGGGCGCGCGGATCGGGGCCAACAGCGTGGTCGTCGATGCGGTGCCGCCGATGATGACCGTGGTCGGCATTCCGGGGCGCATCGTGCGCGCGCCTGCCGAACGGCGCCGCGTGTCGGGGCGGATCGATCTTGACCACCATCTCATGCCCGATCCCGTCGGCGAAGCGATTTGCGAATTGCTCGACCGGATCGATTTTCTCGAGGCGCGGCTCGCCCATCGCGACGGGCGTGCGCCACACTGTCCTGACTTCATACCGGAGGAGGCCGTTCATGAGCCTGCTTGACGATCTCCAGCAGCTGTCGAGCGCGGAGGAATTCTTCGATCTTCTGGGCGTCGAATACGCGCCGCAGGTGGTCCACGTCGCGCGGCTGCACATCCTGCGCCGCATGGGCCAGTACTTGCGCGGAAGCGAGGTCGAGGGCGCGCTCGAACGCGCCGACGAAGCGGCGCTGCGCGACCTGTGCCGCACTCATCTGGCGCAGGCCTACGCCGACTTCGTGGCCTCCTCGCCGATCGAGGAGCGCCTGTTCAAGGTCCACCAGGACGCGATCGCGCCCAAACCCGAACCCAATCGGCCTTTCGTGCCGCTCGACGCCCTGACAGGAGGCTGAACCCATGCATATCGTGGTGTGCATCAAGCAGGTGCCCGACAGCGCGCAGATCCGTGTCCACCCGGTCACGAACACGATCATGCGCCAGGGCGTGCCGACCATCATCAACCCATACGATCTCTTCGCGCTCGAAGAGGCGCTGCGGCTCAAGGATCGCTTCGGGGCCAGCGTCACCGCGCTGTGCATGGGCCCGCCGACGGCCTCGGAATCGCTGCGCAAGGCGCTCACTTTCGGCGCGGACCGCGCGGTGCTGCTGACCGACCGCTATTTCGCCGGGTCCGACACGCTGGCGACGAGCTACGCGCTGTCGATGGCGCTGACCAGGATCGGCGCGGACTACGGCACGCCCGAAATCGTGTTTACCGGCAAGCAGACCATCGACGGCGACACCGCGCAGGTCGGGCCGGGGATCGCCAGCCGGTTGGGCCTCAACCAGCTCACCTACATCTCGCGCATCGTCGAGACCGACCTTGATGCCGGGCGCATCACGGTCGAACGGCGCGCCGAGACGGGAACGCAGGTGCTCGAAACCCGGCTTCCGGTGCTCGTCACCATGCTCGAGGCGACCAACACCATGCGGCGCGGCACAGTCGAGCAGGCGCTGAGCGCCGCGCGCGCCGAAATCGTCACCTGGAACGCGGCCGACGTCGGCATCGAGGACCTGACCAAGTGCGGGCTGCGCGGTTCGCCCACGATCGTCAAGAAGGTCTTCGCGCCCACCGCGCGCACCGACAAGGCCGAGATCGTCAGCAACGAAGGCAGCGCCGAAACCCGCGCCAACGCGCTGATCGATGCGCTGTTCGCCAGGGCTCCGGGCGTCGAGGATGATCTCTACGCGCGCGCTGTCCACCACTACGTCTGAGAGAAGGAGCCGGATCGATGGCTGAAGAGACCAGGCCCGCTCCCGCCAGGGCTGGCGGCCGGGCCAACACCAAGAAGGAACTGCCCGAGCACTTCAAGGCGTACAAGCACGTCTGGGTCGCGGTCGAGATCGAGCATGGCGAGGTCCATTCGGTCTCCTTCGAACTGCTCGGCGAAGGGCGCAAGCTCGCTGACAAGCGCGGCGTCGAACTGGCCGCGGTGGTCATGGGCGATGATCGCGAGGCGCTCGGCGCGGCGGCCAGCGCCTGCTTCGAATACGGCGCGGACTGCGTCTACATCGCCTGCGATCCGGCGCTGCGCCACTACCGCAACGAGACCTCGACGCGGGTGCTGACCGATCTGGTCAACACCTACCAGCCCGAGATCCTGCTGCTGGGCGCCACTAACCTCGGACGCGATCTGGCGGGGTCGGTCGCCACCACGCTCAAGACCGGGCTGACCGCGGATTCGACCGAGCTGGCGATCGACGAGGAAGGCTCGCTCGCCGCGACCCGCCCGACCTTTGGCGGATCGCTGCTGTGCACGATCTTCACCCTCAATTTCCGCCCGCAGATGGCGACCGTGCGCCCGCGCGTGATGGCCATGCCCGAACGCTGCGAAGGCCGGACGGGGCGCATCGTCGAATTCGCGCCGCAGATCGTCGAGGAGGAGGTGGTCACCAAGGTGCTTTCCTTCATCGCCGATCGCGACAGCGACAAGGCCGCGCTGCCCTATGCCGATGTCGTCGTCGCAGGCGGGCTGGGGCTGGGATCGGCGGAGAATTTCCGGCTCGTGCGTGAGCTCGCCGAAGTGCTCGGCGCCGAATACGGCGGGTCACGCCCGCTGGTCCAGAAGGGATGGATCACCGCTGACCGCCAGATCGGGCAGACCGGCAAGACGATCCGGCCCAAGCTCTACATTGCGGCCGGAATCTCGGGCGCGATCCAGCACCGGGTGGGTGTGGAAGGGGCGGATGTGATCGTCGCGATCAACACCGATCCCGCCGCGCCGATCTTCGAATTCGCGCACCTTGGCATCGTTGCCGATGCGGTGACCTTGCTGCCGGCGCTGACCCAGGCCTTCGCCCGGCGCCTTCGCGTCAACAAGATGGCGAGCTGAAAGGGAGAGGAACGATGGCAAACGTCGAGGACAAGTTCGATGCGATCGTGGTGGGGGCGGGGCCTTCGGGCAACGCGGCGGCCTACACCATGGCGAGGGAAGGGCTCAACGTGCTCCAGATCGAGCGCGGCGAATACGCGGGCTCGAAGAACGTGCAGGGCGCGATCCTCTACGCCGACGCGCTGGAGAAGATCATTCCCGAATTCCGTGACGAGGCCCCGCTCGAACGCCACGTGATCGAGCAGCGCATGTGGACGATGGACGATACCTCGCACACCGGCATGCACTACCGTTCGAGCGACTTCAACGAAGCCAAGCCCAACCGCTACACGATCCTGCGCGCGCAGTTCGACAAGTGGTTTTCCAGCAAGGTCAAGGAAGCGGGCGCGCTGGTGCTGTGCGAGACGACCGTGACCGAACTGGTCAAGGACCTGACCGGCACGGTCATCGGCGTGCGCACCGACCGGCAGGGCAATCCGATCTACGCCGATGTCGTGGTGCTGGCCGAAGGGGTCAACGGCCTCGTCGGTCAGCGCTCGGGCCTGCGCGAGGAAGTCGCGGCGGACAGCGTGGCGCTGGCGGTCAAGGAAATGCACTTCCTCCCGCGCGAGACGATCGAGGCGCGCTTCAACCTCAAGGGCAACGAGGGCGTGGTGATCGAGGCCATGGGCACGATCACCAAAGGCATGACCGGGACCGGGTTTCTCTACACCAACGAGGAATCGATCTCGGTCGGCATCGGCTGCATCGTGTCCGATTTCGCGCAGTCGCAGGTATCCCCGAGCGAACTGCTCGAAGCGTTCAAGGCGCACCCCTCGATCGCGCCGCTGATCGAAGGCGCCGAAGTCAAGGAATACGCCGCGCACCTCATTCCCGAAGGCGGCTACAAGGCGATCCCGCAGCTCACCGGGGAGGGCTGGATCGTGGTCGGCGATGCGGGGCAGTTCGTCAACGCGGTGCACCGCGAAGGTTCCAACCTGGCGATGACCACCGGGCGTCTTGCGGCCGAGACGGTCGTCCGCCTCCATCGCCTGGGCGAGGAGATGAGCGCGCGTAACCTCAAGGACTACGAAACGCGCCTCGAAGCCTCCTTCGTGATGAAGGATCTCAAGAAATACAAGGGCATCCCGGCCCTACTGCACCGCAACAAGGGAACCTTCTTCGGCGCTTACCCGCGGCTCATCAGCCAGGCCATGCAGACCTGGTTCCGGGTCGACGGGGTGGACAAGAAGAGCAAGGAGCAGGCGATCCTGCGCAATTTTCGCCAGACGCGCACCTTGCGCGGCCTGATCGGCGATGCCTGGAGTGTCGCGCGCGCCTGGCGCTGAGCGGCCTGACAATCCGAGGGGGCAAGACCCCCTTACGAGAGGAGAAGCACGATGACGGATGTTGCCACGGCCCCCAAGGTCGAGGAAAAGCTGTTCCAGAACCGCTACCTGGTCGATGCGGGCAAGCCGCATATCAAGGTGCGCGCGCACGAAGTTCCTTCGGCCGGTCTGCTGTCGATGACGAAACTGTGCCCGGCGGGCTGCTATGCGCTGACCGAAAGCGGTCAGGTCGAAGTCGCCGCCGATGGATGCCTGGAGTGCGGTACTTGCCGGATCATGACCAAGACTACCGGTGAAATCGAGTGGAACTATCCGCGCGGGGGCTTTGGCGTCCTGTACAAGTTTGGTTAAAGTTCGCAAAGCTCGTGACCGGACAATGGCCCAGGACAAAGGGAGAGGTTTTCGACGTAATTCTCTTGTCGAATCGCGATGGATTTGAGACCTTCGAAGCTTGCCACGGCACGAGGCCCGATGTTGCAAAACGGCCCGGCCGTCCATGGAAATTGGAGAGGGATGCGCTGACGGCAGAAAGGCTTCCGTCATGGGCTCCAGTGTTTCGCCCGCACCATCCGTTGCCGAGCCCTTGCCCGAAGCGCACGAGAGGGTTCGCCGCGTGAGCAGTTACAGCCGCGGTCCCAGCCAGACACGCGCCGACATTGCGCTGCGCGGCGTCTACGAGATTTCCAAGGTGCTCGCCGTTCCCGGCCGGCTCGAGATCACGCTCAACAACGTGCTGACGCTGCTGTCGAGCTTTCTCGACATGCGCCACGGTCTGGTCACGCTGATCGACGAGGCGGGCGATCCCACTAGCGTCGTGGGCATCGGCTGGAGCGAGGATCGCGCGCGGGCCTGGATGGGGCGCCAGCCGCAACGCGCGGTGGACCAGATCTGTGTCACCGGAATGCCCGTGGTGGTGCCCAACATGCAGTCGAGTGCGCTGTTTCCCGACTGGTCGTTCGATGGGGCCTTGCCCCGCGACGCGCGCGTGTCGTTCATCGGGGTGCCGATCAAGGATCGCATGAAAGTGGTGGGAACGCTCACCATCGAACAGATCTGGGACGAGACGACGACCTACCACGCGGCCGACGAGGACGTGCGCTTCCTGACCATGGTGGCCAACCTGATCGGCCAGACGATCCGCCTGCTCAAGCTGGTCCAGCGCGATCGTGAACGGCTGATGGACCAGCAGCGCCTGCTCGAAAAGGGACTTTCGGAGCGCAATCTGGCCGAAAGGGGCCCGGACGGGATCGAGCCGTCCATTCCGGCGCGCAAGGGCGATGCCGGGAAGGGCGGGATCGTCGGCACCAGCCCGGCGCTGCGCCAGGCCTTGCAGCAGATCCGCCGTGTCGCGCGCAGCCATTCGGCGGTGCTCCTGCGCGGGGAATCGGGCACGGGCAAGGAGCTTTTCGCCCGCGCCACGCACGATTTCAGCCCGCGCGCCAAGAAGGCCTTCATCAAGCTCAATTGCGCGGCCTTGCCCGAATCCGTGCTGGAATCCGAACTGTTCGGGCACGAGAAGGGAGCCTTCACCGGCGCCGTCGCGCAGCGCAAGGGGCGCTTCGAACTCGCCGATGGCGGGACCCTGTTCCTCGACGAGATCGGCGACACCTCGCCCGCGTTCCAGGTCAAGCTCCTGCGCGTGCTGCAGGAGGGCGAGTTCGAGCGGGTAGGCGGCAACCAGACGATCAAGGTCGACGTTCGGCTGGTCTGCGCGACCAACCGCAATCTGGAGGAGGCGGTCGCCAAGGGCGAATTCCGCGCCGATCTCTATTACCGCATCAACGTCGTTTCGGTGCGGCTGCCCGCGCTGCGTGACCGGCGCGAGGACATTCCCCAGCTTGCGCGCGAGTTTCTGCGCCGCTTCGACCGCGAGCATCACACCGAACACGAACTAAGCCCCTCGGCGATCCGCGTGCTCGAAAGCTGCTATTTTCCGGGCAACGTGCGCGAATTGGAGAATTGCATCCGGCGCACGGCCACGCTCTCGCTCGAGGATCGCATCGGCGAGCACGATTTCGCCTGCCGCAACGATGAGTGCCTGTCGGCCACGCTGTGGAAGACGGCGGTGTCCGATCCCTTCCCGATCATCCAGCCACGCGCCCGTGCGTTTGTCGACGATGATCCGGCCGGGGAGCGTCCCGCCATTCCCTTGCGCGACACCGATCGGGAAAGCCCGGTCGACAACGTCAAGGTGAGCCGGGGCGAGCTGCTCGAGGCGCTGGAATCCTCGGGCTGGGTACAGGCCAAGGCCGCGCGCCTGCTCGGCCTCTCGCCCCGCCAGATCGGTTACGCGATCCGCAAATACGATATCCAGGTCCGCAAGTTCTAGGCGCCCGGCCAGTGGTGGGCGTGCTCGTGTAGCATACGCCCGCAGGCCTGGGGGCAGGGGGTGGCGGCGATGCGCCGCGTGCAAGCGTGATTAAAAAAAGTTACCGTAAACCCCTCGGTCTATACACTCTGTCAACCATCGCTGGGGCATTAGATCTGCGATGGTGGATATAGGTGCAGAGTCCCGGACTGCGCTGGAACGGCGCGTCGATGCCGCAGTCGTTGCGGCTGTCGGGTATTTTCTGCTGGCGATGCTTGCCATCCAGTTAACCGCAACCGGTTACGATCACGCCACGATCTGGCCCGCCGACGCCGTTATCCTGGTCCTGCTGCTGCGCGAGCCGCGATCGAGCTGGGGCTGGGTGATCGGTGCGGGGTGGGTGGCGAACCTGGCGGCCAACGCGCTCGCACGGGGGTGGTCGCCGGTCCTGCTTGCCTATGGCGGCATCAACATGGCGCAGACGGCGCTCGCGGCCTGGCTGTTCCTGCGCCAGGCCCGCGCGCACGATGTGTTTTTCGATAACCGCTCGATCATGCGCTTTGCGCTTTACGCCGGGGTTGTCGCCCCGGCCATCGGCGCGCTGTGCGGATCGCTCATTACCTGGGGCGCCTTTGGCGAACCGTTCGCCAGCTCGTTCGTGCGCTGGTATCTCAGCAACGGGCTGGGCCTTGTCGTGCTCACGCCGTTCATCGGTGCGCTGCTCGATGGCAGCTATCGCAACTGGTTACGCTTCTCGAGCGGCCGCGAAGTGCTCGAGGCTTCGGCCATCTACGCGGCGCTGGCCGGGATCACGCTCGCGGTGTTCCTCCAGCCGCACCTGCCGCTGCTGTTCCTGCCGGTGTGTCTGGTCGTGCTGGTGGCGCTCCGGCTGGGTCGGCTGGGGACCAAGCTGGGGGTGATGATCGTCGCGCTGATCGGGTTGGGCGCCACGATCACCGGTTCGGGGCCGGTCGCCGCCGAGCCCGATTCCCCCGAATTCCAGGCGCTGTTCTTCCAGTCCTACCTGGGCGTGCTGCTGCTTACCTGCCTGCCGATCGCGACCATCGTATCCTCGCGCAAGACCCTGATCCTGCGCCTGGCCGAGCGCGAGGAGGCGTTGCGCCAGATTCTTGAATGCACGCCCAACGGCTGTCTGGGCTTCGATGCGGGTGGGGCGTGCAAGTGGTCGGTCGGTCCGATTCGGGCACTGCTGGGCCTTTCGTCCGAGGAGATGATCGGGCGCACCAGCGAATCGGTCTCGCTCCAGGTCCACGAAATCGTCGAGGAGCTGTTCCGGGCGAGCCGCAAGGCGGGCGTGGCAGGCGATGCGCTGGCGACGCGGGTGATCGAATTTTCGCCCGTGCGCCGGCCACACCTGACGCTCGAAGGAACGATCGGCATCCTGCGTCAGGGCGCTGCGCTGTCGGGCGTGGTGATTACCCTGCGCGACGTGACCGAGCGGCGGGCGGGCGAACTGGCGCTGCTGGCGCGCTCGGAGGCCGACGACCTGACCGGACTTTGCAACCGCGAGAGTTTCCGTTCCCATCTGCGCTCGGCGGCCAAGGACCTGTCGCGTCCGATCTCGCTCGCGCTGATCGACATAGACCGCTTCCATCGCATCAATGCCAGCCATGGCCACGCGATCGGCGATGCGGTGCTGTTCGAGGTGGCGCGCCGGATCAAGCGCTCGGCGCGCGATACCGATGTCGTGGCGCGGCTGGGGGGGGATGATTTCGCGCTCATCCTGCGGTGCGACCTGTTGACCGCGCGCGGGGTGTGCGAGCGATTGACCGAGGCCGTGCGCCAGAGCGCGGTCTATAACGGCGAGGCGATTTCGGTGATTGCCTCGGTCAGCTGCGGCGTGGCGCAGCTGCGCCATGGCATGAGCGTCGAGGACGCCTCGGCCGCAGCCCATGCGGCCTTGCAGGACATGAAACAGTCGGGCTGCAACGGCGTGCGCGTCGCCGCCTGAGGCGCGGCGGCCTCAGCGTTCGGGGGCGATCGATTCGGTCGGGATTTCCATTTCCACGCGCAGTCCGCCTTGCGCGCGGTTGCTGGCGCGGATCGTGCCGCGGTGGACGCGAACCGCGCGCGAGGCGATCGCCAGCCCGAGGCCGAAGCTGCGGCCATCGTTGCTTTCGCGCACGAAAGGCTGAAACATGGTCGCGACCATTGCCTCGGGAATGCCGGGGCCTTCGTCCTCGATCACGATGGTCAGCGCCTGCGGCTGGCTTGCCGTGCGTTCGGCGCGGGTGACGCGAACCTGAATCCGGCCCGCGCGGGGCGAGAAGCGCAGCGCGTTGCGCAGCACGTTCTCGATCGCACGGCGCATGAGTTCGGAATTGCCGCGCACCAGCGGGCGATCCTGCCCGCTCGCCTCGTGGCTGGTGCCCGAAACGCTGAGGGCGATCGACACCGCTTCGGGCTGGGCTTCGTAGCGCACGTCGGAAACGACGCTCTGGGTGACCCCGGCGAGATCGAAATAGTCCTCTCCGGGTGAACCGTCGTTCTCG
This sequence comes from Novosphingobium organovorum, assembly GCF_022832435.1. Lineage (GTDB taxonomy): Bacteria > Pseudomonadota > Alphaproteobacteria > Sphingomonadales > Sphingomonadaceae > Novosphingobium > Novosphingobium organovorum. The sequence continues at coordinate 21,169 of NZ_JALHLF010000009.1, read as the reverse complement.
GCGCGGGCGAGCGTGAGCAGTTCGCCCACCAGCGTGTCGAGCCGGCTCACTTCGTGTTCGACCCGTTCGAGCGCCTGCCCCGTGCGCTGCGGGGCGCGTTCGGCAAGCGCCAGGGCGAGCTGGATACGCGCCAGGGGCGAGCGCAGTTCGTGGCTGACGTCGTGCAGCAGGCGGTCGCGGGCCTCGACGAGCTGTTCGACTTGCGCGGCCATGCGGTCGAAATCGCTCGACAGGTCGGCGATCTCGTCGCGCCGCTTGCCGATGCGCGGAGAGAGACGGATGGCAAGGTCGCCGCGGGCGAGCTGCTCGAACCCGCGCCGCAGGTGGGTGATCGGCGAGGTCAGGTACCAGGCCAGCAGGCTGGCGAAGACGAGCCCCGCGCCGAAGCCCAGCAGGAGGACGATCGGGGGCATGTTGAGAATGCGCACGGGGCGCGTGTCGGGATAGGAAAAACGCAGTATCCGGGTGACCCCTTGCGGGTCGGTGACGGCGCGGTCGATCACCCCGGTCTGCGCGGGCACGGCGGGCTTGATCCAGCCTGCGGTCGCGGCGGGGCGGGCGGGCAGCAGGGCGAGGCGGCGGCGCTGGGCTTCGGGCAGCGTGGCTTCAAAGGCGCCGAGTTCGGCCAGTCCGCCGCGGTGCAGCGCCTGCGCCGCTGCGGCGCAGAGCACCGGGCCGGTCTCGTCGCGCAGGAAGAAGGCGGGCACATCGTCCTTGTCCTGGGTCAGCGTGATGAGCAGCCACAGCCCTTGCGTGATCGCCAGGTACGTGCACAGGAACGCGAGCAGGATCTTCCAGAACAGGCGGCGGCGGATCATGCCAGGCTCAACCGGTAGCCGACGCCGCGCACCGTTTCGATACCGGCCACCCCGGCCGTGCTCGCCTCCAGCTTGAGCCTGAGGTTCGAGACGTGGACGTCGACGCTGCGGTCGTAGGACTGGCGGGCCCGGCCCAACCCGCGCAGCGACAGCTCGTCCTTGGTCGACACCGCCTCTCCGGCGCGGGCGAGCAGGACCAGGATGTTGAATTCCGAAGGGGTCAGCTCGATCGGCCGCCCGCCCCACAAGGCGCGGCGTTCGGGCACCTGGATTTCGAGCGCACCCACGCTCACCACGCGCGGCGAAGGCGGCGCACCGCCCGAAGGCTGGACCTGGCGGCGCAGGATCGCGCGCAGGCGCGCCACAAGCTCGCGCGGGTAACAGGGCTTGGAGACGTAATCGTCCGCGCCCAGTTCGAGCCCGATGACCCGGTCGATCTCGTCGCCGCGCGCGGTCAGCATGAGCACGGGGACGTCGCTTTCCTCGCGCAGCTGGCGCAGGACCTCGATGCCGCTGATGCCCGGCAGCATGATGTCGAGCACCACCACGTCGTGCACGTCTTCGAGCGCGCGGGCGATCCCCTCGGCCCCGGTGTGCACGCTGTCTACGCGAAAGCCTTCGCTTTCCAGATATTCGCCCAGCAGCGCGGCCAGGTCGACGTCGTCGTCGATCAGCAGGATGCGTTTGGCCGCTTCGTTGGTTGCCTCGTTCACACAGCGCAGATGCCTCATCTTGGAAACCTTGTCAGGAACTCGCGATCGGTCTTTACGGAAACTTTACAGTGCGCTTTCGAACTTTTTACCCCTCTTCGCGTGCGAAGGCTCCATAGCTGCTGCCATGTTCAAATCCCGTCGCATCCTGATTGTCGGCGCCGTTATCGGCGTTCTGGTCCTGGCCCTGGTCGCGTGGAAGGTGTTCTTCTCCACCCCCGACGGGCCCGACGTGGCGACCGCCAAGGTCGCGCGCGGCGATATCGAGAAGACGGTCGAGGCGACCGGCACGCTCGAACCCAAGGAGCTGATCAGCGTCGGCGCGCAGGTGTCGGGCCGGGTCGAAAAGCTCAATGTGGAAATCGGCGATACGGTCAAGGCCGGCGACCTGATCGCCGAGATCGACGCGCGCACGCAGGAAAACACGCTCAAGACCGCGCAGGCCGAGGTCGCCAACCTCAAGGCACAGCTCGCCAGCCAGGGCGCGACGCTGGCCCAGACCAAGCTCGCCTTCGCGCGCCAGAAGGCGCTGGGGGCGGGCGAGGCGACCTCGCAGGCCGATTTCGAAAGCGCGCGGGCCAACTACCAGGCGGCCGAAGCGACCTACAAGGCGCTGCAGGCGCAGGTTTCGGCGGCGAGCGTCGATGTCGAGACCGCGCAGGTCAACCTGGGCTACACCAAGATCACCGCGCCGATGGATGGGGTGATCGTGGCGATCGTCAACAAGCAGGGCGTGACCGTCAACGCCAACCAGTCCACGCCGACCATCGTCGTGCTGGCCAAGCTCGACGTGATCACTGTCAAGACCGAGGTGTCGGAGGCCGACATCGTTAACGTCAAGGCGGGGCAGTCGGCCTATTTCACGATCCTGGGCGATCCCGACAAGCGCTACAACGGCACGCTGCGACTGATCGAACCGGCGCCCGAATCGATCGTCGATGAGGTTGACTCCAGCTCCTCGTCGAGCTCCTCGTCCTCGTCCTCCTCGGACGATGCGATCTACTACAACGCGCTGTTCGACGTGACCAACACCGACCAGCGGCTGCGCGCGCTGATGACCGCCAAGGTCACCATCCTGCTCGACAGCCGCAAGAACGTGCTGACCATTCCGGCCTCGGCGCTCGGGACCCGCAACAGCGACGGCACCTACACGGTCCAGATCCTGGGCGAGGACAAGCAGATCACCAAGCGCAAGGTGAAGATCGGCCTCAACAACAACGTCACCGCCGAGGTGCTTTCCGGGGTCAAGGAAGGCGAGGCCGTGGTGGTCAGCGAGGCGAGCGCTTCCGACTCCTCATCGAGTGGCCGGATGGGCGGACCGCCGCCGTTCTGAGCGGGGACAGGCGATGACACACGACACCCCGGTGATGCGCGCCAACGGCGGGCCGAGCGACGATTTTTCGCCCGAGCGCGGCGAGCCCCTGCTGCGCCTGCGCCATGTGCGGCGCGAATATCCCTCTGGCGATGGCGTGTTCGCCGCGCTCAAGGACATCAACCTGGACGTCCACCCTGGCGAAATGGTCGCCATCGTGGGCCAGTCGGGGTCGGGCAAGTCGACCCTGATGAACATCCTGGGCTGTCTCGACCGGCCGACTTCGGGCACCTACCAGGTCAACAAGCGCGACACGAGCCAGCTCGAGCCGGACGAGCTGGCCGCGCTGCGCCGCGAGCATTTTGGCTTCATCTTCCAGCGCTACCACCTGCTCACCGACCTCACCGCGATGGGCAACGTCGAAGTGCCCGCGGTCTATTCGGGCCGATCGCGCGGCGAGCGCGACACGCGAGCGCGCCAGCTGCTCGACCGGCTGGGGCTGGGCGAGCGCACCGGGCACCGGCCCGGCATGCTCTCCGGCGGCCAGCAGCAGCGCGTCTCGATCGCGCGCGCGCTGATGAACGGGGGCGAGGTCATTTTCGCCGACGAACCGACCGGCGCGCTCGATTCGGCGAGCGGCGAGGAAGTGATGAAGATCCTTGGCGAACTCCACGCCGAGGGACACACCGTCATCCTCGTCACCCATGACATGGAAGTGGCCGAGCACGCCGAACGGATCATCGAGATCCGCGATGGCGACATCATCGCCGACAGGCAGAACCGTCCGCATACTCCGGTCGAGCGGCTGGCGCGTCCGGCTCCCACGGGGTCCAATTTCCAGCAGATCGTCGATCGCTTTGTCGAGGCCTTCCGCATGGCGGTACTCGCCATGTCGGCGCACAAGCTGCGCACCTTCCTCACCATGCTGGGGATCATCATCGGCATCGCCGCGGTGGTCTCGGTGGTGGCGCTGGGCAAGGGCTCGCAGGAGAAGATCCTCTCGAACATCTCGAGCCTGGGCACCAACACGCTCACCGTCTATCCCGGCAAGAGCTTTGGCGACATGCGCAGCGGCAAGATCGAGACGCTGATGGCCACCGATGCCGACGCGCTCGCCCAGCTGACTTATGTCGACAGCGTGACGCCCAGCGTCTCGACCAGCGTGACCGCGCGCTATCGCAGCGTCGCGGCGACCGCCAACGTCAACGGCGTGGGTTCGGAATATTTCCGCGTGCGCGGGCTTGAGCTGGAGAAGGGATCGCTGTTTGGCGCCGAGGCGGTGACCCGGCTCGATCAGATCGCGGTGATCGATGAGAACACCCGCGACACGCTGTTCCCTGATGGCGAGGACCCGCTCGGCAAGGTGGTCGTCTTCGGCAAGGTGCCGATGCGCATCGTGGGCGTGGTGGGGACGCAGCAGCAGGGCTTTGGCGGCAGCGATTCGCTCACCGTCTATGCCCCCTACACCACGGTCATGAGCCGGATGCTGGGGCAGACCTTCCTGTCGAGCATCACCGTGCGCGTGAGCGACGAGGTGTCTACCGACGTCGCCGAGACCGGTGTGGTCAAGCTGCTCGAGACGCGCCACGGGACCAAGGATTTCTTCATTTCGAACTCGGACGACATCCGCGAGACGATCACCGCCACGACGCAGACGATGACGCTGCTGATCGCGGCGATCGCGGTGATCTCGCTGGTGGTCGGCGGGATCGGGGTGATGAACATCATGCTGGTCTCGGTGACCGAACGCACCAGCGAGATCGGCGTGCGCATGGCGGTCGGCGCGCGCCAGTCGGACATTCTCCAGCAGTTCCTGATCGAGGCGGTGCTGGTGTGCCTGATCGGCGGCGTGATCGGGGTGCTCATCTCGCTGGGGGTGGGGGTCGTCTTCTCGCTCGCCAACGTCGGTTTCGAGATGGTCTACTCGTCGTTCTCGATCACCGCTGCCTTCCTGTGTTCCACACTCATCGGCGTGGCCTTCGGCTTCCTGCCGGCGCGCCGGGCCGCCCAGCTCGACCCGGTCGATGCCCTTTCGCGTGACTAAGGACGCCCCCATGATACTTCCCTCGCGCGCGGCGCCCGCCGTCCTGCTCCCCGCCCTGGTTTCCGCGCTTGCACTGCTGAGCGGCTGCGCGGTGACGCGCAGCACCTACCAGGCGCCCAGCCTGCCCACGGCGGCGGCCTTCTCGGTCACCCAGCCGGGAACCGCAGCGCCGCAGGGGGCGGCGTGGTGGAACCAGTTCGCCGATCCCCAGCTCGACGCGCTGATGACCCAGGTGCTGGCCGCCAACGCCGATCTGGCGGCGGCGGGGCTGCGGCTGAGGCAGGCCCGCGATACGGCCGCGCTGGCCCGGTGGGGCGTGTTCCCGACCACCTCGGCGAGCGCGTCCTCGGACGCCAGCAAGGCGCTCAGCGGATCCGCGAAGTGGACCAAGAGCAGCGCGACCACGATCGGGGCCTCGTGGGAAGTCGACCTGTGGGGCAAGCTCGACGCGCAGGCCGACGCCTCGCGCTGGGAGGCCGAGGCCACCGCGCAGGACCTTGCCGAAACGCGCCTGTCGCTGATCGCCACCACCGCCAGCGCGTGGTGGCAGCTGGGCCTTGCCAACGAGCAGATCAGCATCGGCGAGCAGAGTCTGGACTACCTGAACACGCTGCTCAAGCTGGTCCAGCGCCAGTACGATGCCGGTGCGGTCTCGCGGCTTGAACTGCGCGATGCGCAAAAGAGCGTGGCCTCGCAGGAAGCCGCGCTGACCCAGCTGCGCCAGACCCGCGTCGAAGTGCTCAAGGCGATTGCCGCGCTGCTCGGCCAGCAGGACTACACCGGGCCTGAAATCACGACGCTCGAAGCGCGCACGCTGCCCGCGATCGATCCGGGCCTGCCGTCCACGCTGCTGGCGCGCCGTCCCGACCTGGCGGCGGCTGAACTGCGCCTGCGCGAAACGCTGGCGACCAGCGATGCGACGGCGGCGAGCTACCTGCCCAGCTTCAGCCTGACCGCGGCGCTGGGCACAGCGAGCTCGACGCTGCTCGGCTTCCTGTCCAATCCGGCGGCCTCCCTGGGCGGCGCGCTGTCGCTCTCCGAACTCAACCCGGACAAGATCCGCCTGGGCACCCGCGTCGCGCGGGCCGATTTCGACATCGCGCGCGAGGACTTGCGCCAGACGTTTTATGATGCGCTGCGCGATACCGAGATCGCCCTTTCGGCGCGCAACCAGTACGTTGCGCAAGGCGCAGCGCTGGACCGCAACTACGATGCCGCGCTCGATTCGGTGCAGCTCTATGAGCGCCAGTACCGCGCCGGCTACATTCCGCTGCGCGACCTGCTCAGCGCGCAGGAAGATCTGCGCACCGCGCGCAGCAGCGTGATGCAGAACCGCTACGATCAGCTCAATGCGCAGATCGCGGTCTATCAGGCGCTGGGCGGGGACGCGAAGGCCCCGGCTGCGACCACCAACCCCTGATCTCCGCTCGGCTTGCGACAGCTCCCGGCGCGATGCCGGTTGTTGCGTCGGTGGCCGGGTGTGATATTTGGTAGCTCTGGAGAGCTTGCCCGCAAAACCAATTGGTTGCGGGCCGGCTCCAGCCGACTTTCGGTCCGGTCGCGGTCGTCGTGGCGGATCGGGAGGCGGGCAGTCAGGGGTCGCAAGCAAATGGTCGTGCCGCAACTATGAGCGCGCAGCGCAGCAATACAGGGACAGCGGCGCAAAACGGGCGGCAGTACCGCGCGTTTCTGAGCTATAGCCACGCCGACGAGCAGGCCGCCGGGGCCTTGCACCGCTGGCTCGAAGGGTATCGCATCCCGGTCCGGCTGGTCGGGGCGGTGACCGCGCAAGGCCCCGTCACGCGCCGCCTGGTCCCGATCTTTCGCGACCGGGCCGAGTTGCCCGCCGCCAGCAGTCTCGACGTCGAGGTGCAAAGCGCGCTCAAGGCTTCGGACGCGCTGCTGGTGCTCTGTTCGCCCGATGCGGCGGCCTCGCGCTGGGTCAACGCCGAAATCGCGCTGTTCCGCCGGCTCCATCCCGACCGGCCGATCATCGCCGCGATCGCGCGCGGCGAGCCCGAGGAGAGCTTTCCGCCTGCACTGGTCATGCCTGGTCCCGACGGGATCACGCGTGAGCCGATCGCGGCCGATTTCCGGCCCAGCAAGGACGGCCGGCACCTGGCCCGGCTGAAGATCGTGGCGGGGCTGACCGGGCTCGGACTCGATCATATAATTCAACGCGATGCGCAGCGTCAGATCCGCCGCGTGATCGGCATCACATTCCTTGCCGTGGTTCTTGCGCTACTCATGGCGTTGATGCTGGTGTTTGCCATCCGGGCCCAGCGCGAAGCCGATGCACAGCGCCGCCAGGCCGAGGGTCTCATCGAGTTCATGCTCACCGATCTGCGGGACAAGTTGAAAGGTGTGGGGCGCCTCGATGTTCTGGAGTCGGTAAACGAGAGGGCTCTGGACTATTACGCGGACCAGTCCGACCTTGAATCGCTTCCGGCCGATTCGCTCGAACGGCGCGCGCGCATCCTCCACGCCATGGGCGAGGACGATCACCGGCGCGGCGACGTCGACGGGGCCTTGTCCAAGTTCGAGGAAGCCAGCCGCGTGACCGCGACGCTGCTCAAGGCCGCGCCCGAGGACCCGACCCGGATCTACGGCCAGGCCCAAAGCGCGTTCTGGGTGGGCTACGTCAAGTTCATGCGCAAGGACCCGCAGGCCGCGCTGCCCGACTTTGAATCGTATCGCGAACTGGCGTCCAAGCTGGTCAGGCTGGACCCGAAGAACAGCAAGTACCAGCGCGAGCTGGCCTATGCACAGGGCAACCTGTGCTCGCTGGCGCTGGCCAGTAACGGAATGGCTTCGCAGTTGCCCGAATGCCGTAGCGCGCTGGCCTCGATGCTGAAGGTGCAGGCCATGGCACCGCACGATCCCGATGTCGCCGACGCCCTGGCCAACCGTTACGCCTGGTACGCCGATGCTCTGCGCCGGCAGGGGCACGACAAGCAGGCGCTGGCGCAGCGGCTCCAGCAGCTGACGATCATCAAGCGCCTGCTGGCGGCCGATCCCAAGAACGCGACGTACCGTCAGGCCTGGATGCTGGCCCAGCACTCGACCGCGCTGGTGTACTATGCGCTGGGTGACGTGACCAAGGCCGAGCGCATGCGCCGCTCCGCGCGCGAGGAAGTGGCCAGGCTGATCGCCTCCGATCCGGAAAACAACGACTGGCAGAATTGGCGCAAGCGTCTCGACCATTCGTGGGCCGAGGCGGAAGCCGAAGAGGGGGGCTCCTGAACGGAGCCGGAGTGAGAAGGAAGACCGATCATGTCGACGATCAACTACTTGCAATACGGGCTCGAACCGCTGTTCGATTCCGGGCTCGAAACCGGCGATTCGAAGGAAGTCGAGTTCGTTGTCACGCTGGGCGTGGTTGACGGAAAGATTTCGCTGACCTGCGTCGATAAGGAGACCGGGCTCAACTATATCACGATCGAAAAGGACAGCGTGGTGCGCATCACGCTGGAAGGCGAGCAACTCTATTTCTCGGCCGACTACGAAGCGATTACCACCAAGAGCAGCCTGGCTTCGTACTACGGCGGCCTGTGCTACGATCTCTACGTTCCCGAATACGGCCGCTACAAATCGGTGACGTTCCAGGCCAAGAAGAACGCGGGCGGCAAGTACGGCACGATGCACGCCTTCAACATCAACGTCGACCTCCTGCTCGAGGATGCCAGCGGCACCGTGACCTGGCAGAGCCTGACGATCGATCCCGACATCGCCAATCCGCCGCCCTACAACGAAGACTGAGCGGTCAGAGAAAGAGCGTCGCCCGTGCCCTTGCCTGTCATCGCCCGTATCCGCCAGGTTGCCCGAAGTGGCGACACCCTGCGGGCGTGGCAGATCTTTGCCGACGAAGGGCTGGAACACAGCCCCGATCCTGACGTGCTCGCGCTCAAGGGGCGGCTGCTCAAGGATCGTGCCCGGCGTTTGTCTGGCGAGGCGCAGCGGACCATGGCGCGCGCGGCGGCCGAGGCCTATCGGCGTTCGGCCGGCGCCCCCGCGGCGACCTATCCGCTGATCAATGCGGCGACGATCTCCTACCTGTGCGGCGATCGCGATCAGGCCCGGGCCGAGGCGCGCCGGATCTTGTCCATGATCGAAAGCGGCGATCACGAACCGGAAACGCCCTACTGGCTCTACGCCACGGCGGCCGAGGCGCTGCTTCTTCTGGGGGACCGGGAAGGGTGCCGTGCGGCGCTCAAAAAGGGGCTCGCCGCGGTTCCCGCCGCCTGGGAAGACCAGGCGGCGACGACCCGGCAACTGCGCGAGATCTTGCTCGCGAGCGGCGAGCCGCTCGACCTGCTCGAGGGCTTCCATCCACCGGCCAGCCTGCACTTCAGCGGTCTGATGGAGTTGGAGAACGAAGGCGCGGTGCGCGGGCAACTGGCCGAAGTGTTCGATACGGTGCAGCCCGGCGCGGTCTATGGCGCGCTGGCGGCGGGGGCGGACATCATCGCCGCCGAACTGGCGCTTGAGCGCGGCGCGCAGTTGCACGTTACGCTGCCCGCGACGATCGAGGAATTTCTGGAAATCTCGGTCGAGCCGTTCGGCGACAGCTGGGGCGCACGCTTTCGCGAGCTGCTCGATGCGGCCCACAGCATCATCGAGCTGGCCGAACACCCTGGATTGACGCAGGCGGGGGTCCATCAGGCCAGCGAAGTGGCGATGGGGCTGGCGATCCGCAGCGCGCGCGCCCTGGCCAGCGAAGCGGTTGCGGTGGACGTCGTGCGGCAGGGCGCCCCGGACTCGCGTCTGCGCAGCCTGTGGGAAGCGCAGGGGCTGGCGTATCGGGCGCTTGTACAGGACTGGCCCCGGCGCACAGGCGATATCTTGCCCGAGGCGCGCACCAAGACCGTGCTGGCCGCGCGCAACCGCTTTGCAAGCCAGCCGGACACCGCCGAAGCCATGGTCGAGACGGGGGACGGGCATTGGCTTTTGGTGTTCGATGCGACGTGCGATGCCGTGCGCTACGCTGGTGCCCACTTGCTCGACTATCCAGGATCGCGGCTTGGCATCGATGCCTGTGTCGTGCTGCCTGGCGGGCGCCCTGAGCATTACGGGCAGCGCGCGGTGTGTCTCTCGCGCGCGGCGCAGGGGACCGATGTCTGCGGTCCCTGGCCGCAGATGGTGGCGATGGACCTGATCGCGCCGGAATTGCGCTTCGAGGTTTCGGGCGAGCTGGTTACGCCCTTTGGCGACATTCCGCTTGCCCGCTACACGCCGCTCGCCATCGGCTGACGATCACACGATCATCTCGTGCACCATGCGCGGCGAGTGGATAACCAGCTTGTCGTCGTCGCGGCTGACGATCCCGCGCCGGATCAGTACGGCGATCGCCCGAGAGGCGGTCTCGCGCGTGGTGTTGGCAGCAAGCGCGATCTGGGTAACCCTCGGTTGCGGGGAGATCGTGTTCGCCGGGCCCGCCAGCGCCATGAGTTCGGCATAGACCCGGCCCGCAGCGCTGCATGTCGCGCGCATCACCATACGGTCGAGCGCGCGGTCGAGCTGGCGTGCGAGCAGGCGCGCCATGCCGTTGGCGAGGTCCGCGCGGGTCTTGATCACGCTCGCGAGTTGGGCGGCCTCTGCGCGCAGCAGGAGCGTGCGCGTGGCCGCGCTGATCTCGGCGCGATGGGTGGAGGGCTCGGGAAAGCTGCCGAAAAATTCGCCCGGCCCGTACTGGGCCAGCTGCTGGATCTGCCCTTCAAGGCCAAGCGCATTCACGCGAATGGCGCCATCGATCACGATCCAGCAAGCGCTGGCCGGGGCACCCTGGCTGGCGATCACGCGTTTGGCTGGCACGTCTTGCGGAGAGAAAACCGAGGCCACGACGCTTGCCGCGTCGCGTGTGCAACGGAACGTGGCCATGATGGCGTCGATCTTGTCTTCCTCATTCACGAAAGCGTGCCCCCAACGGTCCTCTGCGCCTTTATCCATTCGCCAGAGAATTTCACGGCAAATATCGAAATTTCAAGGCGTGAGCGAAAATGGGGCGGATCGTGATCCATGTCACGGCCATCGGGCACGAATAGTATTATCACCGAACTGCGACCCGAAGGTGGCTCTGTTGGAGCAACCTTTTTCCTTGGCCCGGCAGCACCTGTGTTGCCGGGCCATTTTTACGCATGGCGAGCGGGTGCCGGCAGGTTGGCTCGTCCCCCGCGTGGAGGCGGCGTGCGGGGGCGGGAAAGCCAGGGCCGTCACATCGCGTGGTAGCGCCGGTACCAGTCGACAAAGCGGGGAACGCCAACCTCGATCGGTGTCGTCGGCGCGTAGCCGGTGTCGCGTGCTAGCGCGGAAATGTCAGCGTAGGTCGCGGGAACGTCGCCCGGCTGCATGTCCATGAAGTTGTAGCGGGCTTTGCGGCAGCAGGCCTCCTCGATTACTTCGATGAGGCGCATGAGAGGCTCGGGACGGTTGTTGCCGATGTTGTAGATCGCGTGCGGCTTCCTCCCGCCACCGGGCTTGAGCGACCCGTCGTTGCGCGGAGGACGGTCGAGGCAAGCGAGCACCCCGGCGACGATGTCGTCGATGTAGGTGAAGTCGCGTTGCATGTGGCCGTGGTTGTAGATGTCGATCGGGCGATCGCTGAAGATGCGCTCGACGAATTTCCACATGGCCATGTCGGGGCGTCCCCATGGGCCATAGACGGTGAAGAAGCGCAGTCCGGTGAGCGGAATGGCGAAGAGGTGGGCGTATGTCTCGCTCATCAGTTCGTTGGCGCGCTTCGTGGCGGCGTAGAGGGAAACCGGGTGGTCCACGCTGTCATCGACACTGAAGGGCAGCTTGGTGTTCGCCCCATAAACCGAGCTCGAACTGGCATAGAGCATGTGCCTGACGTTTCGTGCCCGCGCAAGCTCCAGGAGATTTACGTGACCGGCCAGATTGGACGCGACATACGCGTTGGGGTTGTCCAGCGAATAGCGCACCCCGGCTTGTGCGCCGAGGTGGATGATGGAAGAAATATCTTCTGAATTCAACGTGCTGTTCAGTGTTTCCGGGTCGGAAAAATCCAGCTGGCAAAACCGGAGCCGGATGCCGTGGTCGCGTTCAAGTTCGGCCAGACGCGACTGCTTGAGGGCAACGCTGTAATAGTCGTTGAGATTGTCGATGCCCAGGACAGACTGCCCTCGTTCCATGAGGGCGCGAGCGACGGCGGCTCCGATGAAACCCGCAACGCCGGTTATGAGTATCGATTCACCACGTGCCATATCGGGGGCCTTGCCATTGAACGGATGGGGGCGCCCGTCGAAGCGAGAATTGGCCCGATCCGTCTGTATGTTCCGTCATCGTGCGCGCAATGTATGCGATTTTGTCGGGAGGCTGCCATCACCCGTGTGCATCGCCCCATCGGGCAGGGCTCCAGGGGGGGGGGGGCAGCGCCAGTCCGACTCTTGTCCGCCAACCCGCTCGCAGGCCACTTGCCGGTCGAAGTAGATTGCGCGACTTCGAAAAAAGGGGGGGCGGCGCACGGCGCCACCCCTGCCGGATCAGTTGAAGCGCGCCCAGGCGTTGAACAGGGGTGCTGCGCGCAGAATATCCTCGACCAGGCCGCGCGTGGCCGAATAGCCGATCATCACCGTATCGCCATCGAGAATGCGCGGGTCCGGGCTGACGCCGGTACGGATGTCCTTCAGGTTGAAACGAGCAACCAGACGTTGACCGTTGACGGTGCGGAAGACCACGACTTCGCTCAGATGGGCGGTGTCGGTGGGGCTGGAGGCACGGGCGATGGTCGACAGCAGCGTGGCGTCGTTGGAAATTTCATAGACGCCAGGCTTGTTGACTTCGCCTTCGACCGAAGCATAGCGGGGCGCGGCCTGCTTGACCGAAACCGTTACTTGCGGGTCGACGATATACTTGGAGCCGAGGCGCGACGCGATTTCCGTGGAAATTTGCGTAACGGTCTTTCCGGCGGCCGTGATGGAGCCGGCCAGTGGAACCTGGATTTCACCCACTTCGTTGACGGTCTGGTCGTCCGAGGAGATCTCGGGTTCGTTGAAGACGCGAACGCTCAGGATGTCCAACGGGCGTACCAGGTAGTGGGTGGGCTGCGCCACTTCGACCGGGATAACCTTGTAGGCCGCTTCTCCCTCGGGCAATTCCGGATTGTGCGTCGTATGGGCGCACCCGGCCAGGGTCAGACCGGATGCGAGAACACCGAGAATTAGGGGGGTCTTTAAGTTTCGCACTTTCGGATGTTCTCCAAAGCCTAAGGGCATTTGTGCAAGTCACTACTGAGCCGCCGGGCGGCGTGCAAGTGAAGGATCACGCTTCGACGGGGTTTCCTGTCCGTTCGTCTGAGCCGGATAGGTCGGTTGGGCCGGGCACGTCACGTTCGCGGCTTCGGCGCGCATGCGTTCTACACGGCCTTTGCGCGAACGGTGTGAACGGCTGCGAAACCAGCGAAGCATATCGTCGGACTCACGGTGCAAGAGATAGGCGATCCCGATTTGCGGGTCGTAGCCGGCGCAATGGGACAGGCGGACGCTGAGGGTGTCGGCGCGATCTTCGTCGCGCCGCTCGGTTTGGGATGTTTCGAAGTTTCGGTTTATGACGTGGCCGGTCTCGTGAGCAATAACGTAGGCGAGTTCGTCGTCGTTGCGCGTATAGGCGATCAATCCGCTCGACACCGCAATGTCGAAACCATCGGAATAGGCCGTGATGCCTTCGCTTGTCTTCAGGACGTAGCGGGTGGCGCAAACCGGCTCCGGAACGAGCGTGAGTGTCCGCTCCGTTCCAGCCCGGCGCACCTGCACGCTGATGGGCCGGGAAATCGGCAGGGAGAGGAGCTTGCGGTCCAGGTCGTCGGCGAACAGCGCGGGGTCGGAGGCGGTCGCAAGGAGGCTGGTCGTCGGCGTGTCATTAATGGCGAGAACTTCGTCACCCACCTGGATACCTGCGCGGGCTGCCGGGCTGCCGATGGCGACGGCGGCGACTTGAGGTTGGTCCGTCAGATGAAGCAGTTCTGCAATGGCTGCCCGATCGGCTTGCGGATAAGCGTCGATGTAATCGAATGTGATGCCGGTTCCAGCCGCCTGGCTGGGGCATAGATTCGCTGCACTGCGACTGATCCGGTATCCTGTATTCGCAAGTCTGGCCATTTGTGCACGCAATGTAATCGGCCATGGCTCGGCCGACCAGGCGGCGGCAGGGGCAAAAAGCGCGCAGATGCTTAAAATAGCCAAGCTGAGGCTCAGGGGGGGTAGGCTGAAGAGGTGGCGACCCGTTTTGTTTTGCGTTCGGTTGTGCATTGCGGTACATGATACTAAGAAAAGTGCACAACTCAATGGCATTAGGAGGCTCTATGAAGCTCAAAAAGGTATTGTTTGCGATGACCGCTGGTGCGGTGCTCGTCGCCCCGATGGCCGCTCAGGCCGGGACGACGGCTTCGGCGTCGGTTGGTAAGATCGCAAGTGTGTCGGGGGCGAGCGCTCGTCAGTCGGCTTCGATCCAGAAGAAGAAGCGCGTTGAAGCGGTTGTTCCCATCCTGGCCGCTGTGGCCGTGGTTGGCGGCGGCGTTGTTGTCGTCGACGCCCTGTCGGACGATGACGACGTCTCGAACGGCGGCTGATCTACTGAATTTAATTCACTGGGGCCCTGTCTTTGGTAAGCCGAGACAGGGCCGCTTTTATGTTATGCGGCGGCGTTAGGGCTGCACTTTCGGATAGCTGTCTTGTACGCGGCGAAGGGCGTCCTTGGAGTTTTTCATGGTTTTGAAAAGCAAGTGGCCGCAAGCCGCGATTTTGCTTGCCTTTGCCGTGGCTGTGGGCGGCGGTGGCTCAAAGACGGCACTTGCCAATCTCGTGGTCCAGCTTGTCGGGATCGTCCTTCTTGCGGTAAATCCGCAGAAGGTGCGCCACTTCGTCGGGAATGCCCCGCACGTTGTGGTTTTTCTCGTTGCGGTCACGCTGGCACTGCCTCTGCTCCAAAGTTTGCCGCTGCCGCCGGCCATCTGGCGTAGTCTGCCGGGGCGGGAGCTCGTGCACGAACCGCTCGTCTTGCTTGGTCAGGGCGACGCGTGGTTCTCGCTTTCCATGGCGATTCGGCGAACTCTGATCGCTTTTCTGTCCTTGATCCCGTGTCTGGCGCTGGTCGTGCTGGTCTGGGACATGGATGAGGGGGCGAAGCGGCGGGTGCTGTTCTGGCTGGCGCTCATGGGCTGTGGTGTCGTTCTTTTGGGCGCGCAGCAACTTGCCCTGGGAAACAACCAGCTGATGCTGTTCCGTGAAGGTGTGGGATCTTCCGACCTTCAGGGGACCTTTGCCAATCACAATTCCGGCGGCTTGTTCCTGGACATCGCGTTGTGTGCGTTGATCGGGTCCGTGCCGGCGCGGACGCGCGATGCCAAGTCGCTGGTCGTGGCGGCCGGCGTGGCGCTGCTTTTGATCTTCGGGTTGGTTCTGACTCGATCCCGCTCGTCGATGGCGCTGATTTGCATTCCTGCGGCCTTTTTCGTCTATCGATTTGTTCTGCCTCGATTTATCCAGAAGTTGAATGTTCGCTCGGTCGTGCTTGGACTGGTGGGCTTTGGCGTCGCTTTGGGGGCAGGAGGGCTGCTTGCGGCCCAGAACCAGAAGCTTGTGCAAAGTTTTTCGCGGTTTGAGCGAACCGATGATCGACGGCCGTTGATTTGGCAGGATGCGGTTGTTTCTGCTCGCCATTTCTGGCCTTTAGGGGCGGGCATCGGCGCCTTTGACGAAGTTTTTCAAGTCGACGAATCACTTGAAAATCTGGGCGCTGGACGGGCTGGTCGGGCGCATGACGATTATCTCGAAGTCGCGGTCGAATCGGGCCTGGTGGGCCTGATGCTGCTTGCGGCGTGGCTCGCCTTTGCCGGGCTGCGCTGTGTGCAGGCGTTTCGGTTCGGTGGCGGTGTGACGCAAGCGGCTGCCGCTATTGTCATACTGTTTATCCTTCAGTCATTTATCGACTATCCTCTGCGCAATCAGACGCTATTGTGCGTTGCGGGAATAGTGCTCGCCGTGCTGGCTGAAAAGCCGAAGCAGTCGCGCAAGGCTGGTCGTAAGGTGCGCCAGGAGGCGCGCGTTGCGATCGGTGTCGCTGAGCGAGGGGGCGCTTGATGTAGAGGCGACTTCTCGACTATCGACGTTCTAATAAATTCAGGGATCCGCGTTTTGCAGATGGCAATTTGCGAAACAGGGAAGATGGCGGAAAGATCTTGATAGACAAAAACCTCTCTTCGCAGGCGCAAGATGTTCATATCGAGGGGGACGATTTTGAAATCGATATCTCCTCTATCATCCGGAAAGTGGTGGGTTCTGTTCGGCAGAACCTGATCCTTATCGCTTGCATCGTCTTCGCCGTCCTGGCGCTGGGCACGTTGGTCACGATGCTCATGACACCCAAATACGAGGCGATGTCGCGTATCCTGATCGAGGATCAGGCGGATCAGATCATCGAAGGCGGCGATCTTCAGGAAGCCGTCACCGCCAACGGTACGGATCGCTTCCTTCAGACCCAGCTGGGCATCATTGAGAGCCGTGCGCTGGCTGGACTGGTCGTCGATGGCGCGAAGCTGGATTCGGACACGGCGTTCTTTGAGAACTTCGGGAGCGAGATGCCGACAGAAGCGGGAGGGCATGGCGAAAGCCTGGCTGCTCTTCGCCGCGAGAAGGCGGTTGACGTGCTGTTGTCCGGTCTTGCCGTCTCGATCCCCTTGGACAGTCGCATCGCGACGATCACGATCACGTCACATGACCCTCAGCTCTCGGCCAAGTTGGCAAACGATTACGCTGACAAGTTTGTTCAGTACAATCTGAACCAGAAGTACGACAGTTCGAGTTATGCGCGGCGCTTCCTGGCCGATCAGCTGGACGAAGCGCGCGAGAAGCTCACGCAGTCCGAGCGCGAGTTGAATGGCTACGCGCGGGCGGCTGGTCTCATCCGAATTGGCGATGACAGCGACAACAGTTCGCAAAACACCGTCTTGTCGGTGACGAACAGCCAGCTCATGCAGATTAACGATGCTGCGGCCAAGGCAACGGCCGATCGCATTGCTGCGGAGGATCGCTGGAAGGCCATCGCCAACAAGCAACCGCTCGAGATTTCGGAAGTCAATTCGAACGGTGCGGTCACCGCGTTGGTCGCCTCCAGGGCGCACGCGCAGAGCGAACTGGCCGAAGAGCTGTCCAATCACCTGGAAGGCTACGCCACGGTCAAGGCCAAGCGGGCCGAAGTGGCTGAGTACGACAAGCGTATCCAGGCCATCGCCAACTCGGTGAAGAACGCGGCTCTGACCGACTATCAGGCGGCGTTGAAGCGCGAAAATTCGCTGAACGGCGAAGTCGCCAGCTTGCGCGATGCTGCATTGCGGGAGCAGGATCGCGGGGTCCAGTATTCGGTCCTGAAGCGGGTGTCGGATACCAACCGTGCGTTGTACGAGAGCCTTCTTTCCCGTTACAATCAGCTCAATGCCTCGGCTGGCGCGTCGGCGAACAACATCACCGTTGTCGACCGTGCCGTCATGCCGACTAAGCCGACGTCGCCCAACTTGCTCCTGAACCTCGCGCTCGCGTTCGTGTTGAGCCTGATGCTCGCCGCCGCCGTGGTGACCCTCAAGGAGCTGCTCGACGATGCGATCCATTCGCCCGACGATGTCGAGAAGAAGCTCGGCCTGCCGTTGCTCGGGCTCGTCCCGCTGCAAAAGCAGGATGAAGTCGAGCAAGGGCTCAAGGATCGTCGCTCGAATGTCAGCGAGGCCTATCGCTCGCTGGTCACGAACCTGAGCTATTCCAGCGCAACCGGCCTGCCCAAGGTTGTCGTCGTAACCAGCTCGCGGGAAGGCGAAGGCAAGTCGACCACGGCGAGGGCGATTGCGGCGGATATCGCAAGCCTGGGCAAACGCACGCTGCTGGTCGATGCGGACCTTCGCCGGCCCACGCTGCACCGTGCGATGGGCGATACGAGTGGCTCGGGGTTGACGGAGTTCCTGGTCGGTGAGAAGTCGTTCGAGGAAATCGTGCGTCAGGCTCCGGACGGCGACTTGTTCAGCTACGTAACGGCCCTGCCCATGCCGCCTGACCCGAGCCTCATTCTCGCGGGGCACGGTACCAGGCAGTTCATCGAGCACGCGCGTGGCCAGTTCGACGTGGTTATTCTGGACTGTCCGCCGCTGCTTGGCCTTTCCGACGTTCCGCTCATTGCCCAGCATGCGGATGGTGTTCTGTTCGTGATCGACGCATCCAGTTTCCACCGTGGGGCTGTAAAGTCGGCGCTGCGCCGTCTGGCGATGGTCGATGCGAAATTGCTGGGGGTCGTGCTGAACCGGTTTGCACCGCGCTCGGGTACGGACGACTATGCGTACTACGCCTACAACTACTACAGCTACGGCAACGAGCAGGATTGAGGTGATGTCAGGTAGCCGGCCTTCCTCGGCTCCGGCGCGACCCTTGCCGTTGGTGGTCCGGATCCTGTGGGCAGGGTTGATGGTGGCTGTTGCCTTGGCTGCGATCGGACTGGAGATGGACCGGCAGACGCGGATCGATGGCCGCTTCGCGCACCAGGTCCCGGCTGCCTTTCGCGGGCAGGCGCTCGAATCCCTCGCGCGTGAGGCCTACGCCAACGGGGATACGGCGCATGGCCTGGCCTATTCGCGGGAATTGGTCTTGCGCCGGCCGGTCTCGGCGGACGGTCTCTCGTTGCTGACGCAAGGCTCGTTGCAAGCGGGTCAGGACGATCAGGCGCTGTCGGCTCTAATCCTAGCCGCACGGCGAGGGTGGCGCGACACGTACACGCAGGTCTTGTTCGCCAGTTCGGCCTTGCAGGCTGGCGATTTGACCGCGGGTGCGCAACGGGTGGTGGCCTTGTGGCGTCAGGGCAAGACTTTGCCCGAAAAGGAAGCCTTGACCAAAGTGCTCTTGCAGCAGGACGGTGGAGCGCAGGCCTTGAATTCGGTGCTCGTCAAAAGCGATACCTGGGCGACCTCGTTCTTCATCTGGGCGAAGGACGCCGGCATTCCCGATGCCGCGATCGACCGCGTGTCGCGCCGCCTGGCCGATCTGCATGTCGAAATCTATTGCGAAAACCTCTCCATGCCGATGAAAGCTATGGCTTTGCAGGGGAGGTCTGACCTTGCCGACGCCTTGTGGTCGCGTCATTGCAGCAACGGTCTTCGCCAGAAACGCGACGATTTCGCGTTCAATGTCCCCGATGCAAGCGGGCCGTACGACTGGTCTTACCCGCAGAACATGAGTATGCGAGTGCATGTTACGGGGGCGTCCGACGCGTTGGTGGTTGCTTACAACAATTCCGACTTCATCCAGCTGGTGATTGCCCGGCGGATTGCCGTTTTGCCGAGTGGCACGCACACGCTGCGGCTCTATGGCTCGTTTTCGCCCAGCCGGATGAGCCTGCGGATCCGTTGCCATGACAGGGACGGCCAGCTGAGCGAGTTGCTAAAGGAACCTTTTGCGAATTCGGCCCTCACATTCGAAATTCCTGCTTCATGCCTCGCTCAGGAGATTGAACTGATTTCAGCACACGGAGAGGGGACTTTGAAGAAGCTGACGGTGGACAGGTCCACGGTGCATTGAATTGGTTCGTCCGCGCTGTACGCGCGGCGTGCCAGCGGTGCTTTGGCAAGAAGTTGCACTTCGGTTTCGGTGCTGACTTTGCTTCCGGGCAGGGTTGACGTGCCATCTGGTGCGCGAGATAGTAATTTATCATTTGGGCAGCCTTGCTCATGCCGTCTCGAAACGCCTTTTCTGTTTGGGTGGTTGAATGAAATGAGGTCTGGCCTGCGCGCTGCACTTAATGGGATTGGAAGATTATGAGTAATACCGTTCCTGTGCTTGTGACGGGGGGCGCCGGCTATATCGGAAGCCACGCCGTTCTTGCGCTGCGTGATGCGGGTTGGCCGGTTTGCGTTATCGATAACCTGACGACCGGATTTCGCTTCGTGGTGCCGGACGACGTTCCCTTTTACGAAGGCGATATCGCCGATTCGCGGCTTCTAGCCGAGATTTTCGAGCGGCACGCAATCGGTGCGGTGATGCACTTCGCTGGTTCGATCATCGTGCCGGAATCGGTCGAAAATCCGCTCAAGTATTATGAGAACAATACCGCCAAGAGCCGCAGTTTGATCGAGTCGGCCGTGGCTGGAGGTGTGCGCCACTTCATCTTCAGCTCCACAGCCGCCGTCTATGGGACACCGCAAACCTCTCCGGTGACCGAAGACAGTCCCAAGCTGCCGATCAATCCCTATGGCATGTCGAAATTGATGACCGAAATCATGCTGCAGGACGTGAGCAAGGTAGCGGCCCTGAATTTTGGCGCGTTGCGCTATTTCAACGTTGCCGGCGCCGATCCGCAGCAGCGCGCGGGCCAATCCACCGTAGGAGCAACGCACCTGATCAAGGTTGCGGTCGAGGCTGCGCTGGGTAAACGCGCCTCGGTCGGGGTGTTTGGAACCGATTTTTCCACCCCTGATGGCACAGGCGTGCGCGACTATATTCACGTCTCGGATCTGGCCCACGCGCACGTTCTGGCGCTGGAGGCGTTGATCGAGCAACCCGAGCGATCGCTGACGATGAATTGCGGTTACGGGCAAGGTTTTTCGGTGCTTGAAGTTCTTGACGCTGTGGATCGTGTGACGAACCAGTCAATCTTGCGCGACCTGCAGGGGCGGCGTGCGGGCGATCCGGCTGCGCTCGTCGCGGACAATACCAAGATTCGCCAGACATTGCCTTGGTCTCCGAAGTATGACGAACTCGCCACGATCGTCGAGCATGCCTTGGCCTGGGAGCGCAAGCTGGGCGTGTTGCGCGCTTCGGACTGAGGCCGACGCGGCTTCTGGCAAGCGCGGCGTTCGATCCGATGGCATCGGATCTGGCTGCTCCAGCCCATTGTTCTGGCGCATTTTTGCAATCGTCAGACGATTACATCAGACTCAAGAACGCTCGAGAATCGGTGCCGCTTGCGTTCCGGTGGAGCCGAGAATGGTGGATTTTGGGAACGGGTGCGCAGCGTCGTTTCGATGTGTGCGCACCGCAAGCGCAGAAAGCCGCCTTTCACCGGCCCGCCTGGACTCAATCCCTACCGGCTTTCGCCTGCCCTGGCGGCTTACGTGTTGCAAAAGGTTGGTTGCGATGCCCGCTGGTGCCTTGACCATACGATGGAATTTGCACCGGATCGGTGCCCTGCTTGGGACGTTTGGTCGCATGGTGGGGCCGCTCTGCGTGCCTTCTCATTCGGATTGAAGCGTAGGAAGACCTGGGCACCTCCATTTACCCGCTGGATTTGATGTCGATTGCGG
>NZ_JALHLF010000089.1 GCF_022832435.1 Novosphingobium organovorum | reverse complement strand
GCGCTGGCGGCCGGTCCGGCGCTCGCCGGGACACCGCCTCCCGTCGGGCAGGCCCCCGCCGCCAGCCCCGGCCCCTTCCCGCTGCCCTTGCCCACGCCCACCGGCAAGCGCCCCAACCTCGTGCTGTTCTTTCCCGACGAGATGCGCGCCGATGCGCTGGGCTGCTACGGCAACCCGGTCTGCAAGACCCCCAACTACGACCGGCTGGCTGCGCAGGGCACGCGCTTTGCCCAGTGCCACGTCCAGTTTCCGGTCTGCGGTGCCTCGCGCTGCAGCCTGCTGACCGGCTGGCCCACCAGCGTCCACGGCCACCGCAGCCTCTACTACTTCCTGCGCCCCGACGAGCCCAACCTGTTCCGCTATCTCAAGGAGGCGGGCTACGACGTCTACTGGTTCGGCAAGAACGACGCCCTGGCGCAGCAGAGCTTCACCGACAGCGTGACGCAGTGGTACGACGCCCCCTCGCACCTGCCCCGCCCCAGGCCGGGCGAGCAGCGCCCCGCTCCCGACGCCCCGCTCACCATGCTGACCAGGGGTGCCGTCGATCCGCGTGCGACGCCCGACCACGCCTTGCTCGAACTGGCGATCGGCGTGCTCGAACAGCGCGAGCGCGAGCGGCCCTTCTGCATCTTCCTGCCCACCGGCACCCCGCACCCTCCCTACCGCGCGCCGACCGGTTTCGATACGCTCTACGACCCCGCACGCCTGCCCGCGCTGATCCCGCCGGGCCTTCCCGTCAAGCCGCGGTTCCACGCCGCCATGCGCGAGACGTACCGACTGGACGCGGTTGACGACGCCACGCTGCGCCAGGTCCGCGCGACCTATTACGGACAGGTCAGCTATACCGACTGGCTGCTGGGCGAGCTGATGGACGCGATCGATCGCACCGGCCACGCCGCCGACACCGCGCTCATCGCCAGTTCGGACCATGGCGACTATGCGGGCGACTACGGGCTGATCGAAAAGTGGCCGAGCGGGCTCGAGGATTGCCTGACCCACGTACCGCTGCTGATCCGCGCGCCGGGCGGCAAGGCTGGCCATGTCGTCGAGGAGATGACCGAGCTCTACGACGTGATGGCAACCATGCTCGAACTGGCCGGGACCCGCGCCCGGCACACCCATTTTGCCGCCTCGCTGGTGCCCCAGCTCAAGGGTGCCGCGGGCGACCCGGCGCGCGCGGCCTATAGCGAAGGCGGCTACAACACCTACGAGCCGCAAGCCTTCGAGCCGCGCCTCGGCGGGCTCTACGCGCCCAAGACCGATCTTCAGAACCTCCACCCCGCAACCGTCGCGCGGGTCGCCTCGGTCAAGACCCGCGACGCCGCCTTCATCGCCCGGCCCGAGGAAACCAGCGAGCTCTACGACCGGCGCGCCGATCCAGGGCTTACGCAAAACCGCATCGCCAAGGCCAGCGCGGCAGGTGAAGTCGCCGCGCACCAGCTCGACCTGATGAACCGCTTCATCCGCACCACCGGCATCCCCCCTGTCGACAAGGACCCGCGCGACACCCCGCCGTTCTACCCGATGGCTTCGTTTCGATGAGCGCCCTTCCTTTTGGCCTCGTCTATCCCCGCTGCTCTACGCCCGCCCGCCCCGGCGCGCCGGGGCTTGAACCCCCTGCCCGCGCGCACTACCCCCGTCGCCAAATCTGGAGAGCACGATGAGCAAGCAAGCCGATCCCCTGGCCGAAACCACCCCGGCTCCGGCACCCGAAGGCCCGGCGGGCATGCGCTGGATCGCGGGCGGCGCCTTCACCATGGGTTCGGAGCGTTTCTATCCCGAGGAAGCGCCGCTGCGCCGCGTGCGCGTCGACGGGTTCTGGATCGACGAGACCCCCGTCACCAACCGCGAATTCGCCCGCTTCGTGGAAGCCACCGGCCACGTCACCGTGGCCGAGATCGCGCCCGATCCCAAGGACTACCCCGACATGCTGCCGGGCATGGACAAGCCCGGCTCGCTGGTCTTCCGCAAGACCACCAGGCCGGTGGATCTTGGCCAGCCGGGCAACTGGTGGCACTTCGAATTCGGGGCCGACTGGCGCCATCCGCTCGGCCCGCAAAGCGATCTCGACACACTCGAACTCTGGGACCACCCGGTGGTCCAGGTCGCCTACTCCGACGCCGAGGCCTACGCCCACTGGGCGGGCAAGGCGCTGCCGACCGAGGCTGAATTCGAATACGCCGCGCGCGGCGGGCTCGACGGGTGCGACTACGCCTGGGGCGACGAACTTGCCCCCGAAGGGCGCATGATGGCCAATTACTGGCAGGGCCTGTTCCCCTTCGCCAACACACTCGCCGACGGGTGGGAGCGCACCTCGCCGGTGCGCAGCTACGCGCCCAACGGCTACGGGCTCTACGACATGATCGCCAACACCTGGGAATGGACCAGCGACTGGTGGGAGGAAAACCCCAGGGCCAACCCGGCCAAGAAGGGCAAGAGCGCGTGCTGCGCGATCAGCAACCCGCGCGGGGGCAAGCTGAAGGACAGCTTCGACCCGACCCAGCCGCAGGTGCGCATCGGGCGCAAGGTGCTCAAGGGCGGATCGCACCTGTGCGCGCAGAACTACTGCCAGCGCTACCGCCCCGCCGCGCGCCATCCCGAGATGATCGACACCTCGACCACGCATATCGGGTTTCGCTGCGTCAAGCGGGTGCGCGCCGGGTAGAACGGGCGCGGGGTCAGCCGCTCGCGCCACGCCAGACCGCGCGCACCGCATCGCGGCGCGCGATCAGTAGACGAATTCGGTCTTGCGCCCGATCACCTCGATCGCGCGGGTCGAGTGGAGCGGCCACATCGGTTCGGGCAGCGTCGCGTCGAAGGCGTCCATCTCGGCTTCGAGGCGCGCGGCTTCCTTGGGCAACCGGGCCGCAAGGTCGGTGCGCTCCCACGGGTCGGCCTCGATATCGTAGAGCTTGCTTTCCTTCCAGTCGCGCGAACGCCACAGCTTGTAGCGCCCCTCGCGCAGCGCCTGGACCGGGCGCTGGTCCCAGAAGAAGCGACGCACTTTGGGCGCGGTTCCGGCCAGCGTGCGCATCAGATCGACCCCGTCGAGCTCGTCCGGCAGCGGGGTGCCCGGCGCCGCCGCGTCGAGCACGGTAGGCACAATGTCCAGCGAACTCACCGGCGTCGCGACCCGCTGCCCCGGCGTGATGTGGCCGGGCCAGACGACCATGAACGGCACCCGCATCCCGCCTTCGAGATAGGTGAACTTGCCCCCGCCCCAGGGATGGGTCTGCGTGCAGTAGCCGAACTGCACCGGGCAGCCGTTGTCGCTGAGGAAGACGATCAGCGTGTCCTTGCCCACGCCCTTGGCCTCGAGCGTCTTGAGGATCTGCCCCACGCCGTCGTCGAGCGCCTCGATCATCGCCACGTAGGTGCGCCGCGCGGGGTCCTTGATCTCGGAATGCCGGTCGAAATAGACACGCGGCACCTGCAGCGGCCAGTGTGGCGCGTTGTAGGCGACGTAGAGGAAGAAGGGGTCCTTGCCGCCCGCCTTGCGGTCGAGAAAGTCCACCGCATGCTCGGTGATCGTCTCGGTCAGGTAGGCATGCGGCTGGTCGACCGGGGTCATGTCGGGCCCTTCGAACAGCCCTTGCGCGCCCTCGCGCGTCTCGGGCTTGTACTTGTCGAAGGCGGTCGGCGTGGTGACGAGGCCGGGACTGTCAGGTGTAGCGTAGATGCTCTCGCCCGCCAGGAAGCCGAAATACTCGTCGAAGCCGCGGTTGGTAGGGTAGAACGGGCGCGTGCTGCCCTGGTGCCACTTGCCGAAGGCGGCGGTGGCATAGCCCAGCGGCCTCAGCCGTTCGGCGAGGTTGGGCACCGTGACCGGCAGCCCCGCCCCGTGGTTCACGTCGCCGCGATCGGTGATGTTGTACATGAACCCGAAGCGCGCCGGAATGCGCCCGCTGAGCAGGCCCGCGCGGCTGACCGAGCAGATCGAGGCGGTGACGTAGCCCGCCGAAAACGTCGCGCCGGCCTGTCCGATCGAATCGATGTTGGGCGTGGCGATCGTGCCTGCGCGGTTGGCCGACACGTCGGTCCAGGCCAGATCATCGACGAGGATGACGACCACGTTGGGCCGCGCTTGCCGGGCCAGGGTCGCGGTTGAGGCCGGAGTTGAGGCTGGGGCGGGCGCCGCCGCAAGCGACGGGCTGAGCGTGGTGCCCGCCAACAGGGCGGCAAGACCGATCTTCAAGGTGCGCATAATGGCATCTCTCTCACATACAGATTTTTAGAATCGCACGACGGTCAGGCGAGACTCGCCTCGCGCAGCCGCGCAGCGCGCAGCCCGGCCATGCCCACCAGCAGCAGGACCAGCGCCAGCGGCGAGGCGACGGCGCAGACCAGCGCGATCGATTCGCCGACGCGCGAGGGATCGCCCAGCACATAGTCGGTCACCATCGCCACGGCCGTCGGCCCCAGCGTCGAACCGATCAGGTTGATCGAGAGCATGTAGAGCACCGAGACCTGCGCGCGCATGGCGTTGGGGGTGAGGTCCTGCAAAGCGGCCAGACCGCCGCCAAAGTTGAACCCGGCAAAGAAGTTCATCGCCCCGATCCCGGCCAGCGCCAGCGTGGCGCTGGGCATCAGCGGGAAACCGACGGTAAGCGGGATCAGCACCGAAAAGCCGATTACCGCGGCCATCAGGTTGCCGTTCTCCAGCCCGCGCCGCTGCAGCCAGCTGGCGACGAACCCACCACTCAGCGCGCCGCTGGTGCCGCAGAAGAACACCATCCAGCCGTAGGAGGCGCCGATCTGCGAGATCGACATACCGTAGCTGCGCTCGAGAAAGGCCGGAATCCAAGCGCCCGTGCCGTTGCCCACGAAGATCATCAGCGAAAAGCCCACGATGATGCCGAAATAGGCGCGCGCGTGGCCGCCAAGATGCCGCGCGATCGCGCCCAGGCTGGCGTGCTGCGCCGCACCCGCACCCGATACAGCGCCGCGCCGGCGCGGCTCGCGCACCGCCAGCATCGCCAGCGAAAGCAGCGCGCCGGGCAGGCCGAGCAGCAGGAAGATGATGTGCCAGCCCTTCATCGTACCCAGCACCGGCACGACGATCTCGCTCCCCGGAGGAACGTGCGCGGCGATCAGTCCGCCCAGGATCAGCGCGCCCGCACCACCGAAATAGACCCCCATATTGTAGATCCCCATGGCCAGCGCGAGACGCCCCTTGGGGAAACAGTCGGCCAGCATCGAATAGGCCGCGGGGCTCAGCCCCCCTTCGCCCGTGCCCACCGCGATGCGCGCGGCGAACAGGCCCGAATAGCTGCGCACCAGCCCGCAGGTCGCCGTGGCGAGGCTCCACACGAAGATCGAGACGGCGATGATGTTGCGCCGGTTGGAACGGTCCGCGAGCCAGGCCACCGGCACGCCGACCAGCACGTAGAAGATCGTGAAGCTCAGACCATAGAGCAGGCTCATCGCGGTGTCCGAAGCGCCCAGGTCCTCCTTGATCGGCTGGACCAGCAGCGCCAGCGCCTGGCGATCGACGAAAGCCAGCGTGTACGCCAGCATGAGCAGGAGCGCCGCGGTCCAGGCCTGCCGGGGCGGTGGCCAGGCCTGCTCGCTCTCTCGCGTAGCCGGTTGCGCCGGGCGTGCACCAGTGGGGTTTGCGGGCATCGCGGTGTCCATCAAGATCTCTCCCTCGCCGGGCCCCTTCGCGAGTGGTCCCGTGTCGTTCGCGGCCCCGCCGGAGGGCGCCTGTGCGCTGCGATCCGATAGCCGATAACGCCGCTATCCGGAATCATTTTGTAGCGCTACATCGCTATCGGGCGCGGGGGGGCTTGTCAATCGTCGAGACGGCAACATATGGTCGTTCCACATGACGAGTGAAATGACCACAGCCCCGACCGGGCGAACGCGAAAACGGGCGACCAAGGGCGCCACCATGGCCGCCGTGGCCCGCCTGGCGGGCGTATCGCCGATGACCGTGTCAAACGTCATCAACAACAAGGTCAGCGTCCAGCCCGCCACGCGCGAAGCGGTGCTAAAGGCCATTGCCGCGCTGGACTACCGCCCCAACGCCGCTGCCCGCGCGCTGGCCAGCGCCAGCACGCTGCGTATCGGGCTGGTCCACCGCGACGAGGAAAGCGCGCTGCTGAGCGCCATGCTCGTCGGCGCGCTCAAGGCCACCTCGCGCCTGGGTGTCCAGCTCATCATCCAGACGTACGATCCCGCCACCGCCTTCGACGATATCCTGCGCTTTGCCGCCACCGATCTCGACGGGCTGCTGCTGCCACCGCCGCTGTGCGAACGCTTCAGCGGCAGCGGGCTGAGCGCGCGGCTCGCCATCCCGATCGTCGCGCTGGCGCCGGGCAAGGCGCTGCCCGACATGGCCTGCGTGCGGATCGACGACGAGGCCGCCTCCTTCGCGCTCACCTCGCGGCTGATCGCGCACGGCCACCGCGCGATCGCCTTCGTCCTCCTGCCCGACACGCATGTGGGCATCGCCCGCCTCGAAGGTTACCGCCGCGCGCTGCGCACGCACGGGCTGACCGAGGACCCGGCGCTGGTCTGGCACGCCCGCCCGCTGTTTTCCGAAGGCCTGGTGCTGGCCGAAGCCAAGCTCGTTCCCGGCGTCCCGGTCAGCGCGATCATGGCCGGCAACGACGACATGGCCGCCGCCTTCGTCAACGTCGCGCTGCGCCGCGGGATGCGCGTGCCCGAAGACATCTCGATCACCGGCTTCGACGACAGCCCGATCGCGATCAAGATCTGGCCGACCCTGACCACCGTGCGCCAACCGCTGGCCGAAATCGCCGAACAGGCCACCGACATGCTGATCGCGATGCTGCGCAACCCCGGCGCCGATCGCACCGTGCCGCGCTTCGTCGATTTCACGCTGATCGAACGCAGTTCGGTCTGCGATCGCCCAGCGGCCTGACGACACGCCCGTTCCCGAACAAAAAAGAGAGCAAAAAAAGGGGGCGAGGCGTGACGCCTCGCCCCCGCTCGAGAAGCCCCGCAAAGGACGGAGGAGGTGTCCTTCACGGGTCAGGGTGGTTCAGTATCGGGCCTGCTCGAGGCCGCAGAAGGGATCGACGGGGGAGACCCCGGTGAACGGCGCCTCGCCAACCAGGCGTGCGACCACGCCGCGCTGGACGCTGGCGATGCCGCTATAGCCATTGACGTAGGTCGCGATTTCGGGCGCGTCGAACAGGTAATAGGGCTGGCCGAGCGAGACCATGAGTGTGGGCAGCGCGGTGTTGAAACGCAGCATCGCCTTGCGCGATCCGCCGTGCAGCTTGATCCAGTCGATATGGATTTGCGCGATGGCCGGAGTCGCCTCCTGCCCGATGAGGTAGATCAGGAGGTCCGCATCAGCACGGCTCGGCGGGGTTTCGGCATCGTAGAGACGCACTTCGAAACCGCGCGCGCGCAGTTCGTCCAGAAACGTCTCGCACTCGCGCGGGAGCGCGCCCGACACGAAATTCCACCCCTCCTCGACCATCACCACCACGCGGCGCTGGCGCAGCGGGTCAAGCGGCAGGAGCGCCTGCGTATCCTTGACCAGCGTGATCGCGCGCTGGTTGGCGGCCTCGGCCAGAGCCAGGTTTTCCGGCCGGCGCAGCGCTTCGCGCGCGGTCGCGATCGGGGGAAGCAGGTCCTCGGGGGTGCGGCGGTGCAGGCCGAGCCGGGCCTTGAGGCAGAGCACCTTCTCGACTGCCGCCTCGAGCCGCGCCTCGCTCAGCCAGCCCTTGCGCAGGCCATCGAGCATGAGCCGCTTGTCGCCCGCGCCATCGCGGCTGAACAGGAACACATCGCACCCGTTCTCGATCACCGCGGGCACGGCCTCGGCACGATCGCACCAGGAATTGAGCCCGCCCATCGCGGTCGCATCGGACACGATCAGCCCGCGAAAACCCAGCTCGCCGCGCAGCAGGTCGAGGTTCAGCGCGCGCGAGAGCGAAGCGGGACGAAAGGCCTCGCGCCCGGCGTCAGGATCGCGCGCGCGGATATAGTCGGGCAGCGCGATGTGCGCGCTCATCACCGCCATCACTCCGCTCTCGATCATCGCGCGGTAGATCCGGCCGAACCCGGCCTCCCACGCCGCCATCGACAGCGGGTTGACGGTGGTCACCAGATGCTGGTCGCGATCGTCGTAGCCATCGCCCGGCCAGTGCTTGGCGCTCGCCGCGATGCCCTGCGCCTGGAGTTCCTCGATCAGCACGCGTGCCTGCGCGATGATGGTATCGACCTGCGAGCCGTAGGAGCGCGTGCCGACCACCGGGTTGCGGAAATTGGCGTTGATGTCGACCACCGGCGAGAAGGTCCAGTTGAACCCCATCGCGCGGCTCTCGCTGGCGATTACCCGCGCCATCGCGCGCGACAGCGCCAGGTCGTTCGCCGCGGCCAGCCCCAGCTGGTTGGGCACCGGGCTGGCATAGAAATGGCTGAGCGAGCCGCCTTCGATGTCCCCGCTCACCAGCGGGGGCACCGCCGAGCGCTCGAACACCGCGTGGGTCGCCGCCCAGGCCTTTTCGAGGTCGTGGCCGGGGAAGCGATGCACCCCGCCCACGCCCAGCGCGCAGTGCCGGGCGATCTCCTCGATATCATCCCCGATCGAACTCAGGACGAACAGTTGGCCGACCTTCTCCTCGGTCGAAAGCGACGCGAGCCGGGCATCGACCCAGGCGCGATCGGCCGGGGCCAGCGCGAGGGGATCGCGTCCCTCGGCACTATGGGCCCCGGCACCATGGGCCCCGTCACCATGGCTCCCGGCTGTCGCAGCGGAAGAAGAAAACAGGGAAGAGACGGGATCGCCTTTCATCAGAAGCTGAACGAACCGCGCACGCCCCAGTAGCGCTCGGCGTCGCGCAGCACCTGCTGGTAGACACGCCCGCCGTTGAAGCTGGAGGCGAAGATGTTGCCGGTGAAGTTCTGGTCGAACAGGTTGCGCACGAAGAAGGCGAAGGAATAACCGCCCTTCTTGTCCTCCAGCCCGATCTCGGCGTTGACCACCGCATAGCCGTTCTGGACCGTGTCGGGGTTCTGGTCGAGCTGGTACTGGACCTTGGTCTGGTAGCTCAGGTTCGACTGGACGTACGTGTCGAAGGGCAGGCTTTCGCCCAGCGGCACGTACTGCTTGACGTAGGCGGTCATGCGGAAGTCGGGCGCGTTGGGCAGGCGGCCGCCCGAAAGATCCTGCGCGCTGCTGACGCAGCCCTCGGCCGCCGTCTGGCCGACGTAGCACGGGCCTTCGGGGTAGCTGTCGATCTTGGCGTCCATGAAGGTGCCGCCCAGCGAGATCGTGGTCAGCCTGGTCGGGCGCAGGTTGAATTCCAGCTCGAGGCCCTTGGTCGAGATCGATCCCACGTTGAGCAGGTAGAACGAGACGTCGCCGGGCAGCTGCGACTGCGCCTGGAAGTTGTCGTACTTGGTGTAGAACAGCGCGCCGTTGACCGAGACGGCACGGTTCGCGCTTTCGATCTTCATGCCCAGTTCGAACGCGTTCGAGGTTTCGGGATCGACCGGCTTGTAGGTGTCCTGCGCGGCGAAGATGAGGTTGAAGCCCTTGCCCTTGTAGCCGCGCGCGTAGCTGGCATAGACGTTGCCGAGCCCGGCGATGTCATGACGCACGCCGATCTTGCCGACAACCGCGGTATCGCTGGTCGATCCGGTGAAATCGGCCGCGGTGCCCGCCGCGCCGGTCAGCGCCAGATCGCCGTCGACCAGCACGTTCGTGGGGTCGCGGTAGACCTGCCAGTCCAGCTTCTCGTGCAGCACGCGCACGCCGCCGAACAGCTGCATCGCATCGGTCAGGTCGATGTTGGTGCTGGCAAATGCGGCAATGTTCGAGTTCGAGGTCGAACCGGTGAACTGGCCGCTGCGCGCCGCGCTCGTCGCCACGGTGCGGCGCATGAAGCCGGTGTCGGCATCGAGCTTGAAGGCAAAGGCTCCCAGCAGCACGTCGAACCCGCCCAGGTCACCCGAGACGAGGCGCAGTTCCTGCGAATACTGCTTTAGCTCGGTGTCGCCGGTGTTGACATCCCACAGCGTCACGCCGGTCACCGGCGTGGTCAGCGGGGTATAGTCGGTGTCGCCCTGGCCCAGGAAATTCCACTTGCGAAACGCGGTGATCGAAACCAACTGGAAGTCGTCGTTCACCTGGTATTCGACCTTGCCCGACACGCCCCACTGCTTGCTGGTGTTGGTGTTGTCGGCGTTGAGGTTGACCTTGCGCAGCGTGGCCGAGGGGACCAGCGGCAGGACCGCGTTGGCGTAAGCCTGCGTGGAGACCGAGCGCAGCGTCGAGACGGTGTCGTCGCGCCCGTTGCTGTAATCGCCGATCAGCGTCACGGTAAGGTCCGAGGTCGGCTCGAACTTGAACTTGGCCCGCCCGCCCCAGTTGCGGTAGCCGCTCAGCCACTTGTCGCTGATGCCCGAAACGTTTTCGACGAAGCCGTCGTAATCCTTGTAGAAGCCGCTGATGCGATAGCCGGCGTGATCGCCGATCGGCCCAGAGATCGAGCCGCGCACCTGCCATTCGCCGCCTTGCGCATAGCTGCCGTCGACCTTGCCCGAAAGCGTGTCGCTCGGGTCCTCGGTCGTCACCGAAATCAGGCCGGCCGACGCGTTCTTGCCGAACAGCGTTGACTGCGGCCCGCGCAGCACTTCGACCCGCTGGACATCGACGAGATCCTGGAACCCCTGCCCCGAACGCGCCAGAGCAACATCGTCGATGACCACCGAGACCGCCGGTTCGGTTGCCGCGGAAAACACCGTGGTGCCGATGCCGCGCACCGAAAGCGAGCTGTTCGAGGCGTTGCTACCCTTGGTGAAGGTGAGCGAGGGAGCGACGCTGGTGATCGATTCGACCCCGCCCGCGCCCACCGCGTCGAGCTGCCCGCCCGACACCACCGAAACCGCGATCGGCACGTCCTGCAGGCTCTGTTCGCGCAACCCGGCGGTGACGATGATCTCGTTGGCGTCCGCCGTCGGCTTCGCGGCGTCCGGCGTCGCGGCCGAATCCTGCGCGAAGGCGGGGCTGGCGATGGCCAGCGCGATGGTCATCGCACCGAGCGAAATGGTCGCGCGCTGGCGGCTTGATCCGGTGTAGTTCATGTCACTCTCCCTGCGAATGGAGCCTTCTTTCGAGGCTGATCCGTTTCGATGTAGCGCTATATTTAATTCGGTGCAATCCGAGTCCCTCGGCGCCCCTCGCTCCTTTTCGCCTAATTTAATGTAGCGCTACATGTCAAGTGTCAAAAATGCCCCCCTCGCCCATGCAAAAGGGGCGCCCCGCCCGGTTGCCCCGAACGGATCGCCCCTTTTTCCCGCCCGGCAGGACCGGACGCGCGCGTTCACCCGTGCGCGATACGCACCGAAGCGAGCCGCGGGCTGAGCAGGTGGACCACCAGCAGCGCCAGCAAGTACGCGCTCGCGCAAATCGCGAAGAGCACCTCGTAGCTGTGCGTCGCATCGAGGATGTAGCCCGCGAACAGCGCCATGCCCATGCCGCCAAGCGCGCCCACCGTGCCGCCGATGCCGACCACCGAACCGACCGCGCCGCGCGGGAACATGTCCGAGGGCAGGGTGTAGAGATTGGCCGAGAAGGCCTGGTGCGCGGCCGTGGCCAGCCCGATCACCAAGACCGCCGTCCACACGCTGTCGATCGACTGCGCGAACCAGATCGGCAGTACGCACAAGGCGCAGATCAGCATCGTGATCTTGCGCGCGAAGTTGGGCGTGCGCCCGGCCTTGATCAGCCGCGAAGACAGCCAGCCCCCCGCAATCGAGCCGACATCCGAAATCAGGTAGATCGCGGCGAGCGGCAGGCCGAACGTCTTGAGGTCGAGCTGGTAGCGTTCGAACAGATAGCCCGGCAGCCAGAACAGAAAGAACCACCAGATCGGGTCGATCAGGAACTTGCCCAGCGCATAGGCCCAGGTCTCGCGCACGGTGAGCAGGTGCGTCCAGCCGATCGGTTCGACCGGATCGGCCGGGTCCTGCTGGATCCAGGCCAGCTCCTGCGCGCTGACGCGGGTGTGTTCGCCCGGATGGCGATAGAACGCCCACCACGCCGCGAGCCAGGCCAGCCCGAACAGCCCGGTCACGAAGAAGGCCATGCGCCAGTCGAACCAGAGCACCAGCAGCGGCACGATCAACGGGGTGACAATCGCCCCGACGTTGGCGCCCGCGTTGAACAGCCCGATCGCAAAGGCACGTTCCTTCTGGGGAAACCAGTCGGTCACCGCGCGGATGCCGGCGGGAAAATTACCCGATTCGCCGATACCCAGGCCAAAGCGCGCCGCCGCGAACGAGGCCACCCCGCCCGCAAAACCATGCGCAACGTGGCTGATCGTCCAGATCACGATCGCAATCGTGTAACCCAGCCGCGCCCCCAGCGCGTCCACCACCTTGCCGAACGACAGATAGCCGATCGCATAGGCCAGCTGGAACCAGAAGATGATCCTAGCAAAATCGCTTTCGCTCCAGCGGAATTCGGCCTCGAGCGTGGGCTTGAGCACCCCGATCATCTGCCGGTCGACGTAGTTTACCGCGGTGGCGGCGAACAGCAGCGAGACGATTACCCAGCGCGTGCGTCCCACGCCTTTCCCGGCGGACGCCGTCGCCCCGGCCAAGCCTGCTTTCCCGGTACCTGCATCCATCATTCCTGCTCCCTTCACGGCGGCCCTTTGGCCTGCCGTCACGATGTCGCGTTCAGTATCCCTTCGCCGCCTCGATCCGGCAGCGCAGCGTGCCATGCCCGGCAAATTCGGCCTCGACCCTGTCGCCGGGCGAAACCGGATGCACACCGGTTACCGCGCCGGTGGAAACCCAGGTGCCCTGCGCGCAGTCGATCCCGCGCGCGGCAAGGTTCTCCAGCAGGAAACGCACCGCGCCAAGCGGCCCGTCGAGCATGGTCGCGCTCGTCGCACAGCCCACCGTCTCACCGCCGATCGAAAGGCGCACCTCGATCGCGTCGAAGTCGCTATGCGCCCCGTGCCCAAGCGCCGGGCCGATCAGCAGCCCGTGGTTGTTCCCGAAATCCGACGCGGTCACCGGCGGTCCGTCGGCGTTGATCGCGGGGTAGGGCGAACTGGCGATCTCGATGCCGATGTGCACCGCATCGACCAGCGCGGGCACCTCGGCGTTGGTGGCCGGGACCCGGCCATCCCAACCCGGCGCGACGTGGAGCAGGAATTCGGCCTCGGCCGCGCCGAAGCCATCGGCGAAGACCGGCATGGCCCGTTCCTCGCCCGGCGCGAGCGTGTGGACCGTATCGGCAAAGATCGGTCCGGCCAGGCGGTTGGTGCCCAGCCGCGCATCGTCGGGCGGATTGATCTTGCCCACTTTCCAGCCCGCCACCGCGCGTCCGTCGATCACGATCGCCCGATCCTGGATCGCATAGGCCGCGCCCATGTCGGCAGGGGGCGTTCCGGGATAGGCCGCGAGCCCCTGCGCCGCGCGCCGCGCCGCCACGAAAGCCTGCGCCACCGCCTCGCCACGCGCCGCATCGGCGCCGCCAGCCAGCGGTCCGCCCTCTGGTGCATCCTGTGGTGCCATGTTCCCCCTACCCAAGAATTTCTCCATCACGAATCGCTATAGGAAACCGGTGTCATAAGCAAACGCAATTAAGAAAGCACCGGTTTGTCATAAGGTTACGCCACGCTTCCAGATGGCAACCGCCCGCTGGCCACCGCGCTCGGCACAGGTCCGCTCACCGCTGGCAAAGGCCAGGAGTCGCGCCAGGAACTGCGCATCGGCCCGCGCGGCCCCCTCGCGCAGCGCGAGCGAAGCGTCGAAATCGATCCAGTGCGGCTTGGCCTGCGCCAGCGCCGCGTTCGAGGCCACCTTGAGACAGGGCACCGCAAATCCGAGCGGCGTGCCCCGACCGGTAGTGAACAGCACGAGGGTCGCGCCCGAAGCGGCCAGCGCGCTCGACGAAACGGCATCGTTGCCCGGCGCCTCGAGCAGGCTCAACCCGTCGACCCGCGCCTGTTCGCCATAAGCCAGCACGTCGCACAGGGGCGCGGTCCCCGCCTTCTGCACCGCACCGAGCGACTTTTCCTCAAGCGTGGTGATCCCGCCCGCCAGATTACCCGGTGAGGGATTTTCCGAAACCGGCAGCCCCTGATCGAGGTAATAGCGCTTGAACCCGTTGACCAGCGCCGCCGCCCGCTCGAACACCTCGGGCGAGACGCTTCGCTCGAGCAGCGGCTCCTCGGCGCCGAAAATCTCGGGAATTTCGGTCAGGATCGCGCGCCCGCCCGCCGCCGTCACCCGGTCGCACAACCGCCCCAGAAGCGGGTTGGCGGTCAGCCCCGAGAACCCGTCCGAGCCACCGCACTTGAGCCCGATGCACAGCGCGTCGAGCCCCAGTTCCTCGCGCTCGGCCCGTTGGGCCTCGGCCACCAGTTCGTCGATCAGCCGTCCTGCGGCGGCCAGTTCATCGCCCACCGCCTGGCTCGAAAGCACGCGCAGTTTGCTGCGCGCCGCATCCGGCACTTGGGCCACCAGCGCATCGAGCTGGTTCGATTCGCAGCCCAGTCCCAGCAGCAGCACCCCGGCCGCATTGGGATTGGCTGCGAGACCAGCCAGCAGCGCCCGCGTTCCAGCCAGATCATCCCCCAGTTGCGAACAGCCATGCGGATGCTCGAACGCGAAGATCCCATCGATCCGGCCAGCTGCAATGGCCGCGCCGTGCCGCTCGCTCGCCTGCCGCGCGACCTGCTGCGCGCTCAGCGCGACGCAGCCCACCGTCGGCAGGATCCAGATCTCGTTGCGCGTCGCCGCGCGCCCATCGGCCCGGCGGTATCCGCGCCAGGTCCATGCGGCGCCTGCAGCAATCCCTGCGACCTCCTCCGGCGCCTGCCCGGCGCGGGCGCCGGAACGGTAGGCCAGCTCGCCCGCAAGCGCGGTCGCCAGGTTGTGAGAGTGGACGTGTTCACCCGCCCGCACCGCCACCCGCGTGCGCCCGATCGGCTGGCCATACTTGACCACCACCTCGCCCGCCGCCAGGTCGCGAAGCGCGAACTTGTGCCCTTGCGGCACGGCCTGAAGCAGGCATACCCCCAGGACCTGCGCCCCGGCGTCGAGCGCCCTCAGCGCCACCCCCACGGTATCGCTGGCATGGATTTGCAGGGAAGCGGGGATCGTGGCAGGCGTTGTCGCGGGCATGGTATCCGGTCTGAGTCATGAAAAGCCGTTACCAACGGAGACAATCGGTAACCGGTGTCATATTGCCTTTACCCGCGCGCTAAGGCAAGGGTCGGTTCCAACAACAACACAACAAAACGAGCACGGGGTGCATGCCTAAGGAACCGAAACCGACGATCAACGACGTCGCCCGTCTCTCGGGCGTCTCGAAAAAGACCGTCAGCCGGGTGATCAACAAGTCCCCCCTGCTCAACGAAGCCACCCGCAAGAAGGTCGAGGCGGTGATCGCCGAGCTCGGTTACGTCCCCAACCCGCAGGCGCGCGCACTGGCGCTGCGGCGCAACTTCCTCATCGGGCTGATCCACGACAACCCGAACGCGCAGATGGTGCTGGGGGTGCAGGAAGGCATCCTCGAGACGATCCGCGACACCGAGTTCGCGCTCGTGGTGCGCCCGGTCGACCGCCACTCGCCCGCCCTGCTCGACGATATCCGCCATTTCATCGAACAGCAGCGGCTGTTCGGGGTGATGCTGCTGCCCCCGATCTCGGAGAACGACGAACTCGCCGACATGTGCCGCGCGCTCGGCTGCACGGTGGTGCGCATGGGCTCGGCCGCGCTCGACAAGAGCGAACATCTCGTCGCCTCGAACGACCGCCAGGCGGTCGCCGACGCGGTCTACTGGCTGTCCGAACTGGGCCACAAGCGGATCGGCTTCATCGCCGGCCCGGAAGGGTTCCGCTCGGCGCGCGAGCGTGAACTGGGCTTTGCCGACGGCATGGCGCGCGCGGGGCTTCCCCTCGATCCCGCGATCATGGCGCGCGGCACCTACCGCTTCGAATCGGGTCAGGCCGCGGGCGACAAGCTGCTCGCCGCCACGCCGCGCCCCACCGCGATCTTCAGCAGCAACGACGAAATGGCCGCCGGTTTCCTCCACCGCGCGCTCGGCCAGGGCATCCGCGTGCCGCAGGACCTCTCGATCATCGGCTTCGACAACACCGCCACCGCCGCGCACATCTGGCCGCCGCTGACGACCGTGCAGTGGCCGATCAAGGCCATGGCCCGCGCCGCGGCGAGCAAGCTGATCGACCCCGCCGATGCGGCCTCGCAGCCCTCGATCTTCCTGTCCGACCTGATCCGCCGCGCCTCGGCCGCGACCTGCGCTGGCGCCCACGGCACCGACGCACCGGCCCCGGCCACGCAGGACGGACACGGACCGGCTGAAACGCAGCCGTTGACACCGGTTACCAAAAGCCGTTAGAACTCGCTCCCGAAGCACGAACGGGAGAGTGATAACGTGTTCTGCAAGACCTACCACGCGACGCATCCGGAGATGATGGAGGGTGTGTCGAACGAGGCGCTGCGCGATCGGTATCTGGTGACGGGGATGTTC
>NZ_JALHLF010000088.1 GCF_022832435.1 Novosphingobium organovorum | reverse complement strand
CGCGAGCGTGGCGAGCGCCGCGCGGTCGAGCGCGGCACTGCCCGAGGTTTCGATCACGTGCGCGTCGAGCAGGGCTCCGGTGGAATCGATGTGGAAGCGCACGAGTGTCTGGCCTTGCGCGTGGTCGGCCAGCGCCTCGCGCGGGTAGCGGCGGAAGCGGTGGAGGTGGCGCATGAGCCGGGCAAGCCAGCGTGGATCGGGGCGGCTGTCACGCGTGGTTGCGGCGGGTTGGGCGGTGCTCGTCGCGGTTGATGGCCGCTCGGCTGGCGAGGGGGCGGCGCCGGTAGCGAGCGGCGTGGCGAGCGCCACGGCGGAGGCCAGTCCGGAGACGGGGGCCAGTCCGGAGACCGGGGCCGATACCATGACGGGACCTTGGGGACGGATCGCAACGGCTATGGCCCGCGGTGTGGTGGTTGGCGGTTGGCGGACGGAGCGGACGCGGGGTGAGGGCGGCTCAGGCGGCGGGGATGTCCTGGCCGATAGCGGGTTTGGCGCCACCGGGGCCAGGTCGATCACCGTGAGTCGGGGCTTGGCCACGACCTTGGCATCGGGCGGGCGGCTGGTCAGGACCGCGAGCGTTGCTGCGACCAGGCACAGCGGCACGGTGGTCAGCGCTAGCCCGGCGAGGCGTGAGCGCGTTGAGGTGCCGTAGCGGCTGTGTTCGTCGCGGTGCACGGTAGGGTGTGGGTGCCTGTGGCCCGGCGTGGGGGGCGTGATCAGCCGTGCGGGTTCGGCCCTCGCGCCGCTGCGGGGCGGCTGGGCCGGTCGGTCCGGGAGCCAGAGGGCAGGGCTGGAAGTCACGCGCAAGGGTCCCTGAATTGCGACCCGCCCGCGGGGTTGGGGGCGGGCGGCGTCATGGCGGTTCGAAGCGGATAATGCCATAATCGCAAATAAGAATCAATTGCAATAACTTGACGCTGGGGCGCGGCAGGCCTATCCGACGGGCCGATCCCGCGGGGCGCGAGTGGGGTCCTTCCTTTCTTTTAATGCGAATGCGAGGCACTAGCATATGAATTCCGAAAACAGGGTCGTCCCTTGCCTGGTGGCTGGCCGAAAGGCGTTGCCTGCCCGTCGCCGGGTCCGTTTCACGCTCGCGACCGGCGCGCTGATTGCGGCCGCAACCGCTTCGCTCCCGGCTCAGGCGCGGCAGGGGGATGCGGGGGAAGCCCAAAATTCGTCCGATGCCCAAAGGTCATCGGATCTACGCCTCGATGCCTTGCAGGTCCGCGAAGATGCCCCGCTGCCCGTGGTCGATGACGAGCAGGCCGACACCGATCGTTCCGCACAGGGCAAGCCCCGCGTGCTGACCACGACGACCACCCGCGCGACGTTCGAGCGGCTCCAGACCGACAGTCTTGCCGAATACACCCGGCGTATCGACGCCGGGGTGACGATCAACGCCGACAACGCCTCAATCAATATTCGCGGGCTTGACGCCGACCGTGTCCTCACCACCATCGACGGCATCCGCACGTTCTGGCTCAGCGATGGCGCGCGCGGCGTGCAGGGCGGGGCCTTTGCGTTCGATTTCAATTCGCTGTCGGCCATCGACGTGGTCAAGAACAGCGATTCCAGCTTCTTTGGCACCGGTGCGCTGGGCGGGGTGCTGGCCTTGCGCACGCTCGATCCCGAAAGCCTGCTTGGGACGGGCAAGACGCAAGGCGGGCTGTCCAAGGTGACGTACGACAGCGTCAGCGACAGTGTCTATCTCAACCAGGCGGTGGCGGTGCGCCAGGGCGATACGCTGCTCCTCGTCCAGGGCGGCTATCGCAACGGGCAGGAGACCGAGAACAAGGGTTCGACCGGCGGCAGCGGTTCGACCCGCACGCGCAAGAACCCGGCCGCTTACGATCAGGAGAACCTGCTCGTCAAAGTGCACCAGTACCTGCCCGGCGGTCATCGCCTCGGGCTGACGGGCGAACTGTTCAACCGCGATTACGACGAAAACACGCTGACCTCGATCAGCTCGACCTATTCGCGCTATCGCACGCAGGAAGAGACGCGCCGCCGGCGGATTTCGGGCACCTGGGACTATCAGGGGGATGCGGATGGGCTGGTGCGCGAAGGCCACCTGCTCGGTTACTGGCAGCGCAACGAACTGGAGACGTACACGCGCGCCCAGCGCCTGACCGCGCCGGTCGGCGAATACGATCGCGATTCCACCTTGCGTATGGACACCTTCGGGGCGCGTGGCTCGCTTACGCTCGGCGGCCAGACCGGCCCTCTGGGGCATGAGTTGACGCTGGTGGGCGATCTCTACGCCTCGCGCACCAGCCAGTACGCGGCGGGTGAGGACAACTGCACCGCGGCGATCTATTCGTGCGCGTTCCTTCACGTAAACCAGTCCGACATGCCCGATGTTCACGGCACCGATCTTGGTCTGGCGGTTCAGGACCGTGTGACCCTGGGCGCGGGCGGATGGCTGCGTGTCACTCCCGGCGTGCGGTTCGACTGGTTCGAACGCAAGCCGCAGGACACCGCCTCCTACGAAGCCAACGCCGCCTACGAGGGGCTGCCGGCCTCAACCCGCGCCTCGCACTGGTCGCCCAAGGTGCTCGTCGAAGCGCGCGTGCTGCCGGGCGTCACGCTCTACGGGCAATATTCGCAGGCCTTCCGCGCACCCTCGGCAACTGAACTCTACCTCGCCTACGGTAGCCCGAGCAGCTACGTCTCGCTCGGCAATCCGGATCTCAAACCGGAAACCAGCACGGGCTGGGAAGGCGGCGTGACCTATGGCGACAGTCGCAAGGGCGCCAAGCTGAGCGGCTATTACAACCGCTACCGCAACTTCATCGACACGGTGACCACCACCGCGACGGCCGCAGGGCTGGAGGGCTCCTACCCCTACGGTGTGTTCGAATACACCAACCGCGCGCATGTGCGCATTTATGGTTTCGAGGCCGAGGCGCACTGGATGGTGGCGAAGGCCGTGCGGGTGTGGGGCTCGCTCGCCTACGCCAACGGTAAGGACACCGACGAGGCCGTGCATCTCAACTCGATCCCCCCGTTCAAGGGCGTGGTCGGCGCGGGCTATGCGGGCGCGCACTTCGGCGCCGATCTTTCCGCAACACTGGCGGCGAAGCGCGACAAGGTGGAGGATACCTCGTCCGATCTCAACAAGGCGCCGGGCTATGCGGTGGTCGATCTCACTGCCTGGTGGCGCCCGTCCTTCGCGCAAGGGCTACGACTGGGTGCCGGGCTCTACAACCTGCTCGACGACACCTGGTATTCCGCGCTCGACCTGCCCGACAGCGGCTCGCTGGCCAAGGCTTACTATTCGCAGCCGGGCCGTTCGTTCAAGCTGAGCGCGCTGGTCAACTTCTAGAGCATTTTCCAGTCAGGTGGAATTNTATTCCGCGCTCGACCTGCCCGACAGCGGCTCGCTGGCCAAGGCTTACTATTCGCAGCCGGGCCGTTCGTTCAAGCTGAGCGCGCTGGTCAACTTCTAGAGCATTTTCCAGTCAGGTGGAATTACCTGACGATTCAGAAAATGCGTCAAAACAAAAGTCTAGAGCGGTAGATCTGATGCAATCTGATCGAAAACCGCTCTAGCCGCCCGATTTCGAGGGCGCCTGCGCCGCAGCGGCGTGGCCGGCCGGAACCCATCGCCTTGCCCAAGCGTCTCTAGCCCTAAGGGCGAGAGGACATCGAGAGAGGCGCAAGGCAGATGGAGCAGGCAGGGCACGCCGCATCCCGGCGGCAGGCGATGGCGAGGCTGGCGATTTCCGGATTGGGCGGACTGGCGCTGGGCGGGCTGGGCCTGACCGGGTTTTCGCACGCGCTTCTGGCGCGCTCCGAGCGGCTGGGCGCACCCGAGCCGTTCGACTGGGACAGCCTTGTCGCGCGCGCGCAG
Organism: Novosphingobium organovorum; assembly: GCF_022832435.1. Lineage (GTDB taxonomy): Bacteria > Pseudomonadota > Alphaproteobacteria > Sphingomonadales > Sphingomonadaceae > Novosphingobium > Novosphingobium organovorum. Next base: position 13,093 of record NZ_JALHLF010000088.1, on the reverse strand, counting down.
GACCTTGCCGCGCGGCCCTACGTGGCACCGGCCGAGCCGACCGCGATGGCGGACGACTTCGATGCCTTTGGTGCGCTTGCCTATGGCCAGGCCGAGCCGCTGGGGCAGCGCATCCGCCTGTTTCCGGTCGCGCGGGCGATCGCCCCGCACCCGGTCGGGTTGCACCTGCTGGAGGGCGGATCGGCGCGGCGGCTGATCGATACCATGGGCATGTTCGCGCACGGCGGACACAGCGCGGCGGCGGGCTTTCGGGTGCTTCATGCGCAGGAAAAGGGCGACTGGCTGGCCTTCCTTGGTGCCTCCTACTTTCGCGCGGCGGGATCGCAGAACCAGTACGGGCTTTCGGCAAGGGCCGTCGCGGTCGACACCGGCCTTGCGCAGGCGGAGGAATTTCCCGCCTTCACCGAATTCTGGATCGAGGAGACGGGCCGTGATCGGGTGCGCATTTTCGCGCTGCTCGACGGGCCGAGCGTGACCGGGGCCTGTTCGTTCGACTGCGGCGACGGGCCGGACGGGGTGGCGCAGGACGTGCGGCTCAGCCTGTTCGTGCGCCGCGACATCGCACGGCTGGGCGTGGCGCCGCTGACCAGTATGTTCTGGTACGATCAGCGCGGGCAGCAAGGGGCCGGGCCGGCCGAGCCCGGGCGCGACTGGCGGCCCGAGATCCACGATTCGGACGGCCTGGCGATCCACGCGGGCAATGGCGAGCGGATCTGGCGCCCGCTCGAGAACGCGCCCCACGCGCGGGTTACCAGCTTTCGCGCCGACGGGGTCAAGGGCTTCGGCCTGCTCCAGCGCGACCGCGCTTTCAGCCATTACCAGGACGATGGCGCGTTCTACGAACGCCGTCCCTCGCTCTGGGTCGAGCCGGGACAGGACTGGGGCGCGGGCCGCGTGCTGCTTTACGAAATGCCCACGCAAAGCGAGACGCAGGACAACATCGTCGCCTTCTGGGTGGGAGACGAACCGGCCCGCGCGGGACAGCGGCGCGATCTGGCGTACCGCCTGCGCTGGACCAGCGCCGAGCCCGAGGCCAGCGATCAGGCGCGCTGCGTTGACCGGTTCGAGGGCGTGGGCGGCAAGCCCGGCGCGCCGGTCGAGACGGCGGCGCGCAAGTACGTGTTCGACTTTGCCGGACCCGTGCTCGCGGGCAAGACGCGCGCGGCGGGGATCGAGGCGGTGACCGATGTGCCGCAAGAGGCCATCGCCGCGCTTTCGGTCTATCCGCTGGCCCGCCCGCCGGGGGACGCGAACGGCGCGCCGCAGACCTGGCGGGTCATGATCGACGTGCACACGGCCGCCGCGCCGCGCCCGGAAATGCGCCTCTTCCTGCGTCAGGGGGCGGCCGCGCTGAGCGAAACGGTCATCGCCATGCTGCGCCCTTGAAACCCTATTTCGTCTCGACGGGCCTTGTTTCGAGCGACGCAGCGCCCTGCCCCAGGAAACTGAGCGCGGTGAGCACTTGCGCCTTCACGCCGATCGGCAGCACCGCCTCGTCGATGTCGAACTTGTCCGAATGGTTGGAGGGGGCCGCGTCCATCGCGGTGTAGTTCGGGGTCGATCCCAGGATGTAGTAGAGGCCCGGAACCTGGGTTTCGAAGGCGGAAAAGTCCTCCGCCGCGCCGCGCAGCAGGGCGTTCGCATCGACGCCCGCGGGCCCGGCGGCGGCATCAAGCGCGGGGCGCATGCGGGCGAGCAGCGCGGGCTCGCTGCTGGTGACGAGCGCCTGATCCTCGAAGGAAACGTCGGCCTGTGCATCGTAGGTCGCGGTCAGCCCTTCGACCGACTGGCGGATCATCGTCTTGAGCGCGTCGCGCCGCGCCAGGCTGAAGGTGCGGATGGTCCCGTCGAGCGAGGCGCTGCCGGGCAGCACGTTGTTGCGGTTACCCGCCTGGAGCGCGCCGATCGAGACGACGTTGGGAAACTGGAAAACATCGACGCGCCGCGCCGAGATCGTCGTCAGCGCCTTGACCACGTCGGCCGAGAGATTGACCAGGTCGGTGCCTTCCCAGGGGCGGCCAGCGTGGGTCTGGCGCCCCTTGAGGCGGATGTGGATCGCGGAGGAACTGGACAGGAAGGGCCCCGGCCGCACCATGATCCGGCCGACCGGGCCGGGTTCGACGTGGAGCGCCATGATCGCATCGGGGCGCAGCGTGTCGAACACGCCTTCCTGCACCATCAGCGCGGCGCCGTAGGTCTCGCCGGTCACGCCTTCCTCGGCGGGCTGGAACACGACCATGACCGTGCCCGCGATCCGGTCGCGCAGGCCCGCCAGGACACGTGCCGCGCCGAGCAGGATCGCGGTGTGCGCATCGTGGCCGCAGGCGTGCATCACCGGGGTCGGCTTGCCATCGACATCGACCACGACGTGCGAGGCGAAGGGCAGTCCGGTGGCCTCCTTGATCGGCAGCGCGTCAAGTTCGGCGCGCAGCGCGACCACCGGGCCGGGCCGCGCGCCGCGCAAGATCCCGACGACGCCGGTATGCGCGATCCCCGTGCGCACGTCGTCGAAGCCGAGCGCGCGCAGCTGCCGGGCGACGAGCGCGGCGGTGCGGGTCTCGTGGTTGCCCAGTCCCGGGTGGGCGTGGATGTCGCGCCGCCAGGCGATGACATCGGGCGTGACCGCGCTGACCGCGCTATCGACCGCGCGTTCGAGGTCGGCAGGGACGCCGGGGATCGGCTTGGCCGAGGCCGGGGCGGCGAGCGGGACGATGAGCGCGGCGGCGCCGAGCGCCAACGCGCGCAGGCGGGAGGGGAGCGAGGATGGCAGCATGGGGTACGTCTTCGTGGTCCTGATCGAGAGAGGCGGGGCAGGAAAATGCTCTAGGGGGCCGGGTCGAACTGGCCGTCGGGCAGCAACGCGAAGCGCAGCCCCAGGCTGATCGCGCGGGGCACGCCCGAGCCGTGATCCTCGCCGTCGAGCAGGCGGTAGCGGGTGGTGAGATGCGGAGTTTCCTCCAGCAGGCGGGCCATCGCGTGGACCGCATCGACCATGCCCGCCCTGGCCAGCGCGGCCTCCTGCTCGGCCGCGCCCGAGGCGGCGCGCGCGGCGGGGCTCATGGTCTGTTCGTATTCGCCCACGGTCAGCAGCACGCGCGGGGCCGGGCCATCGGCGGCTTGCATCCGCCGCGCGCGAAAGGCGCGCGCTTCCGCCATCAGGCTGCCACCGCCCCACCACGCCGAAGGGCTGATCGCGACGTAGCTGGAGAACGCCCCGGGTTCGCTGAACAGCGCGTGGAGCACGCAAAGCCCGCCGAGCGAATGGCCCAGCAGCGTCTGGCGCGATCGGTCGAGCGAAGCGTGCGCGGCGACCAGCGGCTTGACCGTGCTTTCGAGGAAGGCGAGGAAATCGTCCGCGCCGCCCGCTTTCATGCGCGGCCCACCGGTCAGCGATGCGCCGCCGCCGGGCAGTGGGGTGGTAAGGTCGTAGTAGCGCGCGGGAACGTCGAACAGCGCCGGTGTCGGGTAGCCGATGCCCACGACCACCGCGGCTTCCATCCCGGTCCAGTTTGGGCGGAAGGCTTGCAGCCGGGCGCTGTCGGCGGCGGTGGCGAAGAGCGCGTTGCCGTCGAGCACATAGACCACCGGATAACCGCTTGGCGGTGGCGGCGCATCGGGATGCGCGATCGAGATGCGGTACACGCGCCCTTGCGGCCCGGTGCGATCGAAGGTTTCGATGCGCGGGGGTTTTTGCGGTGTCGCCGCGCTGGATACGGGGGCGGCTGCGACTGCGACGGGCGCGGCCCCGAGTGTCAGGACGCCAAGCGAGGCAAGCGCGAGGCGGCGCACGCGCACGCTCACGCTCACGCTCACGCTCACGGTGCCTTCACCGGTAGCGTGCCATTTTCGACGTCCATCGCGTTGCGCTCGTCGTGCAGGCGCAGCGCAACGCGGCCGGGCAGCGAATCGACGTTGATCTGGAGCTGGCGCAGCCACGGCTTGCGGATGTCGTCGGGCAGGACCCGCACGCGAAGGCGCAGCGCGTAGCGCTCCTGCGCGCTCATTGCGAGGTATTCGTATGGGCCGGGCACGCCGGGAACCGCCATCGGGCGCGGGGTCTGGTCGATTTCGAGCGTGGGCGCGCGCGCGGCGGGTTCATGGCCGGTTGCGGCGGGGGCGGCACTGGCCGCCGCAGCCGCAAGGACGAGGGTGAGGATCATCGGTTGGTCTCCTGGGATGGGTTGGCGGGGGGAGGACCGGGGCGGTGCACGCCTTCGGGGTGCGTCTCGGCGGGCGCGAGGGCGAAGCGCACCGCGCGGCTGATCGCGGCGGGCACCACCGAGGGGTGGGTCTCGTCGGCAAACAGCGTGAACGTGGCGTCCGCGCCTTGCGCGCGCAGGGTCTGGGTAAAGCGCCGCGCGCTGTCGACCTGGCGCAGCGCCTCGAGCATCGCGACGCGCCTGGGGCCAAGCGCGGCGATTTCCTCGGGCGAGGGTTTCTGCTCGTTCTCGCCCACGGTGACGAGCAGGCGTCCGGTGGGGGCGGGATGCTGGCCGGGGCCGGCGAGCGTCTCCAGTACGTGGAAATGGTGGTACCACAGCGAAGGGCTGGCGGCGATCACCGCGCGAAACAGGCCGGGGTGTTGCAGATAGGCATAGGCGGCGTAGAGCCCGCCGTAGGAATGGCCGAACAGCACGCGGCGCGTCGGATCGACCGCTGCGCGCCGGGCGACTTCGGGCATGATCGCCCCGGTCAGGAAGCGGGTGAATTCCTCGGCACCGCCTGCCCGGCGTTCGGGGTTGCGTTCATCGAATTCGGGGGCCGGGCCGGTCGGCGGGGTATAGTCGTAATTGCGCTCGGCGATCGCGATCGGGCTTGGTGTGTCGTAGCCCAGGCCCACCACCACCGCCGGGCTGTAATGCGCCATGAACGCCTCGAGCCGCACTGCGTCGACCATGGTGCCGAAGAAGGCGTTGCCATCGAGCACATAGACCACCGGGAAGCCTCCGGGCGGGGGCGGGCCGGGCGGCACGGCCATCATGATCCGGTAATGGCGCAAGCCATCGGGCGAGGTCATCGCCCATTGCTGCGAGCCGGGCACGGCGACCGGACCCGCGGCCCGCTGCGCGCTGGCGGGAGACGGCGGGGACGCCCATGCGGGGGCGGTGGCCAACAGGGTGGCGGCCAGCAGTGTCGGGGCGCATCGGCGCGCGCGGAAAAAGCGCATCAGAAGTCCTTGTGGAAGGTGAGCGAGACGGTGCGCCCGATCGCGGTGGCGTTCGCGGCATCGTAGGGATCGGCCATGGTGTCGTTGACCGCGGTGCCCGAATCGATGAACGGCGGGTCGGCGTCGAACAGGTTGACGACCGAGAAGGCGAGCGAGGAATCGGCAAGGGCCCTGGCGATCCCGCCGAGCTTGAGGCCGATGTTGAGGTCGAGCGTGGTCCACGAACCGATCGGCACCGGGGATGTCGCGAGGACCGGCGCGCCGGTCGATGCATCGGGTACGTAGCAGCCCGATTCGCATTCGTAGCTCGAGGTGAAGTTGACCGTGCCGCGCACGCTCCACGGGCCGTAGCGCCAGCCAAGACCCTGCTTGCTGCGGAATTTCACCGGGTTGCCGGTCGAGGAATACTTGCCCAGCTGGTCGATGAAGCCCGATCCCGGCGCGGCCTGGATCTTGTAGCTGAGCAGGCGCGTGCCGGAGAAAAAGGCGTCGAAGGTGCCTGCGCCCGCCGTCTCGAGCCGGTAGCTGGCCGATACATCGAACCCGTCCATGCGCAGCTCGGCCAGGTTGACCTGCGTGGCGTAGATGATCGCGGCGACGTCCGAGGCGGACTGGGTGGGGCCGGAATCGAGCTGGCCGAGATAGCGCGGGTCGTCGAACAGCGCTTCGACCGTGGCCTCGTCGGGATCGAAGTCGAGCGCGGCCGAGTAGGGCGAGGAACCGGTTGCGAAGTAGCTGGCCAGGATGCTGCCCAGCGTGCCCGACTGGATGCGCGTGATGCGATCCTTGATGCGGATGTTGAAGTAGCTCGCGCTCAGTTTGAGGCCGGGGATCATCGGCGGTTCGAGATCGGCGCCCAGCGTCCAGGTCGTGGCGCGTTCGGGTTTGAGCGAATCGCCCGCGCCGCCCGAGACGACGATCGCGGTGAACGTGCAGTTGCCCGACCCGCCCGGCGTTCCGCTCACCCCGTTGAGCGCGACGAGATCGGTGTCGCACGGCGCGGTGTAGAGGTTGGTGCGCAGGAACGCGCCGTTGCCTCCGGTGGTGGGCTGGACGCCATCGTACATGTAGCGCATCGGCGGCGCGTGGAACGAGGTGCCGAAACTGCCGTGGACGCGCAGCCCGTCGAACGGGACATAGTCGAGCCCGAACTTGGGGTTCACCGTGTCAAACGCACCGAGCCCGGTGCCGTGTTCGTAGCGCACCGCGCTCGACAGGTCGAGCGAGCGCACGCCGGGCACATTCATGTCGGGCGCGATCAGCGGCACCGACAGTTCGCCAAAGAGCGCGCCGACCTGGCGCCGGGTGGTGCCGTATTGGATATATTCGTCGTCGGTCGAGCGGTAGTTGAACGACAGCGCGCCGCCGATCTGCTCGCGCCGGTAATCCGCGCCGATCGCCACCTTCACGTCGCCCGCGGGCAGGGGGAACAGCGTGCCGTCGGCCTTGGCGGTAAATTGCACGAGCTGCGAGACGTAGCGCAGGTCCTCGTAGCCGATCAGCTCGTCGAGCACGGCCTGCGAGAGCGCCTCGGTCGAATAGGGGTTCCAGGTCTCGTAATCGAGCCCGGCGCAATAGCTCTGCGCCTCGCTTGGCGAAGACAGCGCGCCGATGTTCGAGGAATTGAGGCCCGAAAGCGCGCACGTGATCGAATTGGGCGCATAGGCCCCGCTCGCGGTGTGCTCCATGATGTTGGTGTTGCGCAGCATCGTCGCGTAGCGGCTCTGGACCTCGCGACTGTACGACCCGTCGAAGCGCGCGTGCCAGCCGCTCCCCAGCTCGGCGTCGAGCGCGAGGTGGGCCGCGAAGCTGTCCACCCTGGCCTTGCGCACCAGCCCCTCATCGTCGATCACCACGCCGAAATTGTTCGATGAACCATCGATATAGTAGGGACTGGTCGAAGGAACGGTGCCGTAATAGACCGCGTAGCCGCTGTTGTAGTCGGTCTTGCGCCAGGTGTAGCGCAGGTCGCCCGACAGGGTGAGCGCGTCGCTCAGCTCCTGCTCTGCGGCGAGGTAGAAACTGTGGCGCCGCACACGCGGCAGCACGTCGACATTGGCCCAGGGGTTGTAGGTGTTGCCCACCCCATCGCTGACCGTGGTGAGGTCGGAGGCGCTCAGGGCGTCGTTGCTGCCCTGGGGGACGGTTGCGATCACCGTGCCGTTGGCCGCTGCAGTGCCGCTGAAGATGTTCGCTGCGGTTCCGGCCCGCGCGGTGTACTGCGGCCAGTTGATGCCGCCGCGATCGGAGAAGTCACCGCCGTTGTAGATGGCGCGCTGGTCGGCGCGCACGCGGTCGCGGTGGTAGTATTCATAGGCCGCGAAAAGATGCCCGCCCGACCACGAAGTGCCGTAGCTGCCGCCGAGCAGGGCCTCGCTGCCGCCGCCCTGGGTGGTGGTGCCCAGCCGCAGGGTGGTGTGCAGCCCGTCGTCGTGATCCTTGAGGATGAGGTTGACCACGCCGCCCACCGCGTCCGAACCATAGACCGCCGAGGCGCCGTCCTGGAGCACTTCGATCCGCTCGATCGCGGTCGAGGGGATGGTCGAGATGTCGACGAAATCACCGTACTGGCCCGAGGCCGCGACGCGCCGCCCGTTGACCAGCACGAGGGTCGAGAGCGCGCCGAGCCCGCGCAAGTTGACGCCCTGGCCGCCGGTCAGGTTCGATCCCGCCGAACTGGCGTCCTGCCCGCCTTGCGCGTTGTCGCTCATGCCCACGCCGCCGGCGAAGTTGGAGGGCAGTTCGCGCAGGAAATCGGCCACCGTGCTGCGGCCGCTGTCGAGCATGTCCTGGGACGTGACGCGCAGCACCGAATTGCCCACCACCTTGGTGCCGCGGATGTTGGTGCCGGTGACGATGATTTCCACGCCCGGCTCATTGGCCTCGCCGGGTGCGGCCTCTCCGGACGGGGCCTGGTCGGGCGTGGCGGGCATGGACTGGGCGTGGGCGAGCGAGATGGAGCAGGCCGCGACCGAGATACCGGCCGCGAACCGCGCGATACGTTGAAACCTCATGTTGTAACCCCCTGATGCTGGTTTGCCCCGGCATCCGCTCCCTTGTGCATAGACTGTGATCGAAATAGTACGTATACGTCAATAATAATTTTGACCTTGCCTGTCCGACTGGAGCGCACGACTATTCCCGAGGGTGTCATTCACCGGTTGTCGCGCTGGCCCATGCGCCAGCGCACGGTGCCTGGAACGGCAGGAGGGCGCGTGGGCGAAATGGCGCAGGAGCCGCAGGATCGGGGGTTGGGACCGGCGCGGCGGCGCGTGGTCCTGGCCTCGGTCGTCGGCAACGGGTTCGAGTGGTACGATTTTCTGGTCTACGGCTTTTTGACCGAGGCGATCGCGGCGGCGTTCTTTCCGGCCAGCGATCCGCGCCTGGCCTGGCTGATGGCCTGCGCGGGGTTTTCCGTCTCGTTCGTGGCCCGCCCGTTCGGGGGACTGTTGCTGGCGATCTACGCCGACCGGCACGGCCGCAAGCCGGCGCTGCTGGCGATGATCGCGATGATGGCGGCGGGGATGCTGCTGGTCGCGATCACGCCGGGGTACGATCGGATCGGCCTTGCCGCGCCGCTGCTGGTGCTGTTCGCGCGCGTGCTGCAGGGGCTTTCGGTTGGCGGGGAGTTCGCCACGGCAAGCGCCATGCTGACCGAGTGGAGCCCGCCCGAACGGCGCATGCGCTACGGCAGTTTCCAGATGTGCGCGCAGGCGCTGGCGATGCTGCTCGCCGCCGTGAGCGTGCTGGCGCTGCGCCATTTCCTGTCGGCGGCGCAACTGGCGCAGTGGGGCTGGCGGGTTCCTTTCCTGGTCGGCGCGCTGATCGGGCCGGTGGGGCTCTACATCCGTCACGGCCTCGGCGAATCGCCGCAGTTCGCACCGCCTGCGCCGGGGGCGGCGGGCGGCGTGGCGCCGCTGCCCGAACTGTTTGGCCAGGCGCGCGGGCGCCTGTGCGCCGGGCTCGGCGTGGTGGTGATCGGCACCGCTTCGCAATATGTCTGGTTCATTTTCCTGCCAGCCTACGTGGTGCACCAGCTCGGGCTCGATCCGGCCAGCGCGCATGTGGGCACGGGCCTGTGCGCGCTGGTGCTGCTGGGGCTGACGCCGCTCGTCGGCGGGCTGGCCGATCGGCTCGATCCCTGGCGGCTGTTCGCCGGGGCGGTGGCGGTCTTCGCGCTGTTGGCGCTGGTGCTGCTGGCGCAGGTGCTCGCCCGCCCGGCGATGGAGCGGCTGCTGTGGGCGCAACTCGTGTGCAGCTTGCCGATCGCGTTTATCTGGGGCACGACGCCGGGTCTCCTGGCCTCGCTGTTTCCCGCGCGCATGCGCACCAGCGGCATGGCGCTGAGCTACAACACCGGGGTACTCCTGTTCGGGGGGATGGCCCCGTTCACTTTGTCGCTGGCCACCGAAGCGTTCGATACGCGGCTGGTGCCAGCCTATTACATCATCGCCTGCGCGGCGCTGGCCCTTGGCCTGACGGTGCGCTTCTGGCGTCAGGATTGCGTGAAGGATCAAGGCCATGCGGCACGAACATGAACCGGTGGCCTCGGGCGCGAAGGCGGTTTTGACCGGGGCTTTGGTCGCGCCTGGCGGGGAGGCGGATGCCTCGTGCGAGTTTCACGCCCGGCGCCTGCGCGCGGCCAGCCGGGCGCTGGCCAGGGCCGGGCTGGCCCGTGCCGAAGGCGCGATCAGTCTGCGCCTCGGGCGCGACTGGATGCTCATGACGCCCGATCTGCCCCCCGGCCTGATCGGCGAAGGGCTGCCCTGTCAGCGTCTCGCGCTTGAGGGGCCCTTGCCCGCCGATGCGCCGCCGATGGCCGAACACCACCGCGCGATCTACCGGCTTTGCCCGCAGGTCGGCGCGCTGCTCCACGCGGCGCCCGACCGGATCATGGCGCGCACCGGCGAGGTGGCGGCGCAAAGCCCCGAAGCTGCGGCGCGGCGGCTGGGCACGGGCACGGCGCTGAGCCTGGGCAGCCGGGGCTGGCTGTTCGCCGGGGCGACGGTGGAGGAAGCGCTGGCGCGGGTCTGGGAAGTCGAGGAAGCCGCGCGGATCGAGGGTGTGGACATCGCCGCGCGGGCGGGCGAACCGCTCACCCCCTCGCAAATCACCCGCGCCTGGCAGTTCTGCACCGCGGGCGATGCCGAGGCCGATGCCCCGGCCGGTGGCTGGGAAGAACCGACCGATTTCGATTTCTGGCAATCGCCCGGCCACTTGCTGCGCCTGTGCACCCAGCGCGGGCACGATATCTTTCACGATGTGCTCGGCGAACATCTCAGCGTCACGCGCCAGCAGTTCGCGGTGCTCTGGGCGATCCGCGACAACCCGCGCGCAAGCCAGCAGCGGCTGACCGAGATCACCGGCTGGGATCGCAACACGATGTCGGGGATGCTGTCGCGGCTGGTCGACCAGGGCCTGATCGAGAAACAGCGCGACGCGCACGACGGGCGTCAGCACCGCGTCCTGCTCACGCCGAGCGGCGAGGCGATGCTTCAGGGCATGGTGCCCGACCTGCTCGAAGTGCAGCGCCGCGTGCTTGAACCGCTGCCCCCCGAACTGCGCGCCACTTTCATCCAGTGCGCGCGGATCATGCTCGGTCTGCCGCCGGTATGATCGGGGCTTGGCGCGCGGCCCCATTGGCAGGCGCGCGCGCGGGCCGTACCGTGTGTGCGCCCCAAGCCCAAGCCCAAGCCCAAGGCTGTTTCAACCAAGAGGGAAATGCGTGCCGGTAAGCGTCTTTGAACTGTTCAAGATCGGCGTCGGCCCGTCGAGTTCGCACACGATGGGGCCGATGACCGCGGCGGCCCGCTTCACCCAGTGGCTGGGCGAGCGGGGCGCGCTCGAGACGGTGCACCGTGTCGAGGCGACGCTCTACGGCTCGCTCGCGCTTACCGGGGTCGGGCACGCGACCGATACCGCGGTGATCGTGGGGCTGCACGGGATCGAACCGGCGGATGTCACCAACGCGCGCCATCGTCAGATCCTCAATGATGTCGCGGCGAGCGGGCAGATCGTGCTCGGCGGGCATCACCCGATCGCCTTCGACGAAACGCGCGACATCGTGTGGCGCGGGCGCGAGCGGCTGCCGTTCCACAGCAACGCCATGAGGCTGACCGCGTTCGATGCGCAAGGGGCGCCGTGCGGGCAGCGTATCTACTATTCGATCGGCGGTGGCTTCGTGCTCGACGAGGATGAGGCGGGGCGCAACGCGCCCGCGCAACCGCTGGCCGACATGCCCTATCCCTTCGCCACCGCGCACGAACTGCTCGCGATGGCGCGCGAGGCCGGGCTGACGCTGGCCGAAGTGGCGCTGGCGAACGAGGATGCGCTGCGCCCGCGCGCCGAAACGCTGGCGGGCATTCGCGCGATCTGTGACACCATGGACACCTGCATCGATGCGGGTATCTCGCAGACCGGTGAACTGCCGGGAGGCCTGCGTGTGCGCCGCCGCGCGGCGGGGCTGCACCATGCGCTGACCGGACGGCTGGCGCGCGCGGCGGCCGATCCGCTCGACAGCCTCGACTGGGTTTCGACCTGGGCGATTGCGGTCAACGAGCAGAACGCCGCCGGGGGCCGGGTGGTGACCGCGCCCACCAACGGGGCGGCGGGCGTGCTGCCTGCGGTGCTGCGTTTCTACATGCGTTTCCAGAACGGCACGCCCGAGGGCTGTGTCGATTTTCTCATGACGGCGACCGCGATCGGCGGTCTGTTCAAGCGCAACGCCAGCATTTCGGCCGCCGAAGTGGGCTGCCAGGGCGAAGTCGGGGTGGCCTGCTCGATGGCCGCCGCCGGGCTTTGCGCGGTGCTGGGCGGGACCAACGCGCAGATCGAGAACGCGGCCGAGATCGGGATGGAGCACAACCTCGGACTGACCTGCGATCCGATCGCCGGACTGGTCCAGATCCCCTGCATCGAACGCAACGCGATGGGGGCGAACAAGGCGATCAGCGCGGCGCGCCTGGCGCTCGGCGGCGACGGGGTCCACCACGTCAGCCTCGATCAGGTGATCGACACCATGAAGCGCACCGGGCAGGACATGAAGGAACACTACAAGGAGACTTCGCTCGGTGGTCTCGCGGTTGCCGTGCCCTCCTGCTGATGCGCTTGCGCTGATCCCGACCTAACGCCGCACGTCGCCCCCGGCGGGGTCGAAGGCGGCGAGATCGGCCTGGCTGAAGCGCGGCATGTCGCCGGGAATGGTGTGCTTGAGCACGGTGCTGGCAAGCCCCGTGCGCGCGATTTCGGCCACATCCTTCGCGCCGAGCCAGGCGTGCAGCACGCCTGCCGCATAAGCATCGCCGGTGCCGATCCGCTCGACGATGCCGGTCACGTCGATCGCCTCGCTCTGGTGTGCCTGCGCGCGGGTATCGATCCGCGCGGCGATGCGATGGTGGCCTGAGTGGACCACTTCGCGCGCGGTCGAGGCGATGAGCTGGAGGCGGGGAAACGCCGCGAACGCGGCCTGAGCGGCCTCGCGCCGGCGCTCGGGGCCTTCGCCCGAGAACGGCTTGCCGAGCAGCAGCGCGATGTCGCGGTGGTTGCCGATCATCACCTGGGCGGATTGTATCAGTTCGCCCAGAACCCGGCGCGGATCGCTGTCCCAGGCGTCCCACAGCAGCGCGCGGTAATTGCCGTCAAAGCAGATCGGTACTCCGGCCGCGTTCGCGGCGGCGACTGCCGCGCGGGCCAGTTCGACACCGCCGGGGCCGAGCGCGGGGGTGATCCCCGACATGTGCAGCAAGGCCGCGCCGTCGAGCGCGCCCGCAAAGTCGATCTCCTCGGGCGCTGTGGTCGCGAACAGGCTCCCCGCGCGATCGTAAGTGATCGCCGAAGGGCGCAGGCCCGCCCCGGTCTCGACGAAGTAGAGCCCCATGCGCCCCGCCCCGCGCCCGACGTGGCGCGTGCCGATCCCGGCGGCGCCCA
>NZ_JALHLF010000087.1 GCF_022832435.1 Novosphingobium organovorum | reverse complement strand
GAGGCTGCGCGCCAGGCGACGGCGGCCGGGCGCGTCAGCCGAAGGGGCGGCGTCGGGGGCCGCCGAAGGGCGCAGGGGCGGTTTCATGAACGGGACAGGCCCTGGTGTTCCTGGCAAGGTCGCAAATGGCCAACCGAAATAGGGAGCCTGCCCCTGCGCTGCAAAGGCTGCGCGCGTATTTCAGCGCTCAGCGATCGTCCATCGCCACAAAGCCGGGCAAGGCGCAGATCCGGCGCAGCCAGCGGCAGACCGCCGGATGCTCGCCGAGACGAAAGCCCCCCGCTTCGCAAAGATGCGTATAGGCGAACAGGATGATGTCGGCGAGCGAGACCCGATCCCCGACAAACCAGTCGCGCGTCGCCAGATGGTCTTCCATCAACGCCAGCGCCGCCTCGCCGCCGGCGCGCTTGGCCATGATCTGGTCGCGCTGGTGCGCGGTCAGGTTGCCTTCGCCGACATAGAGCAGCCAGAAGCGCAGCGTGGCGATGTTCGGCTCGTGGCTGTACTGTTCGAAGAACATCCAGCGCAGCACATCGGCCCGGTCGAAGGCATCGGCGGGAACGAGCGGGGTCCCCTCGGCCAGATACCAGCACGCCGCGTTGCTTTCCGGCAGGAACCGCGTGCCCACCTGCAGCACCGGAATGCGCCCGTTGCTGTTGACCTGCGACAGGAAGGCGGGCGTGCGCGTCTCACCGCGCAGGATGTCGTAGGACCGGCGCTCGACCGGCTTGCCCAGCAGCGCCGCGGTCAGCCGGATCTTGTAGCAGTTTCCACTGCGCGGATCTTCGTGAAGAACCAGTTCCTCGGCCATCGCATCGCTCCCCCCCAAGTGTTCGCTCGTCGTGTTCGCTCACCGTATTCGTTAGCCGTGTTCGTTTCGCCGCGCTCAGAGCGCGAGCACGATCTTGCCGATCGATTCGCCCCGCTCCATGCGCGCGTGGGCCGCGCCCGCTTCGGCCAGGGCAAAGCGGCGGTCCATCACCGGGCGCAACTCGCCCTGCGCCACCAGCGGCCAGACATTGGCGCGAATTTCCTGCGCCAGCAACGCCTTGAAACTGTCCGAACGCGCCCGCAGCGTCGACCCTGTCAAGGTGTAGCGGCGCATCATGACGATCCCCATGTTGATCTCGGCGCGGGTCCCGCCCTGCACCGCGATCGTGACGTGGCGCCCGTCCATGGCCAGACACTTGAGATTGCGCGGCACATAATCGCCCGCAACCATGTCGAGCACGACGTCGACGCCGCGCCCCTGGGTAATCCGCTTGACCTCCTCGACGAAATCGCTCGCCTTGTAGTCAATCGCGTGGTGCGCACCGATTTCCAGCGCGCGCGCGCATTTTTCGGGCGAACCGCAGGTAACGATCACGGTCAGCCCGAACAGCCGGCCGAGCATCGTCGCCATCGTGCCGATGCCGCTGGTGCCGCCGTGGACGAGCAGTGTCTCGCCCTCGCGCGCGTGGCCGCGTTCGAACACGTTGTGCCAGACGGTGAAGAGCGTTTCGGGCAGCGCGGCGGCCTCGTCGAGCGCCAGTCCCGCAGGCACCGGCAAGGCGTGATCGGCGCGCGCCAGGCAATAGGGCGCATACCCCCCGCCCGAGACCAGCGCGCACAGCGCATCGCCCGGCGCCCAGCCTTCGACACCCTCGCCCAGCGCGGCAACCGTGCCCGAAACCTCGAGACCGGGCAGCGGCGAGGCGCCCGGCGGCGGCGGGTAGTGCCCCTGGCGCTGCACGACGTCGGGGCGGTTCACCCCGGCATAGGCGACCTGGATCAGCACTTCGCCCGGACCGGGGCGCGGCACGGCGCATTCGACGGGCTTCAGAACCTCGGGACCACCGGGAGCATCGAAGCCCACCGCGGTCATCGTCTCGGGAAGAAAGTCGAGCATGGCGCGAGTGTTGCCACAATCTTTGATCCGTTGCGAACCTTTTCCGGCCGCTCACGCCGACCTTCACGCGGACCTGGCGGGCCACCCCGGCGCGCGCCGTTGCGCCGCATGCAGGCAGCCCTCCACAGGTGCTCCCCCAGCCCCCTCCACGAAGCCATTGACAGCGCCCCGGCTTGGTCCGATGCTGCCGGGAATGGACGACGACGACCGACCTCGGCCAGGGCCGTCCGAACGCCAGTTCGGAGCCGCCAGCCTCCTCTCGGGCGAGAGCCTGGACAGCTATTCGCTGGACGAACTCGACGCCCGCACCGCGCTGCTCGAAGCGGAAATTTCCCGGTGTGCGGCGCACCGCCAGAAATCCGCCGCGCACCGGCTCGCCGCCGATGCGCTGTTCGGCAAGGCGCCCTCCTCTCCCGCCGCACCTGCGGCGGTCCCGTCGGCCGACCTGTTCAGGCGGCCATCATGAAACCCCCAGCAGGATCTCAACAGGTCGCTAATGCCGACCTCGCAACGCTCCTGATGTATCCTATATTGAGTTTGAAACGACGATCCACCACACTTCACCCGCAAGAGGAGCCATCCTCCAACTGGAAAGAGTCCTAAATGCCCAGTTTCGCCCAAAGCCTTGAAAAGACCCTGCATTCGGCACTGTCCCATGCGTCGGAGCGGAGCCATGAATACGCGACGCTCGAGCATCTTCTGCTCGCGCTGATCGACGACACCGACGCGGCGCAGGTCATGCAGGCCTGCGGTGTGGACCTTGGCGACCTGGGCGACGTGGTACGCCAGTACCTCGATCAGGAATACCAGTCGCTCAAAACCGAGGACAAGGGCGACCCCTCGCCCACCGCCGGGTTCCAGCGCGTGATCCAGCGCGCGATTCTCCACGTCCAGTCCTCGGGCAAGGACACGGTGACCGGCGCCAACGTGCTCGTCGCCCTGTTTTCCGAGCGCGACAGCTACGCGGTCTACTTCCTCCAGCAGCAGGACATGAGCCGCCTCGATGCAGTGAGCTACATCAGCCACGGCATCGGCAAGGGCGGCAAGCGGATCGAGGATCGCACCCCCAAGAGCGAGGACGCCGCGCCCCAGCCCGAGGAAAAGGCCGAGACCAAGAGCGCCAACAAAAAGGACTCCGCGCTCGACCAGTTCTGCGTCAACCTCAACGAGAAGGCGCTGAACGGCAAGGTCGATCCGCTGATCGGGCGCGGCCCCGAAGTCGATCGCACGATCCAGATCCTGTGCCGCCGCTCGAAGAACAACCCGCTCTACGTGGGCGATCCGGGCGTGGGCAAGACCGCCATCGCCGAAGGCCTGGCCCGCAAGATCGTCGAGGGCGAAGTGCCCGAAGTGCTGTCCGAAGCGGTGATCTACTCGCTCGACATGGGTTCGCTGCTGGCGGGCACGCGCTATCGCGGCGACTTCGAGGAACGCCTGAAGCAGGTCGTCTCCGAACTGGAGAAGATGCCCCACGCGATCCTGTTCATCGACGAGATCCACACCGTGATCGGGGCGGGCGCGACCAGCGGCGGGGCGATGGACGCCTCCAACCTGCTCAAGCCGGCGCTGTCGGGCGGAACCATCCGCTGCATCGGCTCGACCACCTACAAGGAGTTCCGCAACCACTTCGAGAAGGACCGCGCGCTGCTGCGCCGGTTCCAGAAGATCGACGTGAACGAGCCTTCGATCGAGGATACGATCAAGATTCTGAAGGGCCTGCGCTCGGCCTTCGAGGATCACCACAAGGTCAAGTACACCCCCGAGGCGATCAAGACCGCGGTCGAGCTTTCGGCGCGCTACATCAACGACCGCAAGCTGCCCGACAAGGCGATCGACGTGATCGACGAAGTGGGCGCGATGCAGATGCTGGTGCCGCCCAGCCGCCGCAAGAAGACGATCGGCGCGCGCGAAATCGAGCAGGTCATCGCGACGATGGCGCGCATCCCGCCCAAGTCGGTGTCGAAGGACGACAAGCAGGCGCTGGCCAATCTCGAACGCGACCTCAAGCGCGTGGTGTTCGGCCAGGACAAGGCGATCGACGTTCTCTCGACCGCGATGAAGCTGTCGCGCGCCGGGCTGCGCGATCCCGACAAGCCGATCGGCTCGTTCCTGTTCTCCGGCCCCACGGGTGTCGGCAAGACCGAAGTGGCCAAGCAGCTCGCGCAGATCATGGGCATTCCGATGCAGCGCTTCGACATGTCCGAATACATGGAGCGCCATTCGGTCTCGCGCCTGATCGGTGCGCCTCCGGGTTATGTCGGGTTCGACCAGGGCGGCCTGCTCACCGATGCGATCGACCAGCAGCCGCACTGCGTCCTGCTTCTCGACGAAATCGAAAAGGCACACCCCGACCTGTTCAACATCCTGCTGCAGGTGATGGACAACGGCAAGCTGACCGATCACCACGGCAAGACCGTCGACTTCCGCAACGTGGTGCTCATCATGACCACCAACGCGGGCGCTTCGGACATGGCGCGCAACGGCATCGGGTTTGGCGACGTGTCGAAGGCGGACGCGGGCGACGAGGCGGTGAAGAACCTCTTCACCCCCGAATTCCGCAACCGTCTCGATGCCATCGTGCCCTTCGCCTATCTCGCCAAGGACACCATCAGCCGCGTCGTCGACAAGTTCATCCTCCAGCTCGAACTCCAGCTGGCGGACCAGAACGTGCACATCCAGTTCGATGCCCAAGCGCGCGGCTGGCTGGGCGACAAGGGTTATGACCGTCTCTACGGCGCGCGTCCGATGGGCCGCGTGATCCAGGAGAAGGTCAAGCAGCCGCTGGCCGAGGAACTGCTGTTCGGCAAGCTGGCGAACGGCGGCGAGGTCCACGTCACGGTCAAGGACGCGGACAGCCTCAGCTTCGAACTGACCCCGTCCGCGCCCGCCGTCGCCAAGACGCGCAAGCGCAAGACCACGGCAAAGAAGGCCACCGCCCGGAAGCATGGCTCGAACTCCGAGGCCGATCCCAAGCCGGAAGCCAGCTCGGACGAGTGAGCCAGGGCCGCGAATAGGGAACAAGAGGGCGGGAACCGAAGGGTTTCCCGCCCTTTTTCCTTTATGCCATGCCCTCTTACGAACCATGACAGCCCGCGACTTCGCCTGGATCCGGCCCGAACCCTGGGGTCTCCACATCGTTCCAGCCGATTGCTGGGTGGACCCCGCGCGCGCGGTCGATCGCGCGCTCGTCACCCATGGCCACGCCGACCACGCGCGCGGCGGGCACGGACAGACCTTCGCCACACCCGAAACGCTCGCGATCATGAAGTTGCGCTACGCAACTTCGCACGGCGCCGTGCCGGTGGCCTATGGCGAGACGATCGCGCTGCCCGGCAATGTCCGCGCCACCTGGATTCCCGCCGGGCACGTGCTCGGCTCGGCGCAGATCCTGCTCGAACACACGGGCGAGCGGGTGGTCGTGACCGGCGATTTCAAGCGCCGCCCCGATCCCACCTGCGCGCCCTTCGAAGTCACCCCCTGCGACGTGCTCATCACCGAGGCGACCTTTGGCCTGCCGGTCTTTCGCCATCCTCCGGTCGAACACGAAATCGCCAGGCTGACCCGTGCGCTCGCGGTCCATCCCGATCGCTGCGTGCTGGTGGGGGCCTACGCGCTGGGCAAGGCGCAACGTCTCATCGCCGAGCTGCGCCGCGCCGGTCACGACCGGACGATCTGGCTTCACGGCGCGATCGCGCCGATGTGCCAGCTTTACGAGGACTTCGGCATCGCCCTGGGCTCGCTCGCGCTGGTCAGCCAGGCACCGTCAAGGGAGGCGATGGCTGGCGAGGTGGTGATCGCCCCGCCCTCCGCGCTCGCCGACCGCTGGAGCCGGCGCCTTCCCGAACCGATCACCGCCATGGCCTCGGGCTGGATGCGCGTGCGCCAGCGCGCCCGCCAGCGCGGCGTCGAACTGCCGCTGATCCTCTCCGACCACGCCGACTGGGACGAGCTCACCCGGACCGTGACCGAAGTTGCTCCACGTGAAACATGGATCACCCACGGCCGCGAGGAAGCGATGCTGCGCTGGTGCGAACTCAACCAGAAGAAAGCGCGCGCTCTGGCGCTCGTCGGGTACGAGGACGAGAACGAGGAAGCGTAGAATTTAGAACGAGAAATCCGAGGGTCTTTGCCTTCGGGCCCCCCGACCTGTCGAGCGCATCTCTCCCAATGACCCGGCATACCGCCCCGCCAGCGCTTGCAAATCCTATGAAAAATAGGCATCGCACCCCTGCTGTTCGCACTTGCAGCAAGGATTTCGACGAAGCCATGGACATGCCCGCCCCCACCTCCGACATAGCCACCACCCGGTGGATCACCCCGCCCGTCGGCGCGCGCAAGGCGGCGCTGGTCGGCGTGCTGGCGCTGCTTTCGATCTTTCCCCCGATCGCCACCGACATGTACCTGTCCGGGCTCCACGATGTCGCGACGTACTACCGCACCGATGCGGCGGGGGCGGAGATGTCGCTCTCGATCTTCTTTTTCGGGCTCGGGCTGGGCCAGCTCATCACCGGCCCGCTGATCGACGCGCTGGGGCGCAAGCTCCCAGTGCTGGGCGGGGTCGCGCTGTTCGCGGCCAGTTCGCTCGCGCTGCTGCTGGTCGACGACATTTCCGCCTTCAACGCGCTGCGCCTGCTCCAGGCGCTGGGGGGATGCGTGGGCATGGTGGTCGGCCGCACGCTGGTAATGGACCTTTACGAAGGGCGCGAGGCGGCGCGCACGCTGACCGTGCTGGTCATGCTGATGACCGTCGGGCCGATCGTCTCCCCGTTCCTGGGCAGCCTGATGGTCGAACAGTGGGGCTGGCGCTCGATCTTCGGGCTGATGGTCGCCATCGGCGCGCTGTCGCTCGTGCTCAGCGCGCTGATCGTGCCCGAGACCCTGCCGCGCGCCGCACGCGGCCACGGCGCTCTGCGCCGCGCCTTCACCCAATACGGCGAATTGCTGCGGCGGCCCACCTATCGCTGGGCGGTGGTCTGCGTCGCGCTGGTCCAGGCCGCGATGTTCGCCTTCATCACCGCCTCGGCCGGCGTTTTCAAGACCGACTTCGGCCTCGGCAACCTGGCCTATGGCCTCGCCTTCGGGGTGATCGCCATCGCGCTGGTGCTCGCCTCGCAGGCCAACGCCGTGCTGCTCAGGCGCTACAGCCCCGAACAGCTCACCCGGGCCGCTCTGGGGCCCTTCATCGCCGCCGCGCTGTGGCTCACGCTTATTTCGGGAACGCAGAGCCTGTGGGCGCTGATGGTCCCGCTGTGGCTGGCGATGGCCGGGGTCGGCCTGCTCAGCGCGAACACGATGGCGATGGCCATGGCGGCGGCCGGCACGCGCACCGGGGTCGGCTCCTCGCTGCTCGGCGCGGTGCAGTTCGCGGTCGCCTTCCTCGCCTCCTCGCTCGTCGCCCACGCGCCGGGCAGCAACGCGCTCGGGCTGGCGCTGGGCTTCCTCGTACCCGCCGTGCTGGCCACGCTGGTCTGGTTCGCTCTCTACCGCAAAGCGGCGTCGCGTCCGCTCTGAAGGCGCGCACCGTAACGGAAGCCTCGCGCGCGCTCATGCGTTAGACCGGGCAGCCATGGAACGTTTCGCCGCCCTGCTCGATGCGCTGGTCTACACCCGCAGCCGCAACGCCAAGCTCGAACAGCTCGCCGCCTACTTGCGCGAGACACCCGATCCCGACCGTGGCTGGGCGCTCGCCGCGCTGACCGACGGGATCGCCGTTCCCGCGGTCAAGGCCTCGACCGTGCGCAACCTCATGCGCGAGCGGGTCGATCCCGAGCTGTGGACGCTGAGCCGCGACTATGTGGGCGACAGCGCGGAGACCGCCAGCCTGCTCTGGCCCGAACCCGCAACGAGCGCGGAGACGCCCGCCCCGCCGCCCAGCGTCTGCGAGGCGGTCGAAACGCTTTTCGCGATGACCCGTGCCAACGTGATGAGTGAACTTCCCCGCTTGCTCGACCGGCTCGATGCCGAAGGGCGTTACGCGCTGCTCAAGCTTGCCACCGGGGCCATGCGCATCGGCATTTCGGCCCGGCTCGCCAAGACCGCCTTCGCGCAGGCCTTCGGCGTCGCGCTCGAGGATGTGGAGGAGCACTGGCACGGCCAGACCCCACCCTACACCGCGCTGTTCGACTGGGCGGCGCGGGGCGCGCCTGCCCCCGACACCGGCGACCTGCCGCTGTTCCGCCCGTTCATGCTGGCCCACCCCCTCGAAGCCGAGACGCTCGACCTCGCCGACTATGCGGCGGAGTGGAAGTGGGATGGCATCCGCGTCCAGACCGTGCGCGCACCGGGCGAAAGCGGGCGCGGCGAAACCCGGCTCTATTCGCGCTCGGGCGACGACATCTCGGCGAGTTTTCCCGAAATCGTGGCCGCGCTGGACATCGAGGCCGTGCTCGACGGCGAACTGCTCGTGCGCGGCAGCCACCAGGGCGGCGATGAGGGCGGTGCGGCAAGCTTCAACGCGTTGCAGCAGCGGCTCGGACGCAAGACCGTCTCCAAGGCGATGCGACGCGACTTTCCAGCCTTCGTTCGCCTCTACGACATCCTCCAGCTCGAGGGCGAGGATCTGCGCGCCCTCCCCTGGACCCAGCGGCGCGCCCGGCTGGAAGCGCTGATACCCCGGCTCGACCCCGACCATTTCGATCTCTCCGCGCTGATCGCGGCGCCAGACTTCGCCGCGCTCGCCGCGCTGCGCGAGACCGCACGCGACGCGGCGATCGAAGGGGTCATGCTCAAGGCGCGCACCAGCCCCTATCTGGCGGGCCGCAAGACCGGGCTGTGGTACAAGTGGAAGCGCGACCCGCTGCGCATCGACTGCGTGCTGATGTACGCCCAGCGCGGATCGGGCAAGCGCTCCTCGTTCTATTCGGACTTCACCTTCGGCTGCTGGGACGGCGATCCCGATGCGGGCGCGGAGCTGCTGCCGGTGGGCAAGGCCTACTTCGGATTCACCGACGAGGAGCTGAAATGGCTCGACCGGCACGTGCGCAGCCACACCGTCAACCGTTTCGGCCCGGTGCGCGAGACCGACAGGTCGCTGGTGCTCGAAGTCGCCTTCGATTCGGTGCATCAAAGCCGCCGCCACAAGTCCGGGCTCGCCATGCGCTTCCCACGCATCAGCCGCATCCGCGCCGACAAGCCCGCGCATGAAGCGGACCGCATCGCCGCGCTGCGCGCGCTGGTGCGCGACTGAAGAAGCCTGCAAAGCCGGGGGCTTGACCGGTATCAAAGACCGCTCGCCCCACGCCCGCTAGGCCCTCACCATCCCGAAACTCGGACATGGAGAGAGAGTGCCCGTGAATGCTCAAGCCGAAGCCGATTCCCCGGTCCTGAACGCCCGGCAAGAAACCCCGCGCACACCTTACTACATGCTGGGCGGGATGCCGGTGTTCGAGGCCATCGCGCAGCGCTTCTACGACCTGATGGAGAGCGATCCGGCCTACGCCGAACTGCGCGCCATGCACGCGAGCGACCTCACCCCCATGCGCCAGTCGCTGCCGCAGTTCCTCGCCGGCTGGGCGGGCGGCCCGCGCGACTGGTTCGAGGCACACCCCGACCGCTGCATGATGAGCATCCACAAGCCCTTTCGCATCACCCGCAGTTCGGCCGAGCAGTGGGCTGGCGCAATGCAGCGCGCGATCGCCGACGTCGCGCCCGAACCGGCCAAGGTGGCAAGCGCGATGGGCGAAGTGCTGGCTGACCTGTGCGCGGCGATGGCGGTGCGCCCGGCGCCCGAACCGCTGGTCGAAAACGCGCCCGCAGCGCAGGGCTGACTTGCCCCCCGCACTGCGCTACGCTCACGCGCCGTGCACAATCTCGACCCTTCGCGCCGCCGCCTCGCCGCGGGCCTTGCCGCTCTGGCGGGCTACGTCGATGCGGTGGGCTTCCTCAGCGCCGACCGCTATTTCGTCTCCTTCATGTCGGGCAACACGACCCGGTTGGCGACCGAACTTGTCGTCTCCCCCGCCACGGCGGTGATCCCGGCCCTGCTGATCGCAGGCTTCGTCCTGGGTTCGGCGGCGGGGGCCTTCGTGCGCCACAAGGCCGGGCGCTGGCGCAAGCCCGGCGTGCTCGCGCTTGTCACCGCGCTGCTCGGGATCGGGGCGGGGCTGGGGCTCGCCGGACAGGTCGCGGCGATGATGGGCTGTCTGGTGCTGGCGATGGGCGCGCTCAACAACGCGGTCGAAAGCAACGGCGCCCCGATCGCGCTGACCTATCTCACCGGCGCGCTGGTGCGCATGGGGCAATATCTGGGCGACCGGCTGGCCCGGCGTGAAGGGCCTCCGGTGGCCGCGCCCGTGGCGCTGTGGCTCTCGCTTTCGGCCGGAGCGGCGACGGGGGCCAGCCTGTTCGTCGCGTTCGGCCCGGTGAGCCTGATTCTCGCCTGCGCCGCCTCGGCCGCGATGACGCTCATCGGCGCGCGCCTCGCGAGCCGGGCCATCGCTAATCCACAATCCTGAACTGCTTCTCGCGCGAGGTCTCCCCGCGCAGCAGCTCGAGCCGCGAGGGTGCGAGCCCCAGCCCCGCCGCGAGAAGCGCGCGCACCGCCGCGTTGGCCTTGCCGTCCTGCGGCTTGGCGCGGACTTTCGCGGTGAGTTGCCCGTCGCGGATCGCCAACGCTTCGACTTTGGCGCCGGGCGTCACGCGCACCGCCAGCCGCCCCTCGGCATCGACCAGCGCGGCAAGCGCGGCGGCGTCGGGAAGATCGGATTTGGGGCGCGCCACGGGCCGGTTCAGTCCAGCGGCGAGCGATTTACAGGCAAAGCGAGGCCCAGCGCCTCGGCGTGAGCCTGCCCGTTGCGCACGTAGCCCGCCACGCCCGCCCGGTTGGCCGCCAGCGCCGCCTGGTCGAGATCGCGCACATACTTGGCCGGACGCCCCATCCACAGCTGGCCCGCACCGATACGCTTGCCGGTAAGCTGCGCGCCGGCCGCCAGCATCCCCTCGCTCTCGATATGGCTGCCATCCATCACGATCGCGCCGAGCCCGACAAAGGCCCGGTCCTCCAGCGTGCAACCGTGAACCATGGCCATGTGCCCGATCAGCACGTCCTCGCCGATCAGCGTGGGGTAGCCTTCGGGCCGCTGCGGCTTGGGGCTGTCGCAGTGGATGACGCTGCCGTCCTGCACGTTTGACCGCGCGCCGATCACCACGCGGTTGACGTCGGCGCGGATCACGCAGTTGTACCAGATGCTGACGTCGGCGCCGATCTCGACATCGCCGATGATCCGGCAGCCGGGCGCGATGAACGCGCTCGAATGGATGCGCGGCTGCTTGCCGTGGATGGCCGCGATGGTGATGTCGGTGCGGGTGTCGTGCATGGTGGTCCTATGTGGCCTGAACTGTCCGAAGGCGCTTACAGGTCGCAAGCGCGCCAACGCCGGTAGGTGAACATGCGCGCTGAGTGGGTCGTCCTCATCGAGTCGCGGGCGCGCAGGATCAGCCGCTGGGTCTCAATGCGAAATTCGGGCATCGTCACGCCCCAGCGTCCTCGCGCGTGAGCGCGAACACGATCGTCGGGTTCTCCTCGGGCGGGTAGAGCGGGTCCTCGTAGTCGAGATCGGGGCGGCGCACCATGCCCAGCCGCTCCATCAGCCGCCACGAACGCTGGTTGGCCTGCGAGGTCTGCGCGTAGACCACGGCGCAGCCCAGCGCCTCGAACGCATGGGCGATCATCACCCCGGCGGCCTCGCGCGCGTAGCCCTGCCCCCAGCAATCGGCGCGCAGCGTCCAGCCGAGCTGCACCGCGCCTTTGAGGGCGGCGGGCGCGCCGGGCGCGGCAATGCGCGAGAGCCCGCACTTGCCGATCAACGCGGCGTCGGCCTTGCGCTCGATCAGGCGAAACGGCAACTCGCCCGCTTGCGCCATGGAAGCGAAATTCTCGTCGATCCGCGCGGCGTCGCAGGGCCCTCCCAGATGGGCCATGACTTCGGGCGTGTTGATGTGTTCGAGCCAGGCGGCGCGGTCACCGGGGCGCTCCCGGCGCAGCCGCAGCCGCTCGGTCTCGAACACCTCTTCAGCCATGGGCCGGATCAGCCATTGAGAAGCCGCGCGGCGTGGAGAGCGTGGTAGGTCAGCACGCCCGAGCAGCCCGCGCGCTTGAAAGCCAGCAGCGTTTCGAGGACGAGCGCGTCGCGGTCCCCCGCGCCGGCCGCCACCGCCGCCTCGATCATCGCGTATTCGCCCGAGACCTGATAGGCGAAGACCGGCACCTCGAAGGCTTCCTTCACCCGGCGCACGATGTCGAGATAGGGCAGGCCGGGCTTGACCATCACGCTGTCCGCGCCTTCGGCGAGGTCCAGCTCGACCTCACGCAGCGCTTCCTCGGTGTTGGCCGGGTCCATCTGGTAGGTCTTCTTGTCACCCTTGAGCAGACCGTTGGTGTTCACCGCATCGCGAAACGGGCCGTAGAAAGCCGAGGCGTACTTGGCCGCGTAGCTCATGATCTGGACGTTGACGTGGCCCTCGCTCTCGAGCGCCTCGCGGATCGCCTCGATGCGCCCATCCATCATGTCCGAAGGGGCGATGATGTCCGCGCCGGCGCGCGCCTGGTTGAGCGACTGGCCGACCAGCACCTCGACCGTCTCGTCGTTGAGCACGTAGCCGTTGTCGTCGACCAGGCCGTCCTGCCCGTGGCTGGTATAGGGGTCGAGCGCGACGTCGGTGAGCAGGCCGATCGAATCGCCGCAGGCCTCGCGGATGGCACGCAGCGCGCGGCACATCAGGTTGTCGGGGTTGAGCGCTTCCTCGCCGCCCTCGCTGCGCCGCTCGCGCTGGGTGTCGGGAAACAGCGCAAGGCACGGAATGCCGAGATCGACCGCTTCCTTCGCGCGCTCGACCATCAGGTCGACCGACCAGCGCGAGACACCCGGCAGCGAGGAAATCGGCTGCTCGACACCCTCGCCCTCGGTCACGAAGACCGGCCAGATCAGGTCGGCCGGGGTAAGGATGGTCTCACGGTGAAGGGCGCGGCTCCACGCGGTGGCGCGGGCGCGGCGAAGGCGGGTGTGGGGATAGGTCATGATGGCTGCGTGTGTGCCGCAAAACGCAGGCCCGTTCAATTGCGTCTAGCGGGCCTCAAGGTGCACGGCCCGATGATCGGCGCGCACGCGAAAATCCCGTTCAGCGCACTTCCTGCGGGACCAGCCGGTCGATTTCGCGCGTGGTTTCGACGGGGGCACTGGCCGGCGCGCTGAGCGGGGCAAGCGCGGCGCCCGGATCGGTGCGCAAAAGCGCGGCCATCTGCGCCGAGAAAGCGGCGCGCTCGTGGCTGTCGAGCTGGGGTTGCGAAAGGATCTTGAGCCCGGCCGGGTTGATCGTGTGCCCGTCGCGGTACGCCTCCAGGTGGAGGTGCGGCCCGGTCGACAGCCCGGTCGAGCCGACATAGCCGATGATCTGCCCGGCCTGGACCTGCGTGCCCGCGCGCACCGCGATGCGGCTCATGTGCCCGTAGCCGGTCGCCAACCCGCCCGAATGCTGGATCCGCACGTAGTTGCCGTGCCCGCCATGGCGTCCGGCAAAAGTCACCCTACCCGCCGCTACGGCGTGGATGGGCGAGCCGTAGGGCGCCCCGAAATCGATCCCGGCGTGCATGCGCACATAGCCCAGGATCGGGTGGCGGCGCATGCCATAGGGCGAGGTGATGTGCCCCGCCACCGGCATCCCGATCGGCACCGAGCGCGCCTCGCTCACCCCCCTGGCCGAAAGCATCTGGCCATCCTTGCCCCAGCGCAGGAGCTGGAGCGAGGGCTTTCCGTCATGCTCGACCCCGGCGTAGAGCAGGTCGCCGACCTGGCGGTCGCCTTTGGCCGAGCGCTTGTAGGCGACGATCATGTCGAAGGTATCGTCGGCCTGAAGCGCGCGGTCGATCCCGCTCTGCTTGTCGATCGCGCGCAAATAGGCCTGAATCGCGGCGACCGGCGCTCCGGCCGCGCGCGCCGAGCGGTAGAGGCTTGACCCCACCGTGCCCCGCACGCGCAGCGGCGTCGCGTCGACCCGGATCGGGTGCGGGACCAGCCGCAAGGGTCCGGTCGGCGCCTTGGCCGAACGTTCGACCGTGAGATCGAGATCGAAACGCGCCCGGAAATCGAGCGATTCGAGCGCGCGCGCCTCTTGCGGTGCCGGGCGCTTGCCCAGCGTGATGTCGAACTGCGTGCCCGAAGCGATGTCGCCCGGCTGGATGGTGGCACCAATGAGCTGCTGGACCGCCGCGATATCGCCATCGCCGACCCCGGCCCGCGCGAGCATGCGGGCAAAGCTGTCTCCCTGCCCCAGCGTCGAGACCAGTTCGATCTGCGGCCGCTCCGGCGCGCTCGCCAGCGGATGGACCAGCGGGCTGGCGCCCATGCGCCGCCCGCTGTCCGCGCCAAGCGCGAGCGGGGCGATGGTCTGGCTGCGGAATTCATCGCGCACGCGCGGGGCGAGCGGGACGGCGGTGGCGGCCTCGACCGCGGAAAAACTGGGCCAGAAGCTGAACGCCACAGCGCCCAGACCGATCAGTGTCGCAAGCCCGCGAAACCATTTGCGGCTGCCGATATCGCAGGCCAGATCGGGGGCGAGATCGACCCGCGCGCACCAGCCTTCGATCGCGGTGCGCAAGCCGTTGCGCGCGCCTGGCGAAGTGTGGCCAGAGGGGTAAGCCGACGCGCCGGACGCGGGTTCGCGCACCATCTGCGCGTGCGACAGGCTGGGCACGCGGTTGCTGCCCTCGCCCCCTTCGCCGGCTTCACCCGCCTTGTCATGCGCCTTGAACACTCGTGTCCGACCCTTGAAACTGTCACCGTCTGATCGTTTGCGCCCGCCCGCAAACCGCCTTGCGCCGGCAGGCGCCGCGCTGGCCGCTGCTCAGCAAACACCGCCCCAAGTCCGAAATCCAGACTGTCCTTCGAGGTTTTGCGCAACAACCCTGCCCTCTCAAGGTTAACACCCCCCTTACATTGTGGATTTCGCCCCCCGATTCCGGCGAGCCGCCTCTTGCGAGCGACCGATCGCGGTGCCACACTTGACGCCATCATGGTTCCTCCCCCTCATGCGCCGGTGAGACACGACGCCTCAGACGGGGTGAAGGCGGTCCTCGGACCGACCAACACCGGCAAGACCCACCTCGCGATCGAGCGGATGTGCGCGCATTCAAGCGGCATGATCGGCTTTCCGCTGCGCCTGCTCGCGCGCGAAGTCTACGACCGCGTGGTCGCGATCAAAGGCGAGAAGAACGTCGCGCTCATCACCGGCGAGGAGCGGATCGAGCCCAAGGGCGCGCGCTACCTGCTGTGCACCGCCGAGGCGATGCCGGTGACCGACCGTTCGATGGCTTTCGTCGCGATCGACGAGGCGCAGCTGGGCGCCGACCGCGAGCGCGGGCACATCTTCACCGACCGCCTGCTCCACGCGCGCGGCCGCGAAGAAACGCTGATCCTGGGCTCCTCCGCGCTCGAACCGATGGTCAAGGCGCTCGTACCCGGCGTCGAGATCGTCACCCGCCCGCGCTTCTCCACGCTCAGCCACGTCGCCCCCCGCAAGCTCAGCCGGGTGCCTCCGCGCAGCGCCATCGTCGCCTTCTCGGTCGAGCAGGTCTACGCCATCGCCGAAATGCTGCGCCGCTTCCGCGGCGGCGCGGCGGTGGTGATGGGCGCGCTCAGCCCGCAGACGCGCAACGCGCAGGTCGCGCTCTACCAGTCGGGCGAGGTCGACTACCTCGTCGCCACCGACGCGATCGGCATGGGGCTCAACCTCGATGTCCAGCACGTCGCCTTCGCCGGGCTGTCCAAGTACGACGGGCAGCGCCACCGGCGGCTCACTCCGGCCGAGATGGCGCAGATCGCCGGGCGCGCCGGGCGCCACCAGACCGATGGCACCTTCGGCGCGCTGGCGGGCATGGGTTCGCGCGGCGGCGATGGCGAGCTGGAGTTCGAGCCCGAGGAAATCTACGCGATCGAGGAACACCGCTTCGCGCCGCTGACCCGGTTGTTCTGGCGCGATCCCGAACCGCGCTTTTCCTCGCTCGAAACGCTCATCGCCGATCTCGAGACCCCGCCCGAGCGTCCCGAATTGCGGCTCGGCCCGCAGGCGATCGACCTTTCCGTGCTCAAGCGCCTCGCCGAAGAGCCCGACATCGCCGCCTCGGTGCGCAGCGCCGCGCAGGTCGAACGGTTCTGGGACGTCTGCCGCCTGCCCGACTTTCGCCAGCAGGGCACCGAGACCCATTCGCGCTTCATCGCACGGCTGTGGCAGGACTTGCGCCAGGGCGAACTGGGGGCCGATTTCGTGGCCCAGCAGATCGCCCAGCTCGACCGCACCGGCGGCGATATCGACACCTTGCAGGGGCGCATTGCCGCAATCCGTTCCTGGGCCTATATCGCCCAGCGGCCCGACTGGGTGCTGGCGCGCGACGAGATGGCCGCGCGGGCACGCGCGGTCGAAGCCCGGCTTTCCGATGCCCTGCACGGCAAGCTGACCGAACGTTTCATCAATCGCAGGACAGCGCTGCTCATGAAAAAGCTGGGACCGGACACCGGTCTTCTCTCCGTACGGCTCGAAGACGAGGAAGTCCTGGTCGAAGGCGAACACATCGGTTCGCTGCGCGGCTTTCGCTTCGTGGTCGATCCCCAGGCCCGCCTGACCGACTACAAGCTGCTGCTTTCGGCCGCCGAAAAGCACCTTTCCGGACTGCTCGAGACCCGCGCCGAGGCGCTGACCACGGCGCTCCACGCGGGCGAGACCCCGCTCGCGCTCGACCAGGGCGCGATCGTCTGGGAGGGCGAGAAGCTCGGCGCGCTGAGCGCCGGACGCGCGCTGCTCACCCCCGTGTTCGAACCCGACCGCACGCTCGATGTCATTCCCGCCCCCGCGCGCAAGACGCTCGTCGCGGCGATCGAGGCCTGGCTCGAAAGGCAGCTCGAACCGCTCGCCCCGCTCGGCAAGCTCGACGAGGCGAGCCGCTCCGAAGAAGCCGGCCCGGACCTTCGCGCGCTGCTGATCGTGCTCGTCGAACACGGCGGCATGCTCGCGCGGGAGCATTCGGGAATCGAGAAGCTCGACAAGGCGCGGCGCACCATGCTCGCCAAGCTGGGCGTGCGTGTGGGCGCGCTCGACCTCTTCGTGCCCGCCATGCTGCGCCCGCGCCCGATCGCCTTGTGGCGCGAACTGGCGCGGCTCGCGGGGCGTGCGCCGCGCGGCGG
>NZ_JALHLF010000086.1 GCF_022832435.1 Novosphingobium organovorum | reverse complement strand
GGCGCGTGGCCGAAGCGGCTCAAGGCGGCAGCGCGGCCGCGCGCGAGAGGCACCATGCGCGCGGCAAGCTGCTCGCCCGTGAGCGGGTCGAGCGGCTGCTCGATGCGGGCGCGCCCTTTCTCGAGATCGGCCAGCTCGCCGCGAACGGGCTCTACGACGATGCCGTCCCTGGCGCCGGGATTATCGCCGGGATCGGGCGCGTCTCGGGGCGGCTGTGCATGGTCTTTGCCAACGATGCCACGGTCAAGGGCGGCACCTACTTCCCGATGACGGTCAAGAAGCACCTGCGCGCGCAGGAGATTGCCGAGGCGAACCGGCTGCCGTGCCTCTACCTCGTCGATTCGGGTGGGGCCAACCTGCCCAACCAGGCCGAGGTCTTTCCCGATCGCGACAATTTCGGGCGATTTTTCTTCAACCAGGCGCGGATGAGCGCGCAAGGCATCGCGCAGATCGCGGCGGTCATGGGCAGTTGCACCGCAGGCGGCGCCTATGTGCCCGCGATGGCCGACGAGACGGTGATCGTGCGCGAACAGGGCACGATCTTCCTCGCCGGGCCACCGCTGGTCGAGGCCGCGACGGGCGAGGTGATCGACGCCGAGGCGCTGGGCGGGGGGGACCTCCACGCGCGCACTTCGGGCGTGGCCGATCATCTGGCGGAGGATGACGAACACGCGCTTTCGATCCTGCGCGATAGCGTCAGCCATCTCGGCCCCCCAACGCCTGCGCGGATCGCGCGGCAGGCCCCGCGCCCACCCGTGCTCGACCCGCAAGACCTCTACGCGCTGATCCCCGAGGACGTGCGCGCGCCTTATGACGTGCACGAGGTGATCGCGCGGATCGTCGATGCCTCCGAGTTTCAGGAATTCAAGGCGCTCTACGGATCGACGCTGGTCTGCGGCTTTGCGCATATCCACGGCATGCCGGTGGCCATTCTCGCCAACAACGGGGTGCTCTTTTCGCAAAGCGCGCAGAAGGGGGCGCACTTCATCGAACTGGCCTGCCAGCGCGGGATCCCGCTGCTGTTCCTCCAGAACATCGCCGGGTTCATGGTCGGCGGCGCTTACGAGGCGGAAGGTATCGCCAAGCACGGCGCCAAGCTGGTGACGGCGGTGGCGAGCGCACAGGTGCCCAAGCTCACCGTCATCATCGGCGGTTCGTTCGGTGCGGGCAACTACGGCATGTGCGGGCGCGCCTACGATCCGCGCTTCCTGTTCACCTGGCCCAACGCGCGCATCTCGGTCATGGGGGGCGAGCAGGCGGCCTCGGTGCTGGCCACCGTCCACCGCGATGCGAAGAGCTGGACGCCCGAGCAGGCCGAGGCGTTCAAGGCCCCGATCCGCGCCAAGTACGAGGCGGAGGGCAACCCCTACTACGCCACCGCGCGATTGTGGGACGATGGGGTGATCGACCCGGTGCAGACCCGCGACGTGCTGGGCCTTGCGCTCGAGGCCTGCCTTGAGGCACCGATCCCGGACAAGCCGCAGTTCGGCGTTTTCAGGATGTGATGCACATGGCCAAGGACACTCTCTTCGTACTCGACACCGACTGGGCCGACCCGGAGCTGGGCGGCGTGCGGCGCTTTTACTGCAAGGACTGCGTGACCGTGGAAGGTCTGCTCGCGCTGTTTCCCGAGCGTGCGGAGCGGATCGAGGTGGTGCGCGTGGGCTGGCCGCGTCCGCGCGGGCCGGTGGTCGCGGCGCTGGGCGAGGCCAACCAGAACCTGCCCGCGCTCGCCTTTGCCGAAGGCGGCTTCGCCAACGATATCGAGGGCGTGCTGGCCGCGCTCCACACCCGTCACGGCTTTCCCGAGAGGCATCCATGATCCATTCGCTGCTCATCGCTAACCGGGGCGAAATCGCCTGCCGGATCATCCGCACCGCGCAGCGGCTCGGGATTCGCACCGTCGCGGTCTATTCGGACGCGGACGCCGAGGCGCCGCATGTCGCCATGGCTGACGAAGCGCTGCGCATCGGCCGCGCGGAGGCCGCCGAGAGCTATCTGGCGGGGGACAAGATCCTTGCCGCCGCGATCCAGACCGGGGCCGAGGCGATCCATCCCGGCTACGGCTTCCTGTCGGAGAACGCCGATTTCGCCCAGCGCGTGATCGACGCCGGGCTGATCTGGGTCGGCGCGCCGCCCGCCGCGATCCGCGCGATGGGGCTCAAGGACGCAGCCAAGGCGCTGATGGAGGAGGCCGGGGTGCCGGTGACGCCGGGCTATCTGGGCGAGGACCAGTCCGCAGCGGTGCTCGCGCGCGAGGCCGGGCGGATCGGTTATCCGGTGCTCATCAAGGCGGTTGCGGGCGGGGGCGGCAAGGGCATGCGCCGGGTCGATGCGGCGGGCGATTTCGCCGAAGCGCTGGCCTCCTGCCGGCGTGAGGCGCAAGGCGCCTTCGGCAACGACCGGGTGCTGATCGAAAAATACATCGCCGCCCCGCGCCATATCGAGGTGCAGGTCTTCGGGGACAGCCATGGCGAGGTCGTCCATCTTTTCGAGCGCGACTGTTCGCTCCAGCGCCGCCACCAGAAGGTGATCGAGGAAGCCCCCGCACCGGGGATGGACGCGGCTACCCGCGCGGCGCTGTGCGAGGCGGCGGTGCGCGCGGCAAGGGCGGTCGATTACGTGGGGGCTGGCACGGTCGAATTCATCGCGGACGGTTCGGGCGCGCTCGATGCGGGGGCCATCTGGTTCATGGAAATGAACACCCGGCTTCAGGTCGAACACCCGGTGACCGAGGCGATCACCGGGGTCGATCTGGTCGAATGGCAATTGCGCGTGGCGAGCGGCGAACCGCTGCCGCGCAGGCAGGACCAGCTCGCGATCGACGGCTGGGCGATGGAAGCGCGGCTCTACGCCGAAGACCCGGCTTCGGGCTTCCTGCCGAGCACCGGCACGCTCGACCTCGTCGAATTCGGCGAGGCACCGGGCGGGCGGATCGATACCGGGGTGCGGCAGGGCCTCGCCGTATCGCCGCACTACGATCCGATGATCGCCAAGGTCATCGCGCGCGGGGCCAGCCGCGACGAGGCGCGCGAGCGGCTTTCGGCGATGCTGTCGGACACCGCGGTCTGGCCGGTGCGCACCAACGCGGCTTTCCTCGTGCGCGCGCTGCACCACCCCGCCTTCGTGCAGGGGCGGGTCGATACCGGGCTGATCGCGCGCGATGGCGCGGTCATGGCGCGTCGGCCCCAGCCCACGCGCGAGACGCTTGAAGCGGGCGCCGCCTCGCTCGTTGCGGCCAGCGCGCTGACCGGCTTTCGCCTCAACGCCCCGGCGCGCACGAGCGCCTGGTTTCGGCTCGACGGCGACGTGCGCGAGATCGGCCTTAGTGGCGGTAGCGAGGAGCCGGTCGATTCGGTGCTCATCGCCGAACGCGGGCAGGTGTGGAACCTCACCCGCTGGCGCAAGGACGCAAGGCCGGGCGCGGCGGCGGGATCGGGCGCGATCCGCGCGCCGATGCCGGGCAAGGTCATCGCGGTTTCGGTCGTCGCGGGGGAGCGGGTGGAGCGCGGGCAGCGGCTGGTCACGCTCGAGGCGATGAAGATGGAGCACACGCTCGTCGCCCCGTTCGACGGGGTGGTGGCCGATCTGGGCGCGGCAGCGGGGCAGCAGGTTGCGCTCGAGGCGCTGCTGGTGACCATCGTGGCGCACGAAGACGCGGCGGCATGAGCGAACCGCAGTTCCGTGCAGCACGGATCGACGACTTGCCCGCGATCGTCGCGCTGATCGTCGATGACGAATACGCCTCAGGCGGGGACGATCCCACGCTCCCGCTCGACCCGCGCTACGAAGCGGCGTTCGCGCGGATCGCCGCCTCGCCCGACACGCTGCTGGTGGTGGGCGAACTGGAGGGCCGCGTGGTGGCGACCCTGCAACTGACCTTCCTGCAAGGGCTTTCGGGCCATGGCGCACGGCGCGCCAATGTCGAGACGGTCAAGGTGGCGAGCGACCGGCGCGGACGGCGCATTGGCGCGAAGATGCTGGCCTGGGCGCTCGACCGGGCGCGCGAGGCGGGGTGTGCCTCGGCGCAGCTCACTTCCAACGCGCTGCGCCTCGACGCGCACCGGTTCTACCGCAACCTGGGCTGGAAACAGAGCCACGCCGGGTTCAAGATCACGCTCTGAAAGGAAAGTTTCGCCCATGCCCGGACGCTATTTCGACGAGTGGGCCGTGGGCGATCGCATCGTCCACCAGCCCGGCCGCACGGTGACCGAGACCGACAACCTGATGTTCTCGGCGATGACCCACAACATGCAGCCGCTCCACCTCGATGCCGAGGCCGCAAAACGCAGCGAATTCGGGCGCATCCTGGTCAATTCGACGTTCACCTTCAGCCTCGCGGTGGGGCTTTCGATCACCGACACCACGCTCGGCACGCTGGTCGCCAACCTGGGCTTCGACGAGGTGCGCACCCCGCACCCGACCTTCATCGGTGACACGCTGACCTGTTCGAGCGAGGTCGTCTCGCTGCGCGAAAGCCGTTCGCGCCCGGCGCAGGGCATCGCCGTGTTCCGCCACACCCTGACCAACCAGCGCGGCGAGAACGCGCTGACGATGCTGCGCAGCGTCCTGCTGTACAAGAAGCCCGTCTGAGGCTCAGGACCCCGGCTGGCCCTCACGCGTGAGCAGCGTCTTCCAGCGCGCGTCGAGCGCGGCTTGCCCCGCGCCGTGGCGGACCAGCGAGATCCCGCTCAGCGTGATGGTGTGGCCGCCCAGCCAGTGGCCCTCGATGGTGTAGCCAAGATCGTAGAGCGCGGTGTCGGTGTGCGGCGCGCCATCGACCACGAAACGGGTGCTGACCAGCACCGGCAGCGTTTCATCGCCCCGGCTGTTGTCGGGAAGTTTCGCGGCGGCGCGCGCCTTCTTGAGCGCGGCGTCGAACCAGTCGGTCTCGATGCGCGGCTCGCCGGTGGTTTGCGCTGCGGGCAGGCCAAGGGCTGCGGGAAACACGATGCGCTGGCTCTGCACCGCCTGATCGGGCGAGGCGGGGTGGAGGGTGAGGCGCTGACGATTGGCCCCGTCCGAGAGCAGCATCAGCGTGCCCGCCCGCGCCGAGGCGCGCGCGTCGCTGGCCGAGCGCGCGCTTTCGCTGTCGGTGCGCTGCGACCAGTTGTTCCACAAGGTGAGCCCCGAAATGGTCACCGCGATGACGGTCAGCACTTCGCCCAGCGTGATCCAGCGCCGGCGGATCGCGGCGGCCTCATCGGCGCGCGCTTCGGCTTTCGCGGCGGCCTTGGCGGCGGTGCGTTCGGCTCTCGTCTGGCCGCGCGAAGAAGAGGACGTGTCGTTCACCGGGCCCGTTCCATCATGGTCCGCGCGCGCGGTCAAGGCGGCGCGAGGTTGCCCGGCCCGCGATAGCGCCTGCGCCTTTACCGGGGCTGTACGGGGCTTGGCACTAGGGGGCGCAGGCGTTCCCGCCCGCGCCCCTTGGTTCCAAGGTCGCCCCCGGAAGGACGTCCGGTCAGTACTTGATGCCGAAGCGCACGCCGTAGCTCACCGGACGCGCGGGCTGGGCGATGTCCGCGCTGGTGAAGAAGTTGCGGGTGAGATCGTAGGCTTCGTTGAAGATGTTGCGGCCCCACACCGAAACGCTCCACCGCTCATCCTTCGGCGCGAGGGTGAGGTTGGCATTGACCACGAAATACGCGCCGATGTCGTAGGTCGAGCCCAGCCAGGAGGGGTACTTCGAGCGGTACGAGAACGAGGCGCTGGGCGTCACCACATAGTCCCCGGCGGGCACTTCGTAGGCCACCGAGCCGCCCCAGGTCAGCTTGGGGAAGGGGATCGCCTGGTGCGACTTGTCGGTATAGACCGCCGCGAGCGCGGCGCGCGAGGCGGCGACGTCGAGATCGTAGAACTCGATGTACTTGCCCTCAGTATAGCCCAGATACTGGTTGATCGTCAGGCCCTTGACCGGTTCGAGATCAAGCTCGACCTCGCCGCCCAGCACGCGCGACTTGGGCGCGTTGACGAAGTGGCCGACCGCGCTGTTGGTGGTGGTGCTCCAGATCGCCGAGAGCACCTGCTGGTCGCGGTAGTCGTAGTAGTAGGCCGAGGCGTTGAAGCGCATCCAGGGGAACGGCTCGCTCTTGAACCCGGCTTCGTAGGCGTAGAGTTTTTCGGGCGCGAAGGGCGAGATGCCGCTTTCGCTGCCGGTGTTGTAGGTGGTGAAGCCGCCCGACTTCACGCCCTTGCTGGCCGAGACGTAGAGCATGAGATCACGGCTCGGCTCGTACTGCAGTTCCACTTTGCCGGTGAGCGGCTTCATGCTGGTGTCGACGGTCGTGGGGGGCAGTGCGGTGGCCCCGCCAAAGGCCGAGCCGAACCCGTCGAGCGTGCGCTTTTCGTATTCGTAGCGCAGGCCTGCGGTCGCCTTGAGCCTGGGCGCGATCTGGTATTCGGCCTGGCCGTAGCCGCTGATCGATTCGACCTTCTGCGCGTACGTGACGCGCGCGTAGGTTCCGTAAAGATCGATGAAGTCGGAAAAATACTGCTCGTCGAGGTTCTGCTTGGAGTAGTAGAGCCCGGCCACCCAGGTCAGCGGACCGGGGTTGGAATTGCGCAGCTGGACTTCCTCGGCGAAGACCTTGACGATCGAGCGGAAGTAGGTGTCCGCTTCGATCGAAGCGCTCGAATCCCAGTCGGCGAACTGTTCGCGGTGCAGCCAGTCGTAGGCGGTGATCGAGGCCAGCGTCACGCCACCGAAATCGTAAGAGACGTTGGCCGAGGTGCCCCAGGTCCTGTTGTTGACGCCGGGCTTGGAATTGCTCTTGAGATCGGTGTCGGCGACCAGTTGCGGCGAGACGCCCCAGCCGGTGGCGAAACGGTCGGTATCGGCGGGGATCGTGCCCGCGCCATCGGCCTGGGTCAGCGAATTGAGCAGATAGAGCCCGGTCGCCTCGGACTTGTCGCGCCCGTAGTGTCCGTCGAGCAGGACGGTGAGCCTCGTTCCACTCGGCGCGATCTTGAGGAGGGCGCGGGTGCCGATGCGGTCGGCATCGCCCAGGCTCTCGCCGGTGTCGCGGTTGTGCTGGTAGGCGCCGCCCATCTGCGCCGCGCCCGCGACGCGGAAGGTCACGCCATCGGTGATCGGGCCCGAAACATAGGCCTCGCCGGTAAAGGCGTGGAAGCGGCCGTATTCGAAGCTGGAGCCGACGTGGAAATCGTCGGTCGGCTGGTTGGTGATGAAGTTGATCGCGCCGCCCGTGGTGTTGCGCCCGTAGAGCGTACCCTGCGGCCCGCGCAGCACTTCGACCCGGCTGACGTCGAAGATCAGGCCCTGGGTCATGATCGGCACCGGGTAGGCGATCTGGTTGACGTAGACGCCCACGGTCGGCGCGTTGTTCGAAGCGTAGTCCTGAAAGCCCACGCCGCGCAGGCGGAACTGCGGCTGGCCGCCGCCGAAGGCAGGCTCGATCTGGAGCGCGGGCACGGCTTCCTGGAGGTCGTTGATCCTGGTAATGCCGCGCGCCTTGAGCTCCTCGCTGGAGACGACGCTGAGCGCGATGCCCACGTCCTGCGCGGACTGTTCGCGGCGCTGCGCGGTGACGGTGATGGTGCCCGCCTCTTCGGACTTTTTCGTCGGGGTTTCCTGCGCGTAGAGCGGTGCAGCGGTGACCCCGGTCAAGATGGCGCACATGGCAACGCCATTGATAAAACGCTTCATCGTCGGCTCCTCCTGGTCATGTCGGCGGCGCGTGATTGCGCATGCCGGCACCCGTGAGGCATCCTTCCCGTCCCTGTCGTTTCTTGTCGTCACGCCTGCCTTGGCGCAGGGCGCGTGCGCTCACGGGCGCCTCACCTCGTACTTGGTCTTGACATGTGCCGGCCGACCGGGGCGGCCCTCACCACCCCGGTCGGCCGGAGTGTAAAGCGTCAGTCCAGCCGCTCGAGCGCGCCGGCGATGGTCGCCACGATCTCGTCGATCTGGGCGGCCGAAATGATCAGTGGGGGCGACAGCGCGACGATGTCGCCGGTCACCCGGATCAGCACGCCCGCCTCGAAGCAGGCGTCGAACAGCGCCTTGCCGCGCGCGCCCGGTGCGCCCTCGCGCGGGGCCAGTTCGATCCCGCCGACCATGCCCATGTTGCGCACGTCGATGACGTGGGGCGCGCCGACCAGATCGTGCAGCGCGTCCTCGAAATAGACTTCCAGCTCGCGCGCGCGGCCGAACAAGTCCTCGTCGGCGTAGAGCTTGAGCGTGGCGAGCGCGGCGGCGGCGGCGAGCGGATGGCCCGAATAGGTGTAGCCGTGGAAGAATTCGATCCCGCCGGGCGCCGCTTCGATCACGGTGTCGTAGATCGCGCGTCTGACGCCCACGCACCCCATCGGCACCGCGCCGTTGGTGATGCCCTTGGCGGTGGTGATGATGTCGGGGATGACCCCCAGCCGTTCGGCTGCGGTGCCCGCGCCCAGCCGCCCGAACGCGGTGATGACTTCGTCGAAGATCAGCAGGATGTCGTGTTCGCGGGTGATTTCGCGCAGCCGTTCGAGGTAGCCGACCGGCGGCACCAGCACGCCCGCCGAGCCCGACATCGGCTCGACGATGACCGCCGCGATGGTCTCGGCGCCGTGCTCGGCGATGATGGCGAGCAGTTCGTCGGCAAGGTCCGCGCCGGTCTGCGGCTGGCCACGGGTAAAGGCGTTGCTGGCGATGTCGAGCGTGGCGGAAAGGTGGCTCACTTGGGCGAGCAGGGGAAAGCCGCGCTTGTTGTTGGGCAGGCCGCCCACCGAAATGCCGCCAAAGCCCACGCCGTGGTAGCCGCGCTGGCGTCCGACGAGGCGGGTGCGCTGGCCCTGGCCGCGCGCGGCCTGGTAGGCAAAGGCGATCTTGAGCGCGGAATCGACCGCCTCCGAGCCCGAATTGGCGTAGAAGAAGGTGTCGATCCCGGCCGGAAAGACATCGACCAGCCGCTGCGAAAGCTCGAACACCAGCGGATGGGCGAGCTGGAAGGTGGGGGCGTAGTCGAGTTTACCGGCCTGTTCGCGGATCGCCTCGACGATCGGCGCGCGGCCGTGCCCGGCGTTGACGCACCACAGCCCGGCCGTACCGTCGAGCACCGCACGGCCCGCGACGTCGGTGTAGTGGCAACCGCTCGCCGCGCTGAACAGCTTTGGCGCCGCCTTGAAGGCGCGGTTGTCGGTGAACGGCATCCAGAACGTACCGGTCCCTTGCATGGCCCGAAAGATCCCCCCGATGGAAAATGGTGGGCCTAGAGTGATGGTACAGGGCGCCGCCCGGCAAGCCTGTTATTTGCCGTGTTGCAGTGCACGCGTGCAGGCTTGCATTTGGGGGATTTTGCGTGCCTGCCTGCTCATTATCATGAGCGCCTGTATCGCGGCGCGCGTCAGAAGCTGGGCGGCGTGCAGGCGCTGACGACGACGCACTTTTCCTTACCCACGTTGCGGAAGCGGTGGG
Organism: Novosphingobium organovorum; assembly: GCF_022832435.1. Taxonomy (GTDB): domain Bacteria; phylum Pseudomonadota; class Alphaproteobacteria; order Sphingomonadales; family Sphingomonadaceae; genus Novosphingobium; species Novosphingobium organovorum. The sequence continues at coordinate 7,714 of NZ_JALHLF010000086.1, read as the reverse complement.
GTTTGAGGCTCGAGAAGAGATAGGCATCGCCCGCCTCGAGCACCTGGCTTTCCCCCGCGACGGTGACTTCGAGCCGGCCCGCGATGATGACGCCCGCCTCCTCGCCCTCGTGGCTGAGCATCACGCGCCCGCTTTCCGCGCCGGCCTGATAGACTTCGTAGAGCATCTGGATCGAACTTTCGCCCGCGCTGCCCAGCTGGCGGTAGCTGACCCCGCCCTTGCCGATTTCGACCAGCTCGTCGCTGCGGTAGTAGAAGCGCTCCTCGCGCGGGGTTTCGAGGCTGAAGAATTCGCCGAGCGAGATACCGATCGCCGAGACGATCCGCTTGAGCGAACCGACCGAGGGGTTGGTGCGCCCGCTCTCGATCAGCGAAATGGTGCTGCTGGGCACCCCGGCCAGTCGCGCCAGCGTGCGCTGGCTCAACTGCTTGCGTTCGCGCACGAAGCGCAGCCGACGTCCGACCTCGTAATCCATCTTGCCCCCTGTCGTAGCCTGATGGTCTGCCACCCTGGGCGACCGGCGATCCCTGCGGCGCGCCGCTCCTTTTCGGACCGCCTTCAGGCGATGGAACAGGCTGCGCTTTGCGTGAGTGTGCGGGATTGTTTTGCCCTGTTCAATATTTCCTATCGGATGCGTTGCAAAAAACACCCTTGTCGCGAAGCAGCATTGCCGTTCTATTTCCCCGCAAGGTCCGGCCGCGCCTTCGCCGGAACGGGCCATCCACTTCACGAAAAGGGTTCGGGGGCCGCGATGGATCGACGCAAAGTTCTCATGGGCGCTGGCGGCCTGGCCGGGGCGATGATCGCAGCGCCGATGGTGGCGCGTGCCGCCGCGGCGGCTGCACCGCAAGCGCCCGCCGTGCGCACCGGGCCGCGCAACCTCATCACCGATGTCGCCGGGCTTTCGGTGGGCTGCGCGCAGGACCCCAAGGTGCGCACCGGGGTCACCGTGATCCTCGCCGACAGGCTTTCGACCGCAGCGGTCGACGTGCGCGGGGGCGGGCCGGGCACGCGCGAAACCGATGCGCTCGAAGCCTACAACCTCGTCCACTCGGCCAACGCGATCGTGCTGTCGGGCGGGTCGGTCTATGGCCTCGCCTCGGCCGACGGGGTGGCCGCGGAGCTGGGCGCGAAGGGCATCGGCTATGGCTCGATGGCGCACAACGACGCGCCGGTCTCGCCCATCGTGCCGACCGCGATCCTCTACGACCTTGCCAATGGCGGGGACAAGAAGTGGGGCACCAGTCCGCCCTACCGCGCGCTGGGCGCCGCCGCGCTGGCCGCCGCAGGTCCCTCGTTCGCGCTCGGCACCTCGGGGGCTGGCTATGGCGCGATGTCGGGCGGGCTCAAGGGCGGGCTCGGTTCGGCCTCGTGCGTGACGAGCGACGGGGCAACCGTGGGCGCGATCGTCGCGGTCAACTCGATGGGATCGACCGTGGTGCCGGGTTCGAAGCAGTTCTGGGCCGCGCCGTTCGAGATCGGGGACGAGTTCGGCGGCGCGCTGCCCTCGACACGGCGCGTGGGGCCTGAGGAATGGGGCTACACCAAGGCGCCCGCCGCGCGCCAGAACACCACCATCGCCTGCATTGCGACCGACCTCGATCTCACCGCCTCCGAACTCAAGCGCGTGGTGATGATGGCGCAGGACGGCATGGCGCGCGCGATCCGCCCGATCCACACGCCCTTCGACGGGGATGTCGTCTTCGCCATCGCCACCGCCAGGCGCCCGGTCGAGGGTATGCGCGAAATCGCCGTGCTGCGCGCCGGCGCGGCGGCGGCGGACACGCTCTCGCGCGCCATCGCGCGCGGCGTGTTCACCGCCAGCTCCCCGCCGGGAGCGGAGGTGATGACCTTCGCCGCGCTCAAGGCCGGGTGATCGGCGCGTGATCGAACCCCCTGCCGAGCGTCCGGTCTCGCTGCCCTCGCGCCCCACGCCGGGCTGGGCCTATCTGGTCGGGCTGGCGCTGCCGTTGGGGCTGATCGCGGCGGCGGCGCTGCTGGTGCCCGCCGATGCGGGGCGGTTGCTGGGCATTTCGCTCGCCTCGTGGTGCCTGTTTGCCTGCGCGCCGGTGACGAGCGCCTGCCTGGCGCTGTGCTGGCACCTGACCGGCGGCGCATCGGACGAGACGCGCACCGATACGATCGATGATGGGGAGGGCTGAACGGCCATGCTGGTGACCTTCCTTGCCGTTATGGTGCTTTCGCTCGGCATCGCGCTGTGGTCGCGGCGCGGGCACGATCATCCCGACGCGCGCGAATTCTTCACCGCCTCGGGCCAGTTCGGCGCGATCCTGTTCTTCTTCCTCTCGGTTGGCGAGACGTACTCGATCGCCACGATGCTGGGCTTTCCGGGCGGCGTTTTCGCCGGCGGTGAAGGTTTCGTGCTGTGGTTCTTCGGCTATATCCTGATGGCCGCGCCCTGCCTCTATTTCGCCGGGCCCTGGATCTGGCGCGCGGGCGCGCTTTATTCCTGCGCGACGATCCCCGATTTCTTCCGCGCCCACTATGACAGTCGCGTGCTCGAACTGCTGATTGCGGCGAGCGCGATCATGCTGCTGCTGCCGATCGGCACGATGCAGTTCCTGGGCCTGAAGCTGGTGCTGAACGGGCTCGCGCCCGGCGCGCCTTCGCTCGTGCTGACGGGGCTCGCGGGGGGGCTCGTGTTCGCTTACGTGGTGATTGCGGGGCTGCGGGCTTCGGCTTTCGTCTCGGTGCTCAAGGACGTGCTGATGATGGGCTCGATCCTGCTCGTGGGCGGGGCCGCGATCGCGCTGTGGAAGGGCGGGGTGATGACCGCGCCCGAAGCGCTGGCAGGGCCCGCCGCGGTGCCTTCGCCGGTCGCCGCGCCGGGGATGACCTTCGCGCTCACCACCATCGTGCTTCAGGCGGTGGGCTTTACCATGATCCCGCAGAACTGGGCCTTCATCTTTTCCGCGCGCAGCCCGCGCGCGATCCAGCGCGCGCAGATCGCCGCCCCGCTCTACATGCTGATGTTCCCGCTGCTCATGGCGGTGGCCTATTACGCGCAAGGCCACGGGATCACGCCCGAAAAGCCCGATTTCGTGTTCCTGGCCGCGGCCATCGCGCTGTTGCCCTCATGGCTGGTGGGGCTGGTCATGGCCGCGGTCGCGCTGTCGGGTCTGGTGATCCTGAGCAGCGTGTGCCTGGCGATCGGCCCGCTCATCACCCGCAACATCATTCCCGACCTTGGCGGGGCGGCGCAGCAATTCTGGTCCAAGGTGGTGATTGCGCTGTTCCTCGTCCTCTCGATGGTCGGCGCGGAAACCGGGACACCGCTGATCGCCACGCTCAACAACGTGTTCTACTTCGGCATCGTCCAGCCCTTGCCCGGTTTCGTTGCCGCGCTGCTGGTGGCGCGGGTGCCCGCGCGCGCGGTGATCGCGGGCATCCTGGCGGGCGATGCGCTGGTGCTGGCGATGCGCGGCGCGGGGCTCACGTTCTTCGACGTGAACCTGGGGCTGGTCGGCCTCGTTCTCAACGCGCTCGTCCTGGCGGGCGTTACCGCGCTCGCGCCCCGGCGCGCGGGTCTTTCCGTTATCCAAAGCCTGAAGCGCCGCACGCCGGCCGCCTCGCCCCTCCCGGTTTAATCAAGGCACGCATCATGACCACCACGCCGATCATCGCCCACCATCTGGGCGGGAGCCCCTTTGCCGGAACCGGCACGCAGACGAGCCCGGTGTTCGATCCCAACACCGGGGCTGTACAGGCCGAAGTCGCGCTGGCTTCGCTCGCCGACCTCGACACCGCGATCGCGGCGGCCAAGGCCGCCCAGCCCACCTGGGCGGCGACCAANTCCCAACACCGGGGCTGTACAGGCCGAAGTCGCGCTGGCTTCGCTCGCCGACCTCGACACCGCGATCGCGGCGGCCAAGGCCGCCCAGCCCACCTGGGCGGCGACCAACCCGCAGCGCCGCGCGCGCGTGATGTTCAACCTCAAGGCGCTGATCGAGGCGCACATGGACGAGCTGGCCGCGATCATCTCGCGCGAGCATGGCAAAGTGCTGGCCGATTCGCGCGGCGACATCCAGCGCGGGCTCGACGTGGTCGAATTCGCCTGCGGTGCGCCGCATCTGCTCAAGGGCGAATACACCGATGGCGCCGGGCCGGGGATCGACGTCTATTCGATGCGCCAGCCGCTCGGCATCGCGGCGGGGATCACCCCGTTCAATTTCCCCGCGATGATCCCCTTGTGGATGGCCGCGCCTGCGATCGTGTGCGGCAACGCGTTCATCCTCAAGCCCTCCGAACGCGCCCCTTCACTGGCGCTGCGGCTGGCCGAACTGGCGCGCGAGGCGGGGCTTCCCGACGGCATCCTGGCGGTGCTGCAGGGCGACCGCACGCTGGTCGAGGCGCTGGTCGATCATCCCGCGATCAAGGCGGTGAGCTTCGTGGGTTCGTCCGACGTGGCGCAGGCGGTTTACGCGCGCGGCTGCGCGGCGGGCAAGCGGGTGCAGGCGATGGGCGGGGCGAAGAACCACGGTATCGTCCTGCCCGACGCCGATCTCGACCGCGCGGTGAGCGACATCATGGGCGCCGCCTACGGTTCGGCGGGAGAGCGCTGCATGGCGCTGCCGGTCGTCGTGCCGGTGGGCGAGGCCACCGCCGAGGCGCTGCGCACGAAGCTGGTCGCCGCGATCGCCAGCTTGCGCGTCGGTGTCTCGACCGATCCCGACGCGGACTATGGCCCGGTCATCACCGCCGCGCACAAGGCCAGGGTTGAAGGCTATATCGACCTTGGCGAACAAGAGGGCGCCGAAGTGGTCGTCGACGGGCGCGGCTTTTCGCTCCAGGGGCACGAGGCGGGCTTTTTCGTCGGGCCCACGCTGTTCGACCATGTCCGGCCCGAAATGCGCACCTACCAGGAAGAAATCTTCGGCCCGGTGCTCCAGATCGTGCGCGCGGACACGCTCCAAGAGGCGATCGGGCTGGCCAGCCGCCACCAGTACGGCAACGGCGTGGCGCTGTTCACCCGCGATGGCGCCGCCGCGCGCGCTTACGCGGCCGAGGTCGAAGTGGGCATGGTCGGCATCAACGTGCCGATCCCGGTGCCGGTCTCCTACCACAGCTTCGGCGGCTGGAAGCGCTCGGCCTTTGGTGACCACAACCAGTACGGGCTCGACGCCTTCCGCTTCTTTACCCGCGTCAAGACGGTGACCCAGCGCTGGCCCGAGCCCGATGCGGCGCCTTCGGCGCGCAGCGCCTATGTCATGCCCGTGATGGAGTGATCGTTTCGCGCGGTCCTTGCCGTCCGCGCCGTCTTTCGCCTGCGTGTCGCACCAAAACCAGGAATTGCCGATGACCGAACAGCTTGCCGATCTGAGCGGCGCCGAACTGAGCGCCGCCTTTGCCAGCGGGGCGTTGTCTCCGCTCGAGGTCATGAAACAGGTCCTGGCGCGCGTCGAGCGGCTCGAACCACAGCTCTGCGCCACCTGGGGGCTCGACGCGGAAAAGGCGCTTGACGGCGCGCGCGTATCCGAGGCGCGCTGGCGGGCGGGCACCCCGCTCGGCCCGCTCGACGGGATTCCGGTCACGCTCAAGGAACTCATCGCGACCGAGGGGATGGCCAAGCCCGTAGGCACCGCGGCGGCCGACATGACCCCGCAGACCGCCGATGCCCCGCCCGCGGCGCGGCTGCGCGAGGCGGGCTGCGTGCTCGTCGCCAAGACCACCGTGCCCGATTACGGAATGCTGTCCTCGGGGCTTTCGAGCTTTCACAAGCTGGCGCGCAACCCCTGGGACACCACGCGCAACCCCGGCGGGTCGAGCGCGGGGGCGGGCGCGGCGGCGGCGGCGGGCTACGGGCCGTTTCACGTGGGCACCGACATCGGCGGTTCGGTGCGTCTGCCCGCAGGCTGGTGCGGGGTCTTCGCGCACAAGCCGAGCAATGGGCGCATCCCGATCGATCCGCCCTACATCGGGCGCGTGGCTGGGCCGATGACCCGCACGGTGACCGACGCGGCGCTGATGATGAGCGTGCTCTCGCTGCCCGATCCGCGCGATTTCATGGACCTGCCACCGCAGGACCTGCCCTGGCTCGATCTCGATGCGGATGTGACGGGGTTGCGCGTCGGGCTCATGCTCGATGCGGGCTGCGGCGCGGCTGCCGAGCCGGAAGTCGTCGCCGCGATCGAGGCGGCGGCCGCGCTGTTCGAGGCGGGCGGGGCGATCGTCGAGCCGGTCGATCCCTTCATGACGCCGCAGATGCTCGACGGGCTCGACCGCTTCTGGCGCACCCGCTTCTGGGAGGAAACCCGCCAGCTTCCGGCCGAGCGTTACGCCAAAATTCTGCCCTATATCCGCGAGTGGGTCGAACCTGCGGCGGGCTATGACGGGCTTTCGGTCTACACCGGGTTCGACCAGATCATGCAGATGCGCGAGCGCGGGCGGGCCTACCAGGCCTACGACCTGCTGCTGACCCCGGTGGCGCCGATGCCCGCCTTCGCCGCCGAGCTGCCCTCGCCGACCAACGATCCGATGCGCCCGTTCGAGCATATCGGCTTCACCGTGCCCTACAACATGACCGAACAGCCCGCGAGTTCGATCAACTGCGGCTATACCCGTGAAGGGCTGCCGATCGGCCTCCAGATCGTCGGGCGCCGCTTTGCCGACATGGACGTGCTGCGCGCCTCGCGCTGGTACGAGAAGGCGCGGCCCGAACAGCGCCCCTGGCCGCTGGCGCTGGGGTAAGCCGGGCCGCGGTTGCGCGCCGCGCCGTGCGGGTGCATCGTGGCGGCCGGAACCGTGAGGGCGAACACGCCCCGTTGGATCGAGAGGATGCCCGTTGCCCCAATCCCCCCCGTCCCGTCTGTCCGGCGTAGCGTTGCCCATGCGCTCGTGGCTCTTTGCGCCCGGCGATAGCGAACGCAAGATGGCCAAGGCGCTCGAAGGGGAGGCGGACATCGTCCTGCTCGACCTCGAGGACGCCGTAGCCCCTGTGGCCAAGGACGCCGCGCGCGCGCTGGTCGCGGGCTTTCTGGACGCGCACGAGGCAGCGCGGGCGCGGCTGTGGGTGCGCATCAACCCGCTCGATGCACCCGATGATACCGCGCTGCGCGATCTGGCCACCGTGGTGCCGCGGCGGCCGGGCGGGATCATGCTGCCCAAAGCGAGTGGCCCGGCCGATCTTGAACGGCTCGATCACTATCTGTCCGCGCTCGAGGTGGCGGGCGGGATCGCGCGGGGGTCCACGCCGGTCATCGCGCTCGTCACCGAAACCGCACGGGGCATGTTCCATTGCGGGGACTATGCGGGCGCGCCGCGTCTGGCGGCGATGACCTGGGGGGCGGAGGATCTGGCCGATTCGCTGGGCGCTTCGGCGAACCGCGCGGCTTCGGGGGCTTACACCTTTACCTACGAACTGGCGCGCAGCCTGTGCCTGCTCGGTGCGGCCAACGCCGGGGTGCCCGCGATCGAGACGATCTGCGCCGACTATCGCGACCTCGCGGCTCTCAAGGCGCGCGCCGAGAAGGTCCGGCGCGATGGCTATCGCGGGATGCTCGCGATCCACCCCGCGCAAGTCCCGGTCATCAACGCCGCGTTCCGGCCAAGCGCGGAGGAGATTGCCGAAGCGCGCGAAATCGTCGCGCTGTTCGCCGCGCAGCCGGGGCAGGGCGCGATCGGCTGGAAGGGTGGCATGCTCGACCGGCCCTGGCTGGCGCGCGCCGAGCGCGTGCTGCGCGCGGCGGGCGAAGCC